>JAFXKY010000034.1 GCA_017531485.1 Eubacteriaceae bacterium | reverse complement strand
GGACGGACGTGGCTCTCTTAGAATAAGGGAGCTGTCACGGAGTGACTGAGGGATCGTTGAAATAAGAGAGCGTGTCGGATCCTGCGTGTTCCGCAACGTTCGTGGAACATCCCCATCTCACAAACTCTTTACATCTCCCCGATCCCCCTGATGAGGGCGTCAAAGCACCGTGCATCCGTCAAAATCTGCGGCAAGCTCCGATTCTGACTCCGCAGGTGCTCCTCCGCCCTGTTCCGCGAAAATGGGATTTCCGCGGGTCCGGTTCGTGGAACACCCGTTTTTCCCTGACCTTGTGCGTATCGCATCCCCCTGTATCCCCCTTATCCTAAGGGGGACGCCGCTGTGCTCAGCGCTTCGTGCTGCGCCGAAGACAAAAAAAGAAGACCCGGAAGTCTTCTTTAAATGCACATATTAAAATTCATATCCTCCGAAAAACGCGCCCATAAATTCCTTTGAGGAATCTTCATCAAACTGCGCGATCCAGTTGCCGCTTTTTTTGACGAAACTTACACTTACGGTCTTCGTTACGTAATTTTCCGCATTGTCCCTGAGAACGTTTGTGTAAATTGAGATGATGTCGGATGTGTGATAATCCGAATCTATATTCTTTTCGTCAAAGCCTTCCCTTGCAATGAGAGCATCTGCCTGAGTGAGGATCGTGTTTATGTCGATGTTCTCAAAAGTGATGTCCACGGTCTTGTTTTTGGAATCAACTTCCGTGATATTTCCGACAGTATAACGACTGCTGAGATATAACGCGTCTGTCAGTACGTCACTCAGCTCCGGCTCGTAAAAATAAAGTCCGTCAACATACCCCAAAAGCGCCGCTTCGTCTTTCGCCTTTATAGCTTCGCACAACTTTGCCGCGGAATCTTCCACAGTCATCTTCTCACAGGATGAGAACGTCAGAAGAGAGAGTATTATAAGTAATATAGCTGTTAATTTTTTCATATTCGCACCTCACCCGGATTTTATCACAAATTCATAAAACTTACAATAGATGATGTATTGTTTAAAAAAGTATTTATGATATAATACCCACGTATACCCACGGAGGAATTTTATGAAAGAATATATCTTGTTCGACCTCGACGGAACCCTTACCGACCCCGGTCTCGGCATCACCAATTCCGTCATTTACGCACTTAAAAAATTCAATATCACACCGCCGAAGAATGAAGAACTCTACACTTTCATCGGCCCGCCGCTTATGGAATCCTTTCAGAAGTATTACGGCATGACGAAAGAACAGTCCGTCACAGCCGTTGAGTATTACAGGGAATATTACGTTCCCACGGGAATGTTTGAAAACGCTGTTTATGAAGGCATCGACGAAATGCTGAAGACCCTCACGGACATGGGAAAGAAAGTATTTCTCGCAACGTCAAAGCCGGAAGTCTTTGCCATAAAGATCCTCGAACATTATGACCTGAAAAAATACTTCACCTTCATCGGCGGAAGTACCCTCGACGAAACGAGAGTAAACAAAGACGAAGTCATTGCCTACGTCCTTGAAAACATCCCCGAAAAGGACCATTCAAAACTCATCATGGTCGGCGACCGTCACCACGACATCACAGGATCCGTAAAAAATGACCTCGAAAGCATCGGAGTGCTTTTCGGTTACGGCGACAGAGAAGAACTTCATGACGCAGGTGCAACATATATCGCGGAAAATGTGGCTCAGTTAAGGGATCTTCTCATTTCTCTGTAACAAAAATACAATACATACTCCGCATTATAAATTCGCATATTATAAAATATGCAACATATGCTTACACGACCGCGGTTTTGTTACGAATAAGTTACAGAAACACCTTGATTATGCGGTTTTTATTTGTTCTGCTTTATTGACAGAATAAGTTCTGCAATTTATAATTAAAAAAGAACATTAAGAGGTGCATGGCTTTGGACAGAGAAATGACAACGTTGGATTTTCTGGAAGATCCGCTTGTTGAATACTGGGCAAGTGCGGTTATCACAAACTCCCCGAAGAAAAACCCTTTGAGGATCCTTCAGATCAACTGCGACGACGGGAACCTCGCCCTGAGATTATCTTCTCAGGCCCATCTCGTCACGGGTATCGACACAAGCGAAGAAAATATTTCATCAGCAAAGAAAAAGAGAATAGAAGAAGTTGCGGAACCCGATTTTTACGTCGGGGACATTTTCGATTCCAGATTTAAGGAACACACTTTCGACGTCGTCGTCGCGAAGAACTTTTTTTCTGTCAGCGAAACAAACTTTTCCGAACTCCTCAGGAGGATCAAGGATGTCCTCAAGCCGAAAGGAAGGCTTCTCATTTTTGACTGCGACTATGCCGCGGCGGCGGATGACAGCGAGCTTCTCAGAAGCGATACACTTTTTTTATGCACCGAAGCGAAGAAGGCGAAAAAACTCCGCGAGTCCTCTCCCGACAACACCCATGAGGAACTTTTCGAGCACATTACATACGAATCAAGAAAACTCGGGCTGAAAGTCCGCAACAAGATACGTATCAAGGACCGCCGTGCCCATCATGAAGACGACCTCCCGTTTTATACAAAACACCCGATGTTTCTTTTGGAAGTAACGAAAGCGGACAACGAGGAAGACGAAGAAAACGAGATCTCTCTCTTCTGGCAAAGAAACAACGACACGGGAACGGACCGCTGCATAAAGGATCTTCATTCCTTCAAGAGAAAAGCCTGGGGGGATATGATCGAAAGATATGCGCCGAAGAAAAAGAAAAAGCTCAAGATCCTTGATATCGGAACGTCAAGCGGATTTCTGGCGATAACCATGGCCCTCCGCGGACATGAAGTTTCCGGAATCGACATCTCAAACAGCAAGATCGCCTCAGCCATAACCAATGCGGAAAGAATGAACGCAAAAGTCAACTTCATCTGTGCGGAAGCGGACGAACTTCCCTTCGGCGACGAAGAATTCGACCTCATCATCAACCGCAACGTCATCTGGAAGCTTCCGAATCCGGAACTTGCGTTTTCTCAGTGGTACCGCGTTCTGCGCACAGGCGGCAGGCTGATATATTTCGACGGGGACTGGGAAACACAGCCCATGCTGGAAACCGACAGCGAATATTTCGACTTCAACCGTTCTCAGGCGTTTGAAAAGACACCGTTCTCGATTTATGACGACGAAGGAACCAAAGGCATCTTCCCGATAAATGCTTCCTCAAAGAAAAAACGCCCCGAGTGGGACAGAAGAACTCTCGCAAAATGGGGACTTATCCCCCTTGCAATACGATGCGACGTTTCCGATCAGCTCTGGGATGATTACGAAAGAGGGCTTTACTTCATGACCCCGCAGTTCGTAGTCGTCGCAGAAAAGATGATAAGAACGGACTATGAACCGCCCACATCAATGTCAAGCGGAAATATAAAGAAAAAATAATCACGAAATCAGATTTGGAGGATAATATGAAATTATATTTACACGAAGGTCATCACCACGACCACGATCATGAACACGATCACGACCACACACATTCATCAGCAGAAAAAGAAATGAAAACTCTCGCTGCCCTCATCTCTCACTGGGTACATCACGGCGAAGACCATATCGACAGCTACAAGGAATGGGCTGACAAGGCTATGGCAAACGGCAGGGAAGACGTTGCTGACGAACTCAACGAAGCTATCAGCCTTCTCGCAAACGCAAACGACGCATTCAAGAGAGCTTCTGCTCTTATGAACGAAGGAAAATAATAATGCTCGTCAGAAAAGCCGAAGAAAGAGACATCGCAAAGGTTTCCGAGATATTCGCTTCCGCAAGGGCGTATATGCGCAAAAACGGAAACAACATCCAGTGGACAGGGGAATATCCGGGAGAGAGCGATGTAATAAAGGACATTGACCTCGGAAGAGGATACGTAGTGGAAAAAGACGGCGAAGTGGCAGGATATTTTTGTTATTTCATCGGACACGACCCCACATATGACGTTGTTTACGGCGGAGAGTGGCTCAACGACCTTCCTTACGGAGTGGTTCACCGCCTGGCTACCCTTTCGCAGGCAAAGGGAGTGGGAACGTTCGCAGTGAACTGGTGTTTTGAACAGTGCGGCAACTTAAAACTTGATACTCACCGCATCAACACCCCCATGATCAATATGGTTACAAAAGCGGGCTTTACAAAATGCGGCGTCATCCACGTAAACGACGGACTTGATCCTGAAAGGATCGCATTCCAGAAAGTAAAATAAACGCCGTAAGTGGCGTTTCAGACCATCAAAAAACCTTTTGATGGTCTTTCTTTAATCACGGCTTGTCCGAAAAGCCCGGGGGGCAAGGCACAATTTTCGTTCGGGGAAGCGTGGTTTGCCCGGGCGTAAATAAGCTTTCACGGACGGAAATTTAACGCAGCAAGCAAAATTCATTGTTCATTTGTTCAAAGATTTTGCGGTGTGGGCTTTCTCTGCAAGCTGAAAGCCCTTAGCGGCGTTTTTTGTTGTCAATATCTGAAATATAATGTATAATTCATTTTAATATATTTACTCTCAGAAAGCAGGAAATTATGAAGATATCAAAAAAAGACGCACTTATGTGGTTTCAGTATTTCGCGGATTATGCTCCGGAATATGAACTCATGCCCAATCAGCAGGAGATCGTCCTTTCTACCCTCGCGCAGATCGAAAGAAGCATAATCAAAAGGGATAATGAACTTTACTCACAGATAAATAACTTAAAGTCCCTTCAGGGCAGAACGTATTATGTCGGTCCCGACGACAAATTCTCCGACGGTTGCCGCAGCTGCCTTACGGGAAGAGGGCTTAATGCCATCAGAAAGACCAACAAATGCAATGTGGAATGTAAGTTCTGTTATAATTACGGAGAGCTCGACTTACAGCCGCCCATCGGCGAAGGAATGTGGGAGATCGGCGGATCAAAATTCTATGAAGACGACATCGATATCCTCCTCTCCGTCCAGCAAAAGCCCACAGGCGTTGCGTACGTATATCTCGAGCCGTTCATGGAGATCGAAAAGTATTACGGCATCATAGAGAAATTCTCATCCGCAGGAGTGCATCAGCATATGTATACCAACGGCACCCTCGCCACGGAAGAAAATCTCCGCGCGCTGGCAGAAGCAGGTCTTGACGAACTCCGCTTCAACCTCGCCGCAACAAACTGCTCGGATAAGGTAATTAAAAATATTGCCATTGCGAAGAAATATTTCAGAAGGGTCGGCATCGAATCCCCCATGAGTCCTGAATATTTCGATGCGTTCATGAAAAAGAAAGACTCTGTCCTCGCAACAGGCGTGGATTATATCAACTGCGCCGAGCTGCACCTGAACTGCAACAACGCAGGAAATTATTACGGGGAAAATATGTACATCTCCCGCCACGGTTACCTCTCCCCCATCTGGTCACACGAACTCACATTGAAACTCATGAAGATCGCAGACGACGAAAAGTGGGATGTGGTGATCCACGACTGCTGCAACCGCACGAAATTCGTAAGGGGCCTCAACCTCAAGGACAAGGAAGGGGCAAATTTCGGCGCGAATGATTACGGCTCCGAGTTCGACATCGTGCCTTACGAACTCCTCCTTCCCATTCTCCGCGACGAAAACTTTTCTTTCATCGAAGAAGAGGAACTCCCGAAGGAATATCAGCCGGGATATATGATCTATTAAATTTCAGAAAGCCGCAACAGGCTTTCTTTTTATTACAGTGTTAAGAAAACATTAAAATCTGATTAAATTTCTTTACATTTCCGGAATCAGTGTTATAATAAACTCCTCAAAAGAAAATAAGGAGGAAAACAATATGTTCAGGATATCTTATAAAAATGACGAATATATTTACAGGGAATTTTATAAATATTACCTCTTCCGCCGTCCGTCAGTGTTTGCATTCTGGGTGATACTCATATCCACTTATTTCATGCAGCTTGCGAGAAACCGCGGAAACTGGGAACTGGTCAGCTTCTTTCCGCTGTTTATGTTCATGCAGATGTATATCTACAGAAGCAAATACCGCCTTTCTTACAAAAAAGCCTGCGACATAATGGGAGATCCTCTTACTTATACATTTGTCGCAGACAATGACAATATAACCTTCA
The DNA here is from genome assembly GCA_017531485.1 of Eubacteriaceae bacterium. Lineage (GTDB taxonomy): Bacteria > Bacillota > Clostridia > Eubacteriales > Anaerofustaceae > SVCP01. Next base: position 1,528 of record JAFXKY010000034.1, on the reverse strand, counting down.
CCTCCTCCGAAGGCGTCGGTTATGACATTGATTACGGACGGCTCCGTTCATATGCGCTGACAGGCAGGCTGATAATCCTTTTCACCCATTCAAAGAAATTCTATATTCTGCCGGTGGATGCGTTTGAGGAAGGGTATTACAGCGATTTCACAAAACTTCTCGACGACAAAGGAGTAAAAGCAGAAAAATATGCAAAATAATGGCCCGAAAGGGCTTTTTTTGTTTGTAATTATGATATAATTATGAAAGGAGGAAATTATGTTATTTAAAAACACACATATCAGAGATGAAAGAATAATCCGCGAAGCTTACAAATACATCGCATTCAGACAGCCGTTTTTCGTTTTTATAATGTGCATCTTTATATTTATCGTAGCATTTGAAACGGGACTGCTTCTGACAGGACGTTCAGACGACCCGACTGTTCCCGTCCTTGCGGCGTTCTGCATGGGGTATACTTATTATAAATACCGCAAGACCGTCAAAACAACCGTCAAACGCAACCGCGAAGAGGCAGACGGAAGCGACATCACCTACACCACATCCGTCACAAAGAAAAACATCACCGCCGTTTCTTCAACGGGAGAGAAATACAAGCTTGAGTATTCCGACATCAAGAACTGCGGCATCATGAAAGATGTCATCATCGTCCTTTCCAAAAACAACACTTCATACATCTTCACAACCGACGGTTTCGAGATCGGAACGGCAAAGGGATTCATTCAGTTCCTGAAAGACAGAGGTGTTAAGATTTACGGTAAACTTGAATAATTATTCAGAAAGGAATTGCTATGAGCGATCGGTTCCGATGTGAATACAAAATAACGAAAAAGCACCTTTCTCAGGCAAGACTGCATACTCTTCTGAAATATTATCATATGGAGTACGTTTTATACTCTCTTCTCGCGGCGCTTGTGGGTTGGCTCATCATCCTGAGCATCATAAGAAAAGTTTTATTCGGCGTTTTATCCATTTCGGCGATGGTATATTTCTGCCTCATCAGGAACTTCATCCGCTTCATCCGCCTTGCGTTTTCAGTACCTCAGGAGGATGTATATCCCGGCGAGAGCTATAAATACGAAGGCGTCATCACCATAAACGAAACTGCAATAACGCAGTATGATAATGATTACAACGCAGTCACCACCTCACTTTCGGAAATCACACAGCTCGGAATAACCGTCGACACGTTCGTTCTTTACATGAAACGCGGAAAGATAGTCATTCCGCAGTATTCATTTGTCCTCGGAAATAAGCAGGAATTCGTCGAGTTCATAAAGTCCAAAGGAATCAAGATCTCCGGCAGGCTTCACAATTAAACTGCTTTATTACGTAAAGACACTTCGGTGTCTTTTTTATTTATATGAAAATCCCCGATGCCATAGACAAAAAAAGAGAAGGTGAAAACCTTCTCTTTATATCTCAGAAATTATTCGATAACTTCTGTAACTACGCCTGAACCTACTGTTCTGCCACCTTCTCTGATAGCGAAACGAAGTTCTTTTTCAATTGCGATCGGTGTGATGAG
>JAFXKY010000033.1 GCA_017531485.1 Eubacteriaceae bacterium | reverse complement strand
CCCGCTGAGCCGTTGCCCGGACAGCTCGCTTAATATACTCCCATTCCTCGCTTTTGTCAACCCTTTTTTGATACTTTTTTGCCTTTTTTGCTCTTTTTGTTCTCTCTGTTCACACTTACTGCCGGGTGTTTACCGAAATGTGCTCTCTTCTCGGGCGGGTGCGGTGAGGTACGGGAAGAAAAATCTTTTTTACAATACACAGAATTACATGAACAGATCTCTCTTTATTTCGCTTACGCACCTCGGGAATATCATCAGGGGGCTTTATTGGCTGAGCAGAAGATATATTTCGGATGTGATATGCCGGCTTCGCCACGGAATGTTCTCAAAATGCCTGTAATGAGTTTTTCGACGCTTTTATTATATTTATATCCCTTTCTCTGTTTTTGAACTATAATCCTTTTAAAACGCAAATAAAAAACCCCGCCGATAAAGCGGGGATGATGGTAACATTAATTATTTTGTTACAGCTGTGATGTGCGGGTTAACGCCGTTGTACCAGTAGAGGAAACCTTCCATGTTGATTACATCACCGATCTGGAGAGCTTCAACCGCTTCGTATACGTCTGTGCCGTCGCCTGTGAGGTAGCTTTCAACTGTGAAGGTGTATGTCTGACCACCGATTGATACGTTGAAGTAAAGGTCGCTGCCCGGCTGGCCTGAGCCATCCCAGCTGTAAAGGAATGCAGCTTCGTTGCCTTCTGCATCTGTAGAAGGTTCAACTTTCATGCCTGTAAATTTAACAAACATGTTCTGTTTTTTGATGAGCTCTTCGCTTGCGAGGATATCTGTTACGTCAACAGCTTCTGCTTTATATGTACCTTCGAGGATTTCCCATGTAGCGTCTACGATTTCAACTTCGCCTGACCATTCAGCTTTTGTACCTGTAACTTTGATCTTTGTTCCTTCTACAAGTTTGTCATATTCTTCCTGTGTGCACGGGAGTTCGTAAAGGAAGTAAGCACCGTCTTTATCCTGTGTGTAGAATGTGCCTTTGTTGTCCCACCATGACTGTTTAGCCTGGATGAATGTTTCAACAGTAACCTGTGAATCGATAGCTGCTGCTTCGTATTCAGCGTATGTCATAACGCCTTCTGATTTTGCGAAGATATCAACTTCGTCTTTTTTGTCGCCGCATGCTGCGAAAGAAACGAGCATGAGCACTGCAAGTGCGATTGCAAATATTTTTTTCATTTCCGTTTTTCTCCTTATGAGTTTTTTACGTTATTAATTATACACCCAAAAATCCATAAATCAATAAGAATTCGGTTATTTAGCTGTTTTTTTCTTTTTTATTCCTTCGCTCACCACATAACCGCCCATTGATGCCCATGCAATAACCAGCACAGCGACGAGCCATTTCGCCGTTGACGGCAGCTCTCCCATGTCGTCACGGTCCATATTCATGTTTCCGCTGAGGTTGATCTGGTCGAGTCTGTAAAGGGAAGAAATGTCATCATAAAGGTCCGTGAAGTACTTTTCATCCACAGTTTCCATTCTTCTGACGGACTTTACGGTATTTTCAATGAGCTGCCCTGCCGCATCCCTCACGGAAGCGGAACCGTTGAAAACGGGGGTAACGAATGTGTTCCCGGTATTCTCAATGAGAAGCTTTGTAGCCTTTAATTTGATATCGTAATATGTATTGTTGTCTTCACCTTCCCTTGAAAGATAATCAAGGTATTCCGGGTTTTCCTGCGCTTTGGATGTGACCGGAACATATCCTTCCGTCTTTGCATAACCAATCTGTATTCCGTCTGTCAGGAGATACTGCATAAAGAGCCATGAAGCGAGGACTTCCTGTTTGTCTTCCTTGTTGAAGATACATACACTCGGTCCCTGCGAGATCATCACGGGTTTTTCAACGTCATACTGCGGAATCGTCCTTACCACCGTCTCAAACCTTACAAGCTGATCTTCCGAAATATCCGAAAGGGGAGCATCAGTACCCATCCATGTTGCGCCGGCTGTTGAGTCGACAGCAAAGATACACTGTCCCGCATTGAGGAAGTTTGCAGGGTAGCTTGAGATCTTGAATGTAGAGAAAGCACCTTTTGATGCGCTGTCCGCAACATCGCGAAGGATCTGTCTTGTGGTATCGTTAAAGAGAAGGACTTCACCTGAAGATGTGGAATATCCGGCGTCTTTCTGACGGAGCATCTGTATCATCATATTATCCGTCGACTTATAGATAAACGGTATCATTACCTTCTGTCCGTTTACGGCATAATTTCCGTCTGCATCCTTTTTCGTCGCCGCTTCGGATACTTCCCAGATATAATCCCATGTGACAACATCGGGAACCGTATATCCGAGCTTTTCAACATATGTCTTGTTGATATAAAGAGCTTCCGTTGAACGCATATATGGAAGTGCGTGATATTCTCCGTTGACGATACATTCATTCAGGAATTCCGGAATGATCTCTTCCTTTGTCGGTCCGTCAAACGGAATCTCGCTTCCGCCGAGGCCGTAACGTTCATCGTCAATGAGTTTATTGAGGGAAACGACGTTGTTCGTTCCCGTAAGGTACGTTGCGATATGATCGGGATACGTAATACATACGTTGGGTGTTGTGTTTGTCTGAATGTTGGTGATTACGTCATTGTAAATTCTTCCGTAATCCGTATACAGCTTCAAGTTTATCTTTACGTTTGGATAAAGCTCCTGAAAATCATTTATCGCCTTTTCATACACTCTCGTCTGCGCCTTGTTGGTATCGTTTTTTGCCCAGAAAGATATTTCATACGTCTTTGAAGTGTCGAATTCTCCGGGAATTACGAACGGCTCCATTCCGCGTGAACCGTGACATCCGCTCAGGGATGCACATAAAATGACCGCAACGATAATCAGAGATAATACTTTCTTCATCATCCCTTCGTACCTCCTCTTGATACACCTTCCATGATCTTTTTATGGAATATAAGATAAAGCACGATAAGCGGAACGGAGATAACGACGACCGCCGCCATCATGGCAGGGATGTTTTCTCTTCCGAGCCCGCTCTCACGTATCGCCTGAATACCGTTCGATACGAGGAAATAGGCCGCATCATCAGTCACAAGTCTGGGCCATACGTATGAGTTCCAGCATTCGATTACTTTAAGGATCGTTATGGTGATGACTGTCGGCTTACATATGGGAAGGAGCACCTTTGTAAGATACTTCCAGTCGCTCGTTCCGTCCACCTTCGCCGCATAATAAAGTTCATCCGGCACCTGAGCGAAATTTTCCCTTAAAAGGTAAATATAAAATACGCTTGTCACCGACGGGAGGATAAGACCCGTGAAGGTGTTTCTCAGATCCCAGTTGGTGATGGTGACGAAGTTGGTGATGATGACGAGTTCGTTCGGGATCATCATGAGAGAGAGGAATATCGTAAAAAGGATATTCTTTCCCCTGAATTCAAGTCTTGCAAACGCGAATGCCGCCAGAACCGTCACGAATACCATAATGACCGTCGTAATGACAGTAAATACGACGGTATTGAAAAGATAATCCGCAAGGGGGACTTCCGCAAATACGTTTACATAGTTCTCCATAGTCGGGCTTAAAGTAAAGAACTTCGGGATATATTCGCTGTTATATGCGCTGTAGCTCTTTACGGAGGTGAGTATCATCCAGTAAAACGGGAAAAGCACCATCAGCGCCCAGAAACCGAGAAGGGCATATGTAAGGACTTTGGTGATCTTTTCTTTCGCTTTTGTCTTTTTCTGTATTTTATCGAAATTGTTTTCCATAGCCTTCCCCCTAATAATGAACGTGCTTTTTGCTGACGAGGAGGTTTATGCACGTTATGGTAAGCACTATCACAAACAGCACTATCGCCGCTGCGGAAGCGAATGAAGGATATCCTCCGCTGTTGCCGTAAAGCATATCATAGATATAACCTACGATAGTGTTCATCTCCGCCACATTCAGGTTCGTTCCGAAGAGAGCCACAGCGTCACTGTATGCCTTGAATGCGCCGATGAAGCCTGTGATGATGAGATAAAACAGTGTCGGAGAGATCATCGGAAGCGTTATCTTCGTGAAGATCCTCCACTTCGGCGTTCCGTCCACCATCGCCGCATCGTAATATGTGCGGTTCACGCTTGCGAGGGCGCTTGTGAGGATAAGGATCTTGAACGGAAGCACCACCCACACCGTATATACGGACAACACAAGCATCTTCGCCCAATAAGGTCCGTCGATAAAGTCAATGGGGCTCATTCCGAACACTCCCAGAATCACATTCATGAGTCCGTCGGAATACGGAGTTGATTTGAAGAGGATCATGAAAACGAGCCCTACCGCGAGAGTGTTGGTTACGTACGGAAGGAAAAAGATCGTTTCGAACAGTTCCCTGAGTTTTTTCACGGAAGAAAGCGCAACGGAGATAAGAAGCGCAAACGCCGTTGAAAGGGGAACTGTGATGATGACGAGGATGAACGTGTTTTTCACTGCCTGAAGAAAATACGGGTCGCGGAGGATGTAAGAGTAGTTATAAGTTCCCACTCCGAAGAATATTCCCGACGCGGAGTTATATCCTTCCTCAAAGGAATATATAAACACGTCTATGAGGGGATATACCATAAACACCCCTAAAAACAGTATGGAAGGCAGAAGGTAAAGCCACGCCTTTAAGTTGTTTTTTTCCATAACTCCTCCTATACCGCATCAAACGGGATCCTTGTCTTTGTTTCGTGTTCAAAGATAAATACCTTATTGGGTTTTACGTTGAAGCGTACATCTCCCGTCTTCGGGACCTCAGGGAGGTTTTCTCCGGAGATTATGGCGCGGACATTTTCGTTTTCGCAGTTGTCGTTGAAGCAGACAACGCTGATGTCCCTTCCCATAACTTCAACTCTGCCCATATGGCAGGAGAATCTTCCTTTTTCATCCGGATCAAATCCTTCGGGGCGGATGGCAACGTGAACCTTTCCGTCGGAAGGACCTGAGATATCCATAATATCTTCATTTCCGATATAAAGCTTTCCGCCTCTGACTTCTCCTTCAAAGACATTGATGGGAGGCGTTCCGAGGAATTTCGCTACGAAGAGGTTGACCGGGTCGTCATAAACATCCTGCGGGGATCCGATCTGCTGAATGGTTCCCGCGTCCATGACGATGATGAGGTCGGAAATACTCATCGCTTCTTCCTGATCGTGAGTTACGAACACGGTGGTGATCTTCGTTTCGGACTGGATCCTCCTGATTTCTTCTCTCGTCTGCAGACGGAGTCTCGCGTCGAGGTTTGAGAGCGGTTCGTCCATGAGAAGCACTCTCGGCATCTTCACGAGCGCCCTTGCGATGGCAACGCGCTGCTGCTGTCCGCCGGAGAGTTCGGAGGGCTTGCGTTCCATAAGTCCGTCGATCTGCACGAGTTTCGCCGCTTCAAGGGCTCTTTTCTGCATCTCGTCTTTGGTGAGTTTTTTGTCGCCCTTTAAGTTCTGAAGCGGGAACATGATGTTGTCTTTGACTGTGAGGTGCGGATAAAGGGCATAATTCTGGAAAACGAATCCGACGCCTCTCTGCTGTGCGGGAAGGTTCGTCACATCGTCGTCCCCGAAATATATCTTTCCGCTTGTGGGCTCCAGAAGTCCGCAAAGAAGGTTCAGCGCCGTTGACTTTCCGCATCCTGACGGACCGAGAAGTCCGATGAGCTTTCCGTCCGGGATCTCGAATGTGAAATCATTTACGGCGATGACGTCTGTCTTTTCTTTTTTGTTGCGGCTCGGGAATTTTTTTGTAAGGTTCTCTAAAACTATTTTCATTGTCTTTTCCTTTCGGAATGTTATTCCGGTCATACCGGAGAATATGCATACATAATATAATTTTATACCCAACATGCATTTCAAGTCAACCGATACTCACTCAAATTATGCGTTTTTGCCATATTACGGCATTTTATGCACCGATGCTGCTTAGTACCATAAGACAAAAAACGAAAAACGGGGATATTATTTTTGAAAAGTATTGTTTTGAACAAAAACGGTATTGACTGCCATTGTTCATTGTTGTACAATAATTAACAGCACTATGCGTGTATTATTTATTGGGAGGACAATAATGATCAAAAAATCTTACAGCGAACAGGAACTCAGAGTTATAGCTGAAAAACCCGGATTCTTCGGCGGCCCGGGAACACCGATCTACAACACACCGATCTCTTACAGAGAAAATATGAAAGACCTTTACTGGAAAAAGGACCCGACATGGGTACACTCTTTCATGGAAACAGACGGCATCAGATCTACTCTTTACAACGACAACTTCGGTCGTGCAGGCGCACACAATGACGGACTTATCGACGTATTCGGTGCACAGTGGAAATTCGTTCCGTCAGCAGGCGGCTCAATCACGGTAGCAGGACAGCCCGTATTTGAAGATGCAAACGACTGGAAAGAAAAAGTAAAAATGCCGGACGTTGAAAGCTGGGACTGGGAAAACGACCTCAAAGACGTTGATTCAAACCCGCGTTTCGCACAGATCTTCACATTCGTAAACGGATTCTGGTTCGAAAGACTTATCTCTCTCATGGACTTCGACAACGCTGCTATGGCACTCATCGACGAAGAACAGCAGGACGCTGTATACGAATTCTTTGAAGCAACAACAGAAGTTGCTATCAAACTCGTAGACCTCATCTGCAAATATGCTCCGTCAATCGACGGCTTCAACATCCATGATGACTGGGGCGCACAGAGAAGCCCGTTCTTCTCAGAAGAAGTTGCAAGAAAGCTCTTCTTACCGCACATGAAAAAACTCGTAGGCCACATCCACTCAAAAGGACGTTTCTGCACACTTCACTCATGCGGATGCGTTCAGGACAGAGTTACTATCTTCATCGAAGCAGGCTTCGACGGATGGCAGCCGCAGACAATGAACGACCTCGACAAACTTTATGAACTCTACGGCGATCAGATCGTCTTCGACGTTATGCCGGAAGAATTCGATCCGGAAAACGAAGAAGCAGCAATTCAGGCAGCAAGAAACTTCGTTGACAGATATTGCCAGAAGGGCAAAGTTGCAGGCATCGGCACCGGCGGACGTCCGGCTCTTGGCTGCAAAGCTTTCGCTGAAGAACTTTACAGATACTCAAGAGAAAAATTCCTCAGCTTCGAATAGGTTACATAATTCATACAAACATTCCGGGCAAAGCATTTTCCGCTTCGCCCGGTTATTTTTTATGGTATAATGTTTTTACAAACCTTACGGAGGAATGATATGTGGGTATGTCCGAAATGCAAAAGAGAATTCAAAAGGACCAATCAGGGACACTATTGCGGTAAAGCCCCTGAAAATGTGGATGAATACATTATTTCTCAGCCGCCGGAAACACATGATTACATTACGGCGCTGAGGAATCTGATACTGAGATGTTCAGACGGCGCGGAAGAGAAGATATCATGGAGTATGCCCGTATACAAAAAAGCAGACCGTTCCGTATCTTTCGCCGCCTGCAAAAACCACATCAGTCTTTATATCGGATCCCCGGTCCCGGAATCCGCAAAAGAGAGATTAAGCGGTTTTACAATAAAGAAAAATGCACTCTGTCTCCCTTACGGCAAGACTCTGCCGGAAGAGGTGATAGAAGATATGATAAAAGAGATTTTTGAAAAAAAATAAACGGTCTGTAATGCAGACCGTCTTTTTATGTCACACTTAAAAACACCATACGCAATTCCGGCTGAAGTTATCAGATGATCTTCTGAGCGATACGTGCCTGTCATAAAAGAAAATCATAAATACAAAACTCATTTACCACCCCTTCCGACAAATTCCCCGAAATTCACCCCTTGAAAACTCTCCCCACCCGTGGTATAATACCCAATACGGTGCGCCTGTAGCTCAGGGGATAGAGCAGCGGTTTCCTAAACCGTGTGTCGGAGGTTCGAATCCTCTCAGGTGCGCCAAGAATGTTCTCTTTACGTTTGTCGTAAGGAGTTTTTTATTTTTACCGTGAATTCACAATATTTCCACAATACAAAAATCCCGCCTTTTATAAAAGCGGGATAATTATCAGAGTGCTTCCCTGATGAGTTTTATGCAGTTTTCGTTGCTTCCGCAGCATCCGCCGAGGATGTCGCATCCGCACTCAAAAACGCTGAGATGTTTAAATTTACTGATACCACCCTGCGCCGGATTTCAACCTCATTATCCCATCTTTAAGCGGTTCCCCCTCTTGAATGGTGATATATGAGATCTCATAATCCGCATTGATTATTAAACAGTATTTTTCAGTAACACCATTTCTGCTTACTGACAGAAAATACATTTCGCGATCTCCGCTTCCGACGTCGATGAGAGATAAATCACTGATATCGGATTCATTTATATCAAAGTGTGTACACAACGACTGCAGTGCTCTCTCGTAATCAGGTTTCGCAGGAGTACTGATGCAAAGATCGAAAGTAATTTCACTGCTTCTTTTCGTCATCTTGTCGTACTGCAGATCTTTATTCCAGTCGTTATCTTCTTTTAACGCCGGAATGTCAGCTTCGGAAGCCTGATATACATAACAGATATCCTCGTAATAATACACATACCCGGAACCGGACTTCTGACAGATAACCGTTGCTGTTTCGTCCTTGCCCGTTATTATGTTGTACCCCGAATACGAAAACAATACCCTGCCGTAATCATCGGTCTCCATGATCTTACATTTGTACTCATTTCCCTTCAGGTCCTCGCAGAACATTCCCGTCACAGCGTATGAACCGCATACCTTCATTTCCAGTTCCGCCGACTTGCCATGACCGAATAAAAACAAACATATTAATGAAGTCACTATAAAGGCCGTGATTTTCCGTGTTTTCATATGTCTCCTTCCGTTTATCTCCTTATCTTCCGATATCATCCCGCAACGTGGATTCCGCATATTTCATTTAATGCATATTTGAGCTTATCGCTGTACCGGAATAACAGCACGCTTCCGTCGGATGCGGCTCTTAATATATCTTTTCTTTCATCTTCTGTCAGAACACGTTTTGAAAGATAAATATATCTCGGCATATCAAAATATTCACTCTGCTCTCCTGCAACCTTCAGTTCTTCCCCGACAATGCCTGCCTGCACTATTTCGCTGACATATATTTCGTTGATAATTTTACCTCCTTTGCCTGTTGCACTGATTTCATCTGGAGACAGTATATATCTTCCCCTCGATTTATACACATAGTTGTAAATGAAATATACGCCGAGAACAGTAAAGAGAGATACCAGAGCACCATTGAATATCCCGGGACCGTCAGGATAATACCCATCTGACAGGAATGTTGCAGCCATCACATATGCAAATGCAACTATCATTATGCCGCCTAAACCATACGCAGTACGATCAGTTACATTTCTATTCATTTTCTTTTTTTTCATACAAACCTCCTACAGAATCACATTATTCTCATAGCATTCAATAAGATAGCTTTCACCGATCTCACAACCGTAATATTCCACAAGTGCGTTGTAATAATTTTCGCAATACCTTACCTTTGATATGGTATTTTTTTTACTGACCGCAATTCCATTTGAGTCGTATACCACATCTTCCTTCCATGGGTCATAAAAATAATCCTCACTGAGTATCGGAGATGAACTCATAAATAAATACAGTTTATACTCATACCCCATATTAACAGCTTGCCTTCCGTTTGCTGACAGGTGTCCGACCCTGTAGCCGGGCATCGGCACTATCGGATATTTTATCGTCGCTGCTACATACGGCTTACCGTTTACTCTCACCTCAAACGAAGGAATCAGCCATTGCCATACGGTGATCTTATTTTCCCTTAACACCATAAACTCAAATTCATAAAGGAAGATTATGATAATTCCACTACCGAAAATGAGTCTTAAAATAAAAGTCATTCCGCTGACAAACTCACCATACTCTGATATATTTGGAAATAAATACATAGGAATACGTTCCAAAAGCCACCATGTCACCGGCATTGGAATGTATCTCTTTATGTCCCAATTTCTGAATACAATTTTTTTATCCATATATCCTCCTTAATTTTATTTTATTATATCATCCCGCTTATTTACATACAATATTTCCACAATACAAAAATCCCGCCTTTTATAAAAGCGGGATAATTATCAGAGCGATTCCCTGATGAGTTTTATGCAGTTTTCGTTGCTTCCGCAGCATCCGCCGAGGATGTCGCATCCGCACTCAAGAAAGGCCGTGATTTTTCGTGTTTTCATATGTCTCCTTCTGTTTATCTCCTTATCTTCCGATATCATCCCGCAACGTGGATCCCGCATATTTCATTTAATGCGTATTTGAGCTTGTCGCTGTACCGGAATAAAAGCACGCTTCCGTCGGATGCGGCTCTTAATATATCTTTTCTTTCATCTTCCGTCAGAACACGTTTTGAAAGATAAATATATCTCGGCATATCAAAATATTCACTCTGCTCTCCTGCAACCTTCAGTTTTTCCCCGACAATGCCCGTCTGAACTATTTCGCTGACATATATTTCGTTGATAATTTTACCTCCTTTGCCTGTTGCCTGAATTTTTTCCTGAGTAAGTATATATTTTCCTGTAAGTTTCACGGCGAAGTTATAAATTACATAAATATAAGCGGCAACCAACAGTATCGATATTCCTCCGATAAATTTAATTGCACCGTCATGAAAATCTCCGACTTCTATCGGATACCGTACATACATCAGATAAAACATCGGAAATCCCATTACCAGCACAAAAATACTGGCAAGTCTTTCTTCTACCTCTATGTTTATTTTCTTTGTTTTCATACCCACCTCTTACAGAATCACATTTTTTTCACAGCAGTCAATGATATGCTCCTCACCGATCTCACAACCGTAATATTCCACAAGTGCATTGTAATAATTTTCACAATACCTTACTTTTGGAATGGTGATCTTATCATTTATCGCAGTTCCGTTCACCATATTTGCATTTGCAAATTGATCTTTCCATGGATCATAATAATAATCTTCTTTCGTTATCGGTGAAAAACTCAGAAACAGGTAAAAATCATGATCATAGCTCAGATCAATAGTCTGTATTCCGTTTTTATTGTATCGTGCCGAACCTCTCGATTTCAACGGAAGATATTTTATCGTCGCCGCCACATACGGTTTACCATCCACTCTCACATCAATAGTGGGAATCAACCACTGCCATACGGTGATCTTATTTTCCCTTAACACCATAAACTCAAACTCATAAAGGAAGATTATGATAATACCTCCTCCCATAATTATCCTGAGAGCAAATGTCATTCCACCGACAAATTCGGCTCTTTTGGGCATATCCGGAAAGATGTTTATGAGCATCAGCTCCAGAATAAGCCATACTATCGGCATTGGTATGTATTTTTTGATATCGACATTTCTGAACACTACTTTTTTATCCATATATCCTCCTTAATTTTATTTTATTATATCATCCCGTCTATTTACATACAATATTTCCACAATACAAAAATCCCGCCTTTTATAAAAGCGGGATAATTATCAGAGTGCTTCCCTGATGAGTTTTATGCAGTTTTCGTTGCTTCCGCAGCATCCGCCGAGGATGTCGCATCCGCACTCAAGAAGGCTGAGAGTTCCTTTTGCGAAGTCTTCTTCACTCATTTCATATTTAAGTTCACCACCCACCATTTTCGGGGCACCCCTGTTTGGCTGGGCAAAGGTGAGGATATCTTTATCAAGCAGGCTTCTGAGCTTTCTTACCACGTCCTGCATTTCTTCCGGATAGAGGTTACAGTTGACGCCTGCGGCAAACACTTTTCTCTTATTCATGCTTTCCGCGAAGTCCTCAGCGGAAACGCCGAACATGGTATGAGCCGATCTGTCGAAGCTCATGCTCGCAAAAACCGGTTTTGTGGAATATTCCTTCGCCGCATCCACCGCCGCATTAAGTTCGTCGAGGTTTGTGAATGTTTCGATAAGGATATAATCAAATCTGTCACCGGCAAGGATGAGGATATTTTTATAGAATTCGTATGCGTCTTCGTACGTGCTTTCCCCGAGAGGGTACATATCAAGTCCGCTCGGACCTATATCAAACGCCACATACACATCCCTTCCGTCAGCGGCTTCGTGGGCTGCCCTGAGGGCGCCGCCGATAATATCCTCCGCGGGATATTTGTTATGGCCTTCCTTTGCGGAGAGGGAGAAAGTGTTGGTGATGATGATATTTGCGCCCGAATTTATGTAGGAAGTGTGGATGTCCCTGATGGCGGTATAATTTTCCACGTTGAGGGATGCGCTGTCGCTTCCGAGCCCTTTTGCGATGAGAAGGGCACCCATTGAGCCGTCAAAGAGTAATTTCTTCATATGTCACCTTTTTATAATATGATAAGCAGAACTGCACTGAGGCACCATAAGTAAACGCTGAAGATCATCATGCTGCCTTTTTTGACCACTTTCCTGAAAAAGCCGATGGAGAGATATCCGACGATGAGTGAAGAAACAAATCCCACTCCGACGACGGGGAGCGAAAGTTCCATGACCGTTCCGAGGATGTCCTTGATATCGAGAAGGAGAGAGCCGAGGATAGCGGGAAGCGCCATGAGGAAAGAAAGTTCAAGGGCTTCTTCTTTTTTAAGACCGAAGGTAAGTCCGCCGACGGTGGTGGTTCCTGAGCGTGAGATGCCGGGAAGGACCGCGAACATCTGGAAAAGTCCTACGCCGAAAGCCTTGGTCAATGAAAGCTGTTCGATGTTTTTATCCGCCTTCTGACCGATCTTTTCGCCGACGATGAGGATGATGCCTGTGACGGAGAGGGTGATGACGACGAAATACACGCTTGAGAAGAGCATGTCGATGAAATCCCCGAAAAATACTCCAACTATTCCTGCGGGCACTGAAGCCACGATAAGGAGGGGGATATATTTTCTGTATTTACTTTTTTCCATGCAGAAGCTCTTTTTAGTAAAGAGATCCTTTATCATAAGGAAAAATTCCCTGATAAGCCCCCACACGCTTTCGCGGTACGCGATCATGATGGAAAGAAGCGTTCCGAGGTGAAGGATGATGGAAAATGCGAGTGAATTATTTTCTACTCCGAGAAGCTCCGCAGTGATTGCGAGGTGTCCGGATGATGATACGGGCAGAAACTCAGTTGCGCCCTGAACTATACCTAAGATGAGAGCATCGGTAATTGACATGATATACCTCCATAAATGAATTTTATGTATTATACCATATTATAGTAACATAAAAAACGGAAAATTAAAAATTCCTGATGTTTGCATGAAATTATGCATTTGCGGAAAATTTATAAAAAATGCTTGCAATATTGCAACAACGGTGATACAATATCAAAGTTCCGTGACGATAGCGGCGGTTACGCACCTGTACCCATTCCGAACACAGAAGTTAAGCCCGCCCACGCCGAAGGTACTTGCTTGGTAACGAGCCGGGAGATCAGGTAGTCGCGGGACTTTTTTTTATTTTGTTTTCAAACGTGCCGCAAGGTATTTTTTATTTATCCACAATTATCCACCGACTTGTGTTCACAATTTGTCAACAGCACTTTTTCCCAAAACAAAAGGAAAATTTATCCCCGGATTTTACTGTCCACATTAAAAGTTATCAACATATCCACAAGTTATCAACATTTCAACAAGAGAAATCCACACCGGGCAGGGAAGATCTTATATTGAGCTTTAATACAATATGATATTGAAATATACTCCTTTTTTTGGTATACTTCCGGTGGGAATACTTAAAAAGAAGTATTTAATTTTTTTTACCGGAGGGACTTATGAGAAAGTTCTGTAAAAAAACGACAGCATTCGCTCTGGTAGTCGCGATGCTGCTCGCAGGTGTACCTTCTTTATCATTCGCGGATGAACCGGCTGATCCGAAGATGATCCTTAGAATGGGTTCCGACTACTACACATCAGGTGAAGAATATACCGCAGAGATCATGGTATATAACGTAGACTTCTACGTTGCGGGATTCTCCCTTGGGTTTGATACTGCGGCAACAAAACTTGCAGACTCTGCCGTGGAATTCAATGGCTATTCAGGCGGCAAAGGGATCTTTGATATCGTCGCGACGGATATGAACGAAACGGACGGCAGGATAAATGCTGTATTTTTCGTAAGCCCCATGGCGACGGAATCTCCCGTTATCCCATCTCCCACAAATGAAAATGCAAAGCTCGCAAGTGTGGGAAATGACGGACTGAGTCTCGGAAAAGTAAAATTCGTTTCTCTCAAGGATGCTCCCGCAAGCGTTGAGTTCGTAAAGATCGCGGACAGCGTTGATTTTAATGACAAGGCTTATGTCCTCAGCTATAACGGAAAGACTCCCGAAGATGTGACGCTCTCCGTTGAGTACGAAACGACACCTCTTGCCGATGCGGAAGCATTTATGGAAACGGTAGAAAAGATCGGTGAAGTTACTCTTGAAGACGAAAACCTCATCAAATCCGCTTATTCCGAATATGAAGACCTCAGCGACCTTTCAAAGAAGATCGCGGACAGCGCAAAGACAACTCTCGATGATGCAAAGGAAGCATTCGACAAGCTTTCTGCCGAAATGGGAGATGAAGAAGTTGCGAAAAAGGTGATCGAAGATCTGAAGATCCTCTCTGAAATGGAGCCGGACAACCTCGGCGAAATGGAATCTGCAATAAATACCATCAGTTCCGGATACGAAGCACTTACGGACGCTCAGAAAGAGATCGTAAACAAGGAAGTCAATGCTGAAGAGATCATTTCTTCCGCAAAGAAAAGATATGAAGAATACCTCGCAGCTCTCGCCCTCGAAAAGGCAATAAGAGCCATGCAGGAAATTATGTCCGACGAAGAGATTACCGAAGAAGACAAGGAAAAGGTAACTGAGGCGAAAGCTCTTTACGACAAACTTACTGATAAGCAGAAGGCAGAGATCGATCCGGAGCTTGTGAAGGCTCTTGAAGACGCCCTTGAAAAGATCGGCGGCACGGAAGAAGAATACGTTCTTGGTGATGTTGACGGAAACAAGAAAGTCAACGCCCTCGACGCAACACAGATCCTCCGCTTCGCAAACAACAAGTCTTCAGTCCTCAGCGGTGTTGAAAATACCGACGTGCTCTTCAAAGCGGCTGATGTTGACGGAAACGGCAAGATAAACGCCCTTGATGCGACGCAGATCCTCCGCTTCGCAAACAACAAGTCTTCAGTTCTGACAAAATAAGAAAACAAAAGAAAACCGCCTGCTACGGCAGGGAAAAGAGAATTATAAAAGTCCGCCGATGGCGGACTTTTGATTTTATCAATATACAAACAGCGTGTTTTTAAATTCCGTAAGTGAGTCTTTGGTATATGTCCACTTGCCTTCGTCGGATTTTTTAACGATGATGTTTACGGTCTTCTCTTCTTCCGAAACCGAAATTTCTCCGTACGCTTCGTTTACGGCTTCGAGGACAAGTGCGTTATATTTGTTGCAGTATTTCTCATAAGCGGATTTTGACATTGTGGCGATCTCATATTCCGTATATTTTGAGAGGAACTTGTCCCTTTTCGTATCGAGCTTTTCTTCGATCGTCGTAAAGAACGTTATGGGTTTTACGTTTACCGCTACGCTGAAACTTCCGTCTTCATTTTCCGTCGCTTCTCCCACAGTGTAGCTGACGTATGAAAACATATTTCTGAGAACTTCGTTTACATTCGCCTGAAATTCGTCATCATATCTCTCAACGGCACATCTTCTCTTTATGAGTGAGAAGTCGGTAACTTCTGTGGATGCGTGGAAATTCGCCATGTCGTCTGAAGTGACGCCCATGAGGGTGAGATAATTCTCATCCGCAGTTCCCTTGTAGGCATAATCAAGGCGCATCTGCACGAAATACTTTGCCTGAGTTTCTGTCATCTCTTCGGTGAGGGATGTGAGGGGCTTTTCTTCTGCGCAGGCGAACAGTGCCGATGCTGTCAGAAGAATGAGAAGAAGGGATAATAATTTTTTTCCTGTTTTCATTTTTCCTCCTGCGGGTATGTGATATTATCAGAGGTCTCGGCCTCTGTAATATGAGACGAAAATATTCTTAATATGCCTCTGTTCCGTACACAAAAATATTATTTATTATATTATAACGTTTATGTTTTCACCTGCATATACGCTTATGAAAAAATTTCATACCCTGCAAGCAAAAAACGGCACACAGAGCGTGTCCCGTTTTTGGTACATATTTATTTTTCCGCCAGAAGCGCCGCGCCGATGCTTCCCGCGTACGCACAGTTGTCGAGGATATGGAACTTTTTGTCGAACATCGTGTGGAACAATTCGAAAAGTTCTTCCGCCCTCGGGAAACTTACTGTCTGTCCGCAAAGGAGCACGTCTTTCACGTCGCTGCCCCTCAGAGCAAATACCGCAAGCATTCCCACCGTCTGACATACCATATTGTAAAGCCCGAGAGCAAAATCAGAAGGTGTTGCATCGGGAGCGACTTTGCCGAAGTTTGCGCTTGTAACGTCTTTTGAGAGCATCGAAATGCTGCCGCCGCTGATGTCGCCGATGGTGAGGTCGACCTTTGAAAGGCTTCCGCCCTTCAGGAGTTCTGAGAATTCTTCCGGTGTGTCCGCATTCAGAAATGCCTTTGCGAGCCCCATGAGAGTTCCGCCGCCGACTCCGCTTCCGCCGATATGATAAAACTTATCTTCGGACTCCGCCATTACGAACGCGCTTCCCGTGCCGACGCTGACGATGAGAGCCTGTTTCATTCCCGAAAGCATGAGAGATCCTTTTGTCAGGGCAGCAAATTCGTCGAATTTCACAGTCCTTACTCCGAGGAGTATATCTCCGATATCCTTGCTTCCCACTCCCGTGAGGGCAAATGTGTCTACATCCGCCGCACTCACTTCACATTCCCCGAGAAATTCATTTACGATACTTTCAGTATCTTCTGCCGTAAAGAGAGTTCTCGGAAGAGCCTTCGCTCCGAAAATCACTTTGTCTTTGAGCAGCGTCATTTTGACCTGCGTTGTTCCGAAATCAAGACCTACTACGTTCATTTTTTATACTCCTCAATAAAACCGTTTCGTGTTATTATGCTCTGCGGATGTATGTAAGCTCCTGTTGCAAGAAGATGCTTTATGCTCTCGTCGGAACATTTTATCAGCGCAAGGGGAAAATCCTTCTTTGCGAGCTGTCTGATCTTCTGTGAGGAAGGATATTTTCTTCCGTCTTCCGTATAATCCGCAAGGAATACTATCTTTTCTTCGATCGTCATATCAAGACTGCCGAGAGTGTGTTTTTCGATGACTGACAGGATGTTCTCATCATCAATACCGTATTTTTCTTTCGCAAGTGCCGCACCAACGGGACCGTGAAGGAGATGAGGTGTTCTTTGCATATATTCATCAACTTCAATGCCGTAGCGCTGTGCATGTTCCAGAAGTTCTTCGGGACGGAGAAATTTTGCGCAGTCATGAAAGAGGGCCGCGATCTTTACGGTCTCCGTATCCGCGCCGAGCATCTTTGCGTATTCCACGGATTTTTTCATTACTCCCACAGTATGGCTGAATCTTGAAGGGGAAAGTATGTCTGAAAGGATTGCGAGATATTTTTCTTCATCAAAATTATTTTTATCCATATTACTTGTCACTTTGGTACAGCCCCTTACTCATAATATACTCATAAACCTTTTCGTTCAACGCATCTTTTGCAGCGAAGATGTCATTTCGTATTTCCGTGGATGAGTAACCTGCAGGGGAATTTGATTCCAGAAGGATTATCTTTGTTCCGAATGCGCGGTTCAATTTTTCCGCTTCCACGAGAATTTCCGAATTGTCGACGCCGTCGCGAAGAACTGTTGCGAAGGTGATAAGCTTTGACAGTCCGCGCAGATTTTTCCACCACGTCAGCTGAAAGATAAGATCGCTTCCGCTGATGAAGTAATACTCATCGGTATTTCCGTCGCTTCTGAGGGCAGAAATGGTGTCGTATGTATAAGAAGGAGCGTCCTTTGAAATCTCGATATCGCTCACTTCGTACCCTTCCATCCCCTCCACCGCAATGCGGCACATTTCATAGCGGTCGAATTTTGAGACTCCGACTTTTCTCTTGAAAGGGTGCTCTCCGGTGGGGATGAGGACGATCTTGTCAAGGCCTATTTCCTGTCTGACGAATTCACACAATTCTATGTGTGACTTATGCGGTGGATTAAAGCTTCCGCCGAGAATACCTGTTTTCATGGGCTTACCTCGGGAGGATGATCTTGCCGTCTTTGACGTTTCTTCTGTAAAGAATGAATTTTCTTCCGATAGTGCAGACAACTTCTGATGAAGTTTCTTCTGCGATCTGATTTGCGATATCTTTTACTTCTTCAAAGCAGTTGTTGAGAACTTTACCTTTGATAAGTTCGTGTGCTTCGAGGGCATCATCTGCCTGTTTTATTAAATTATCATATACTCCGTCTTTTCCCACGAGGACGATGTCCGAAAGGTCATGGGAAAGACCTCTTAAATAGCTTCTCTGTTTGCTTGTAAGCATGATATATCTCCTGTGTTATATTAATTTCCGTTTTCATCGTGGAGGGGCCCGGCGCGGCGACACGTCGCCACTGCCGGGCTCTCCCGCCCACCCGCCCCCGCCGCAGGCGCGATGAGTTGACTCATCGCAGTTCAAAGCTCGCTTTGAACTGCGGTCGCGAAGCGACCGCGTGCCTGCGGCGGGGGTGGGCGGGCGGGGCGGCGGAAGCCGCAAATTTGCAGATCACCGGACCCTTCCGGCGACATACGTATGTTTTCATGCGCTGAACGCGCATATCTTATTTGTAATATTCGAATTCGTATCCGCAGATGTCGAGGGTGTCGCCGTCCTGAATTCCTGCTTTTTCAAGCGCCGAGAAGACGCCTTTGTTCTTGAGGGTTCTCTGAAAATAGTTGGATGATTCGTAATCCTCCAGATTGACCGTTCTGAGAAGTCGACGCGGCATCTCGCCCGTAACGTAATATACTCCGTCGATGACTTCGATTTCGAACTGATTTCCCGCTTCCGGAGCAAATTCATCGATCTCTTCCTGTGTGAAGAATGTCGGGGTCGCAGGGATCTCCGGAAGGATGGATACGATATGGTCGAAAAGCTCGTCCACACCCTTCGCCGTTGCGGCACTGATCTCAAAGACATCATATCCGCGGTCCGCAAGCTCTTCTTTTACTTTTGCAAGATTTTCCCTTCCTTCGTCATCAAAGATAAGGTCTGTCTTGTTCAGCGCCACCACCTGCTTTCTTTCGCCGAGAACCGGTGAATACGCGGATAATTCTTCGTTGATCTTGTCAAAATCATCAAGCGGGTCTCTTCCTTCGCTGCCTGATGCGTCGATGACGTGAATGAGCATTCTCGTTCTTTCGACATGTCTTAAAAATTCATGGCCGAGACCGCTTCCTTCGCTCGCGCCTTCGATAAGACCCGGAATGTCCGCCAGAACGAACTCAGGCGCGTTTTTGTGACGTACCATGCCGAGATTCGGTGTAAGCGTCGTGAAGTGATAATTGGCGATCTTCGGACGGGCATTTGAAACTACGGAAAGCAGCGTTGACTTTCCGACGTTCGGGAAACCTACGAGACCGACGTCTGCGATTGTCTTGAGTTCGAGGGTAAGATTCTTCGTTTCCGCATCATCTCCGGGCTTTGCGAACTTCGGTGCCTGACGGGTGGATGTGGCGAAGTGCTGATTTCCTCTGCCTCCGCGTCCGCCTTTGCAGGCGATGAATTCCTGCTTGTCTTCGATCATATCGCAGAGGAGCTTTCCTGTGTCGTTGTCAAAGATGACTGCGCCTACGGGAACCTGGATGTAAAGATCAGGTGCGTTCTTGCCTGATTTATTCTGCTTTCCGCCGGGCTCTCCGTTTTCTGCGACGAACTTTCTCTTGTAGCGGAATGCGCCGAGGTTGTTCATTGATTCATCCGCAACAAAGATGATGCTGCCGCCGTTTCCGCCGTCACCTCCGTTGGGGCCGCCGTCCGGCTCGTACTTTTCGCGGCGGAAGGAGATCGCTCCGTCACCGCCCTTGCCGGATGTGACTGTAATCGTTATTTTATCTATAAACATTTATATCGTTTCCTCCGTAAGAAAATATGTGTTACACTATATCATACCACAAACCTATACAGAATATAAAGTATAAATTAGCGTTTTTAAGGCATTTTTCCGCAATTTCAGTTGTCCATGTATTCATAAAAGCGCTTTTTCGCTATATCCACAAGCTCTTTGTCAAAAAGCACTATATACACATCCATATCCCCCTCTTCGGAAATTATCGTATCGACCGCAACTCTCAGAGCTTCTTCTTTGGGGTATCCGTATGCTCCAGCGGAAATTACGGGGAAGGCGACGGAAGATGCGTTATATTCCTTTGCGAGGGCGAGGGAATTTTTATAGCACGAGATGAGGATATTTTCTTCATTTCTGTTTCCGCCGGAATATATGGGGCCGACTGTGTGGATCACATATTCCGCAAAAAGCTTATATCCTCCCGTTATCTTTGCCTGTCCTTCGCGGCAGCCTCCGAGAGTCCTGCATTCCTTCAGAAGCTCTTTGCCTGCGGCGCGGTGGATCGCTCCGTCAACTCCGCCGCCTCCGAGAAGGGTGGAGTTCGCCGCATTTACTATTATGTCACATTTGATTTTCGTTATGTCACCGATGATGATCTTTAAGTTCATGATATTCTCCTTTATATTTCAAGGATATTAAATTTACGCCATTATGTCAATGAATTTGCCGCAGTTTTTATTTATACGGAAAAAAATTGAATAAGTTTATCAGTCTCTGTTGACAAATACCCTTAGGGGGTATATAATGTAAGTGTAATACCCCTCAAGGGTATCGGAGGTATCAGATGGATAATAAATGCGAATGTCACAAGACCAAAAAAAGGTCCGAAGAAGAATATAAAGCCCTCCTCAACCGCCTCAGCCGCATCGAAGGTCAGGTGAGGGGAATAAGAAAGATGGTGGAAAGCGATACTTACTGCACAGACATCCTCACTCAGGTCAGCGCTGTTCATGCCGCCCTGAATGCGTTCAACAAGGAGCTTCTCGCCAATCATATCCGCACCTGTGTCGCGGAAGACATCAGAAACGGCAACGACGAAACCATTGAGGAACTCGTCGTCACTCTTCAGAAACTCATGAAATAAACATGCGGTCTGAAAGCCGGAGCAGAAGGCTGTCATTTTCCGGCAGTCCGGTAAAATCACATTTACGGAAGGGTATTCCTGTCCGATGAACGATAATAATTCTACGAAAGGAAATCATTATGAAAAAGACATTTAACGTAACAGGCATGACATGCTCCGCCTGCGTGAGTCATGTTGAAAAGGCAGTAAAGAAGCTTGAAGGAGTTCAAAGCGTATCCGTAAGTCTTCTTACAAACAGCATGAGCGTGGAATACGACGATACTGTCGTTGCAGACGGAATGATCATTGCATCCGTCCGTGATGCGGGATATAACGCATCCACACAGCAAAGCGGCGGCTCCTCACAGCCCGCAAAGACAGCAAACGAAGAAGCTGAAGAAGAGATGAAAGGAATGAGAAAGAGAATAATGATCTCTTTCCCGACGTTGTTCATTCTTATGTACATCGCAATGGGACACATGATGGGGCTTCCCGTTCCCCACATCTTCCACGGAAACGCAAACGCCCTTACATTCTCATTCACTCAGTTCTTACTCGCACTCATCGTAGTGTACGTAAACAGAAAGTATTATGAAGTAGGCTTCAGGACCCTCTTCAAGGGCTCTCCGAACATGGATTCCCTCATCGCGATCGGTTCATCATCAGCTCTTGTTTACGGCATCTTCGCCATTTACCGCATTGGTCACGGCCTCGGTCACGGCGATATGGCTCTCGTCAGCCACTATGCCATGAACCTTTACTTCGAATCCGCCGCAATGATCCTGACTCTCATCACATTCGGCAAATATCTCGAAGCCAAATCCAAACAGAGAACTTCCGAAGCGATCACATCCCTCATGGAGCTGGCTCCCCAGAGCGCAACAGTCGAAAGGGACGGAGTGGAATTCGTCATCGCCACTTCAGAGATCGTCCTCGGGGACATCATCATCATCCGTCCCGGCGAAAGACTTCCCGTTGACGGAACGATCGTGGAAGGTTCTTCTTCCATCGACGAATCTGCTCTCAGCGGGGAAAGTATTCCCGTTGAAGTCACTGTCGGCGATTCGGTCAGCGCCGCAACGATCAACAAAAACGGCACATTCAAATTCCGCGCAGAAAAGATCGGCGAAGACACTACCCTCGCCCAGATCGTAAAACTCATGCAGGAAGCCGCAAGCAGTAAAGCACCTATCGCGAAACTTGCGGATAAGATAAGCTCAATTTTCGTTCCCGCGGTTATCGGAATCTCAATCGTCACATTCATCGTCTGGACCATCGCAGGCAAAGGTCTTGAATTTGCCCTTTCAGCGGCGATCTCAGTCCTCGTAATCTCCTGCCCATGTGCTCTCGGTCTTGCGACTCCCGTTGCCATAATGGTGGGAACAGGCGTCGGCGCACAGCACGGCATCCTCATCAAATCTGCGGAAAGCCTTGAAAATGCGCACCTCTCAACAGCTGTCGTCCTTGACAAGACAGGCACTATCACAAACGCAAAACCGTCAGTCACGGACATCATTTCCGTGGGAATGACAGAAAAAGAACTTCTCAGAATCGCCCATGCGGCAGAAATATATTCGGAACATCCTCTCGCTGAAGCGATCATCACCAAAGCAAAAGAAGAAAACTGCGCCGATCTTTCAAGCGAATCCTTCGAAGCCGTTTCAGGCAGAGGCATCATCGCAGTCGTCGGCGGAAAAGATATTTATGCCGGCAACGCAAAGATGATGCAGGAACATGACATCGACATTTCGGAATATATCCCGACAGCGGAAAAATATGCCCGCGAAGGAAAAACACCTCTTTATTTCGCATCAGAAGGTTCCCTCATCGGCATCATCGCTGCCCGCGACAACGCAAAGGATTCGTCAAAAGCGGCTGTTGCGCGCCTTAAAGAGCTTGGTCTTTCCGTATATATGCTCACAGGGGACAATATCCACACGGCGAAAGCTATCGCTGACGAAGTGGGAATCGAAAACGTCATCGCAGACGTCCTTCCGCAGGACAAATCGGCTCACGTCAAAGGTCTTCAGGGCATGGGACACAAAGTCATCATGGTCGGCGACGGCATCAATGACGCACCTGCCCTCGCTCAGGCAGACACGGGCATCGCTATCGGCGCAGGCACGGACATCGCCATCGAATCCGCGGATATCGTACTCGTAAAGAGTGATATAGGAGATGTTGTCACGGCAATCGAGCTTTCAAGAGCCGTCATCAAAAACATCAAGCAGAACCTTTTCTGGGCGTTCTTCTACAACACCATCGGCATCCCCCTTGCGGCAGGAGTATTTTATCCGTTCTTCGGAATCATGCTCAACCCCATGGTCGGATCAGCGGCAATGTCATTCAGCAGTGTCACAGTCGTAACAAACGCGCTTCGCCTCAAACGCTTTAAGGTGAAAGACGCATTCGGTAACGTCATCGACACGAAATTAAAGGAAGAACCCCAAAAAGCAGAAGAGATCTTGCAGATCGGACAGTGTAATGTATCCTGCCCGGTTGAAGATACAAACAACAATGAAGAAGGAGCAGACAAAATGAAAAAAGTAATCACAGTTAACGGTATGAGCTGCAACCACTGCAAAATGGCAGTAGAAAAAGCACTCAAAGCAGTAGAAGGCGTAGAAGATGCAGTAGTTGATCTCGAAGCCAAGACAGCAACAGTAACACTCGCAGCAGAAGTTGCTGACGAAGTAATGTTTGAAGCTATCAAAGCAAAGGACTTCGAACCGGTAAGCATTACAGCTCTCTGATATGCACTGAAGAGGCGACTGAGTCGCCTCTTTTTTTATTATAATTCTGTCTTGTACGGAATTTTGCCGCACGTGATATTGATATGAATAATCCTCTTCATTATTGTCAAACATCTCATCGGAGGAACAAATGAAAAAAGTTACGGCAATTATAATACTCATACTTATTTTAATTTCTCAGAATTACGACGCCCCGAAGGGGGAATATCCCATGATGGGGGATTATGAGACCCTGTCCGAAAACGTCATCCGTCTTCACATCCTCGCCGACGGGGATGATGATATTTCCCAGGAAATAAAGCTCGGCGTCAGGGATATGGTCCTTGAAGAATATTCCGGAAGGCTTGATTTTTCTTCTAAGGAAGCCGCACAGGAACATATTGAAGAACTTACGGACGAGATCCGCTGCAGGGTACAGGAATATCTTTCCTCGCGGGGAGTGGATTACGGATGCATGGTAAGTCTGTCAGAGAGCATATTCCCCGACAGGACATATGAAGACATCATCTTTCCCGCAGGAAAATACACAGCCCTTAAAATATCCCTCGGAAGCGGGGAGGGGAGAAACTGGTGGTGCGTGATGTATCCGCCGTTATGCTTTGCGAAGGCGTATGACGACGAAGACATTCCCGATGATGAAGTTCAGGTGCGCTGGAAGATATTTGAGTGGTGGGAAGAGATGTGGGAATGACAGAAAATAATAAAAAACACATTATTTTGAAGCGCAGAGGGTGGTTTTTGCGTCTTAATAATTGTAATGGGATCATTTTATGATATACTCACTATAAGAAGCTTACGGAGGCCAAAAATGAAACGCTCTGAAAAGATGATATCTTTGTTCATTATAATATTATTTCTCATCTCCTTCATTCCGTCACGCGCACTTGCGGACGAAGGGAATTTTCTTGATATGTTCACCTTCGTGGCGACGACCATGATCGAAGAAGCGGAGAAACCAAAGAGTGAGGAAATTACAGACACAGAAACGGCTGACACAACGGACGTTCCGCAAACAGAAGAAGACATTCCTTCTTCGGACAGATATGACGACAAAGCGGATTCCGCGGAAGACACAAAGCAGGACCCGGACATTCAGGCGGCGAAGGAATTTATGGATCTCGTTTATTCTATGGGACAGATCGGGCCCGAAGACGAGCAGGCGGTTTATGACGCAATGAAGATGTATGCTTCACTCAGCGACCTCGCAAAGGAGATGGTGAGCGAAGCAAAGCTGCGCCTTGACGGAGCTGTAAGCATTCTGTCATATCTCCTTATTGAAGAAGAAAAGAGAGTTGAATCGGAAGAGAGGATAAATTCCGTCATGGAAGAGATGGAAAAGATCTCTCTCATTACGAAGGAAGACGGGCATATGCTTCTTCATGATTCGGTAAAGAATCTCGAAGAATGCTACGCACTTTTGGATGACACAGAAAAGCTTGTCCTTGATGAAAGGCTGATGTATTCCGAAAAGGATGTATACTCCGGATTTCTCGCATCGGCAAAAGAAACGCTCAATGAGTGGACTGAGGAATATGACGCAGCAGTAATCAATCCGGTCCTTGAAAAGCTGAATCTCGCAAAGAATTATGATCCGTCTCTCGGGGTATTGCCTCTTGAAGAGATCTTTGAAGAAATAAAGAGTACGTACTCTCTTCTGACTGATTCACAGAAGGCGCTTCTTGATAAAAATGTCGGCGGATATGAAATCGTCTGCGGAGAAATTGCGGACCTTATCGAAGCCATGAAGAATGCTTCGGATGAAGGAAAGGTGATTCAGATGCTGACGGAAATATCCCTCCTTGAAAAGATCGACACTTCCCACGGAGAGATGATATATGACGCAAAGAGGGCTTATGATCTCTCCGACAAGAGCCTTATTCCCGAAGAACTTGCATCGGCGCTTGATATTGCCCTTGAAGCACTTTATCGTGCGGAAGATGATGCGGCGATCGCGGAAAACGTCGTCACGCTCATTGACGGGATCGGTGAAGTTGATCTGTCTTCTTCTGACAAGATAACTGCCGCAAGGGAAGCTTACGACAGCCTTACGGAAGAGCAGAAGTATTACGTCAGAAATTATTCCCTTCTCACAGATGCGGAAGAAAGATTTTTATATCTCACAGACTCAAAGGAGAAAGCCGGAGAGGTGGATGATCTTATCGGGCTTATCGGGGAAGTGGCTGCCGAAAAAGAAGAAATGATCCTGTCTGCTCTCGTAGCATACGAAGCGCTTGATGATGTGGCAAAAGGGTATGTATGTTCTTATGATGTGCTTCTTTCGGCGAAGAGCACTCTTGATGACATAAAGGCGGCGGCAGAAATTGACAAACTCATTTTATCCGTCGGGGAAGTGGATATAACGAAAAAAGAGCTTATTTATCTCATCCGCGACAAGTATGATATTCTGACGGACGATCAGAAAGCTCTTGTCGAGAATTATGACGTGCTGTTATCTGCGGAAGAAGTTTTAACGGATCACGTCAGGGCAAGGAAAGTTTCAAAGCTCATATCAAAGCTTCCCGACCGCGCTACGTTCACAAAAGACGTATCCATCCATGCGGCAAAGAAGGAGTATGATGCTCTCACAGATGATCAGAAAGCTCTCGTGGAAGGAAGCGAGAAGCTGATGAAGGTATATTCTCAGATGGTTGAAATGGAAAAGAAGGTGAAGGAGTATCTTGATGAATATTCCTCAAACGTTCTTTACATCGAAGACACCACCGGTTATGTCAACGTCACGGCGACCATTGAAGATTTCCTCACGGACAAAGACAAGGATCTCATCGCAGGAGGAAAGATAGTGGTATACACCGTAACGGTAATGGCGGAAGAATTCAGTTATGAAGAGATAAATCCGCTTCTTCTGCCAGTGGATCCTGAAGAAGTGCCGTTCTCGCCGTTTTATTATATATTCATTTCCAGAAGCATTGCAGAGATGAGTGACGGCGGAGTAATATCAGAAACGGAAGAGCGCGCAGTAAAGGAAATTCCCGGAGAGCTCACCGTTGAGATCGTCATCAGCGAAGACATGATGCCGCCTGTTACGGACATCACGAGGATCTTCACGGGGCTTATGTCACCTGCGGGAGATATGGGCAGTTTCGCAAGGATCATTGATCTCGACGGCAACATGAACACCATAACATTTAAAACGAACATGTCTGTCAGCATCATACCGTCGTTCATCGACATAATAAACCCCATGACGGGAGATGACGTCAGCGTTTATTACATATTCGCGTTGTTCACTGTCGTTCTCGCAGGAGTCATGGTTCTGAGAAAGAGAGTTCTTGAAAAGTAAGTTATCAGTAAATATTTTATATGCAAAAGACGTGCGTAACAAGCACGTCTTTTGTTATTTATTATCTTCTGTTGGCGGATATGGTTCTTTTATATTTGTTATTCCGAGAATATAATCCGTGCTCGTTCGATGAATTTTTGCCAGCCGGATGAGAATAGCGGTTGGAATGTCTCTCTGACCGAGCTCGTAGTTGCTGTATACCTGTTGCGAGCAGTGCAGCATTTCCGCGATTTCCCGCTGTTTCAAATCACTGTCTTCCCTGAGATCTTTTATTCTTTGATACATACATTACCTCCCGCCATAAGATACAATACCGCAAAACATTGTATTGACTTTTACAACAAATTGCAGTACAATATGAATGTAATTTTTACTGTGAGAATTACATTTATTCCGGATTTCACAGAAGGGAGAATTAATATGAACAAAATAGACGAACCGATTTCATACAGATGGCCGTACTCA
The DNA here is from genome assembly GCA_017531485.1 of Eubacteriaceae bacterium. Lineage (GTDB taxonomy): Bacteria > Bacillota > Clostridia > Eubacteriales > Anaerofustaceae > SVCP01. Next base: position 1,446 of record JAFXKY010000033.1, on the reverse strand, counting down.
TGGGAAGGGATGCCCGGCAAGCCGGTTGTAAACAGACTGCTTGCGGCGATAATTGAAGGAGACATTCTCAAAATGAAATACCTGTTCTCACAGGGAGCAGACATTTTTTCTTCCGAAGGCGATACCAGGCATAGAGTTCTTTTTGAAATTGCTAACAATTACGAGATTATGAAATGTCTTGTTGATAATGGAATGACATTATTGTACAGAGATAAAAATCATAGGAAAATGCCGACAGCTTCCGGATGGAGTGTTACAGAAGGTGAATGTCTTGACTGGAGAGGACGCACTTGGGGGCTGATGGGAAGTGCATATTGGTATGGCGCGTATGATGTCCTCGAATTGTTGGCTGCAAATGGCTACGACGATTATGGAACTACACGTTCGTTTTATTTTCTGGACGATGGAGAATTTGAAACACTCGATTACGATATGATGTGCAGAAGAGACTATCGAGGCCTTCAGATTCTGATGGAGCATGGGTATCGTTTTTACAAGTATCCGGGTTCTGCGGATAGATATAGATGGTATGTTCTTGAAGAACCGCAGGTTATTCGAAAATCCATCGGACTTGATTATCATGCGAGATTTGGCACAGTTTATGATCCGGGCAGCGAAGAAAATCATCTCGAAGGGCATTATTGGTGGTGCCGTTACGAAGACGTTCCCCTTATCTTCGGCAGAAAAGAGGCCATAGAGAGAAACAAAAGGCGTGAAGAGGATTATTACGACCGTCTGCGGGCGCAGAGAGATTTTCTGTCGGCGATGAAAAAACAGAAATGAAAATAACAAAGTCGGTTTATGATGGGATTCTTGCCTTTACGCCGCCCGCACCGCCCGAAAGAGGCGGGATACTGGGCGGAAAGGACGGAAAGATCATAATATATGCATCTGACACGGGCGGAAAAAGCGAATACGACCGTTATACCCCCGACACTCAAAGCATAAACAAAATTATCGAAACCTGGGAGAAAATCGGCATCGGATTTATGGGCATATACCACTCACATTTTCAGGATGGAGAATCACTTTCCAACGGTGATATAAAATACATAAAAAAGATAATGTCAGTCATGCCCGAAAAAGCGGTTCTGTATTTCCCGTTGATCCTTCCGGGCAAAATAATTGCATATCGTGCGGAAAATGCATCGCCAACGGTGCATATCACTTCCGATGATATAGAAATAATTTTTTAAGGAGATAAAAATGACAAACGAAAAAGTAAACATCAAAGTAGAAATTCCCGAAGGAACATTCTGTGGCGGAAACTGTTCAACATGCGTACACTGGGAGCGCAACAACCGTGACTCCAATGACAGAGGATATTGCAGCTATTACACCACATACTATCATCCGTCAGAACGCAACGGTTGTATCAATCACGAAGAAAGATAAGTTATTTATAAGATGCCTTTGGGCATCTTATTTTTTTATTCTAAAAAAGAT
>JAFXKY010000032.1 GCA_017531485.1 Eubacteriaceae bacterium | reverse complement strand
TTGACTGTTTTCTCTTCGGTACTGCCATTTCCGTCACCTCCTGCTCTATTCTCATCCTCCGTCATAAAGCCGGAGATTTGTCGCGTTTTACTCTAACACAGTTAGATATTATATCTCATAGACAAGTATTTGTCAAGAGAAATAACACTTTCTTACCGAGATTTTTCGTTTAAGTTTTCCCGAATAATTTAATTATTTAGCTTCTACAAGTGCCTGTGTATCAAGAGCGATCATGAGTTCTTCGTTTGTCGGAATAACCATGACTTTAACCTTGGAGTTTGCTGTGTTGATGAAGAGTTCTTCGCCGCGTTTAGCGTTTTCTGTTTCATCGATTTCGATTCCGAGGAATTCGAGACCTTCAAGGATTCTTGTTCTTGCATATGCTGAGTTTTCGCCTACGCCTGCTGTGAATACGATAGCATCAAGGCCGCCGAGTGCTGCAGCATACTGACCGATTGTCATACGGACTCTGTAGTAGAAAATATCAAGAGCGAGTCTTGCCTGGTCGTTTCCTTCGTTCATAGCTTTTTCAACGTCTCTGAAGTCGTTTGAAATGCCTGATACGCCGAGGATACCGCTCTTCTTGTTGAGGATTGTGTCAACTTCGTCTACTGTGAGGCCTTCTTTGTCGCAAAGGAATTTAACAACAGCCGGGTCAACCGTACCACTTCTTGTACCCATGCAGAGACCATCAAGCGGAGTAAGACCCATTGATGTATCCATTACTTTGCCGTCTAAAACTGCTGCGCAGCTTGCGCCGTTTCCGAGGTGGCATGTAACGAGCTTGAAGTTTTCTTTTCCGAGCATAGCAGCTGCTCTCATTGTTACATAACGGTGAGATGTGCCGTGGAAGCCGTATTTTCTGAGCTGGTGTTTTTCAAAGTATTCATACGGGATCGGATACATGTAAGCGTAATCCGGCATTGTCTGATGGAATGCTGTATCGAATACTGCAACCTGCGGAACGTTCGGAAGGATTGCTTCGCAAGCGTGGATACCGATAAGGTTAGCGGGGTTGTGAAGCGGTCCGAGGGGAACACATTCTTCGATTGCTGCTAAAACGAAATCATTGATGATCGCGCTTTCTGTGCATTTCATACCGCCGTGAAGTACTCTGTGGCCTACAGCGTCGATTTCGTCCATTGAAGAAATAACGCCGCATACCGGGTCAACGAGTCTTTCGAGTACGAGCTCGATAGCTACTTTATGATCCGGGAAAGGCTGTTCTGAATATACTTTTTCTTTGCCTGTCGGTTTATGTGTGAGCTGACCGATTCCTGTCATGCCGATTCTTTCAGCGAGACCTGAAGCGAGAACGTCCTGTGTGTCCATGTCGATGAGCTGATATTTAAGTGATGAACTACCACAGTTAACAACTAAGATTTTCATTAAAGAACTCCTCCAAATTATTGTTTGTGATTACGTATTAACCACATTATTATATATTAAGTTTCCCCAAAATGGAAGGGGGATTTGCAAAAAAGGTGGCTTATTTTCGCATATTTTTCCATAGATGAGCATACGCGGCATATGATTTTGAATAAATTCAAAATCATAGCACCAAAATGCATTATCAAAAGCCGCACAACAGATATGTGCGGCTTTATGTCAAATAATATTCCGGTTATTCTTCGTCGAAAAAGTCGTCCATGTCTTCTTCGATATCAATGTCAAGTCCCGCAGCCATGTTTCCGCCGAGGGATGCGCGGACTTTCATATCCACTTCATCCATGACGTCCGGATTTTCAGCGAGGTATTTTTTGGCGTTTTCTCTGCCCTGACCGATCTTGTTGCCCATGTATGCGTACCATGAGCCTGATTTTTCGATTATTCCGATGTTTGCCGCCATATCAAGCAGATCACCTTCCCTTGAAATGCCCTTGCCGTACATCATGTCAAATTCCGCAACCTTGAACGGAGGAGCGACCTTGTTCTTGACGACTTTGACTTTCGTTCTGTTGCCGATGGGTTCCGTGCCGTTTTTGAGAGTATCCCCTCTTCTCACGTCAAGACGGACAGATGCGTAATATTTAAGCGCGTTTCCGCCTGTGGTGACTTCCGGGTTTCCGAAAACAACGCCGATCTTCTGACGGAGCTGGTTGATGAAGATGACGGTTGTTCCGGTTCTGCTGATGACGCCTGTGAGCTTGCGGAGAGCCTTTGACATAAGTCTTGCATGGGCGCCCATCTGCGCATCTCCCATTTCCCCTTCGATCTCTGCTTTCGGAACGAGAGCAGCAACGGAGTCGATAACGATAACGTCGATGGCAGAGCTTCTTACGAGCGCTTCACAGATCTCAAGTGCCTGCTCACCCGTATCCGGCTGAGAGATGATGAGTTCGTTGATGTCTACTCCGAGAGCTTCCGCATAAACCGGATCGAGAGCGTGTTCAGCGTCGATGAATGCGGCAATACCGCCGTTTTTCTGCGCTTCAGCGACGATATGAAGGGCGATGGTCGTCTTTCCCGAAGATTCGGGTCCGTAGATCTCAACGACTCTTCCTCTGGGAACTCCGCCCACTCCGAGAGCGTAATCAAGGGAGATAGAGGATGTAGAGATAACTTCGATTCCGCTCGTATCCGCCTTTTCCCCGAGCTTCATTACTGAGCCTTTTCCGTATGCTTTTTCTATGCTTTTAAGCGCCGCTTCCAGCGATTTCTGTTTTTCTTCGTTCATTTGTTCCTCCGGATTTATTCAAATGTATGTTCGATAAATTACTGTAATTATAAAACATTCCGACCACGTAGTCAAGAGTTTTGTTTCAGTATATTTATAATTTCCTCCACAGCCTTTTCAACGCACTGCATCCTCACGCTGTTTCGGTCCCCACTATATATATTTGCAAAAACTTTCGTTTTACCTTCATAAAAAATACAAATATATGCACTTCCCACGGGATCTTTCTCGGTTCCGCCCGTCGGGCCGGCATATCCCGTAAAGCTGACGGCGATCTCGCTCCCGAAAAGCTTCGCGGCGCCGCGGGCCATTTCTTCGGCGCACTCTGCGCTGACTTCCGTATATTTCTCAATGACCTCTTCCGTCACCCCGAGAACATTCATCTTCACTTCGTTCGTATAGCTCACTATACCGCCGCTTAAGACCGCGGAAGAACCGGGGATGTCGGTGATGGTTTTTGTGAACAGCCCGCCTGTGAGGCTTTCCGCCGCAGAGATATGCAGATTCTTTTCTTTCAGAAGCCCGATGAGGTATTTCACATCCATAATATACCTACTGCTTACAACTCAGAAACTCGCTTCCCTCAATGGAAAGAAGATATTTCTTCATATCAGGTCCGCACGCAAAACCGAATTTGTTCCTTTCCACGCTCAGGACCCTGTGACATGGAATGGCGATGAGTACGGGATTTTTGTTCAGCGCATTTCCAACCGCCCTTGCGAGATTCGCGTTTCCGAGCTTTTCTGCGATATCCTTATAAGTAACCGTCTTTGAATATTCAACCTTCGCCGTTTCTTCCCAGACTGATTTCTGAAAGTCCGTGCCCTGAAGCATTATGGGAAAAGAGAATTCCTTTCTTTCTCCTGCGAAATATTCCTCAAGCTCCCTTGCCGCCCAATCAAGAAGTTCGTCTTTTTCATTCACCCCTCCGATCCCGTTTTTCCCGAGGGAAATATCCGTGATGAAGCCGCCTGATGCGGCAATGGTAAAGGGCATATTGTTTATGTTATAAAAGAAATATTTTTTCATATATCCCTCCGCATTATATGGTATATGAGTCATATTAGCACAATAAAGAAAAATATTCAATGTATATGGTATATTTTCATGCATACAGGACTTGATATATCCGGTTGCATACATTATAATAAAATCATCAAGCGGAAAAAATTACCGCAAAATCATTTCAAAGGAGAATAACCATGCAGAGAGTTTATGAATTCATCAAAGAAGCAGGCACATACTTCATCGCAACAGTAGACGGCGATCAGGCAAGAGTACGCCCCTTCGGAACTATCCACATTTTCGAAGACAAACTTTACATCCAGACAGGCAAAGCAAAAGCTTGCTCACAGCAGATGGCAGCAAATCCGAAGATCGAGATCTGCGCTATGAAAGGCGGAGAATGGATCAGAGTTGCAGGCACAGCAGTAGACGATCCGAGAGTTGAAGCTAAAGAATCAATGCTCGAAGCTTACCCGAACCTCAAAGCTATGTATGACGCAAATGACCCCAACACACAGGTCCTTTACCTCAAAGACGCAAAAGCTACTATCTCTTCATTCACAGCAGCACCCATCGAAATCGAATTCTAAAACAAAAGGCGGCAGATGCCGCCTTTTTGGTTTTACTTATTTTTCGTTTCTCCATTATGTAATTTCTTTTCTTCGCTGACGATCTCCCAGTGAATCAAAAACGTCAGCGCCGCACGGATAAGAACGATGGCTCCGAGGACCAGGAGCTCTTCTTTGTCGCGGACGATGACTGTCCTGAGGACCTCTCCGCCGAGCTTGAATTCAAGCGCAAGGGCGATGCCCCTCGCAAGGGAGAGCTGTGCGTGCTCATCCTTTTTCACCCACTTCATAAGGCAGCTTATCGCTGTGAAGATAAGCACGCAGAATCCGATGAATTCCAGAGTGAGGATACCGTACTGCACTGTTATATGAAATATATTTTCTATATTATGAAGAAGATTCATGATTCCCTCCGCAAACTATTTAACATATTTTTCATAGCCGTCACTGAAATATTCTTCCCCGTCCGCAAATATCCACATAGCCTCGGCATCATATTTTCCGAGAAGCTCTTCTCCCTCGGAAATATCCATCAGAAACAGCGCCGTGGACAATGCGTCGCAAATTCCGCTGTCATGAGCGATAACGGTGACTGCCGCATATTTTTCTCCCGGCATAAGCGTTGCCGGATCGATGAGATGGTGATATACTTTTCCGTCCGCAACGTAATTTCTCTGATATATCCCACTTGAAACAACTGCCTCGTCGGATATTGCTACGGTATGGGAAGATGCGGACTGATCAAACGGATCCTGAATACCTATTGACCATTTTTCCCCGTCTTTCTTCGGTCCCGTCGAGATGACGTTTCCGCCGACGGACACAACGGTATTTTCTCCGAGCGACGCTCTCAGCATCTGCGTGGCGTACCCTTTTGCAACAGCGCCCACATCAAGACTCATGTTTTCATCCGCGAGATATACCGTGGAGTTTTCCCTGTCGATGATGAGTTTTTCAATATCCGTATGAAGAGATGCTTTTCTGAGGCTGTCCATCTTTGGGATCTTTCCTTCGTTTCCGTACTCAAGGGCGTTTGTCCTTTCGTCGTGCCAGAGCCTGAGAACGCTTCCCATGCAGACATTCACCTTGCCGTCCGTTTCGTAATACATTTCTTTACAGAACTCAAGAAGGCTGATTATTCTCTCATCAACCTTTACTGCCGCTTTCCCTGCGTTGTCATTGACGGTCTTTAAGTTATTTATTCCTTCGTAAGTATTATATATGTCATAAAGCCTGTGATACTCCATAAGAACACTTCTGACATCTTCCGCCGTGTCTGAAAATTCGTCCGCGCTCTCCGCATATCCGATGATCGTCGTAACCGTATCAAACGCGTCCAGAAAGCTTCCGTCAAATCTCTCCACAGACGAAACATCCTGCCCGCAGGATACGGGCAGGAGCATCATTAAGCTGAAAAAAAGACATAATATCTTTCGTTTCATATGTAGTTTTAATTATTTGATCTTTTCTACGAGTGCTTTGAAGTCGCCGATTGAAAGTGTAACGCCTGCTTTGAGGTCAGCGTCTGTAGCTTTGCCGCTTTCGTCAACAGCAATACCTGCAGCGTCTGTGATTGTTTTGCCTGTGATGTATTTTGCAAAGTTTGCAGCCTGTTCGAACCAGTCTTTGCCGATTGAGCTTGCTTTATTCATGCCGTAAGCTGTGCCGAGTTCGTTCTTTGTTTTAACTTCGCCTTTGAGGTCAGATGTGATCTTGCCTTCTGCAGAGATTGAGATGTTAGCCTGAACAGCATCGATAACTGAAGATGTGATTGTTTCACCGTTTACTGTGAAAGCACCTACTGTTGTGTAAACCTGAGCTGTGCCGTCTTTTTCTGCTGTTGCGTGAGCGCTCTTTGCAATGTTTGTAACGCTTTCGAGTTTAACAACGTCGCCTTTCTTAGCGCCGAGGTCTGTTGCGTTGTTTACAGCTTTTTCGATTGCCGGAATGTAGCCGGCGATAGACATTGTAACGCCTGCTTTGAGGTCGTTGTCAGCAGCTTTACCGCCTTCGATCTTGATGCCTTTAACTTCTGCAAGTGTCTTGCCTGTTACGTAATCAGCAAGTGCCTGAGCCTGTTCATGCCAGTCTTTGCCGATTGAGCTTGCTTTATTCATGCCGTAATTTGTGCCGAGTTAGTTCTTTGTCTGGAATGTTGCAGCGAGGTCTGTTACGATCTGGCCTTTTCCGTCAAATTCAACTTTGCCCTGAACCATGTCGATCATGCAATCATCGATAACGCCGTTTCCGTCAACTGTTACAGCAACGAGGATGATGTCTGCCTGAGCAAGACCGTTTCCGTCTGCTGCTTCTTTTGAAGAAGTAAGGTCTGTTACTACTGCAAGGCCTGTTTTTACTGATCCTTCAGTAACTGTTCCCTGATTGTCTGTGTTGCCCTGCTGTCCGCCGTCATCTTTTGATCCGCAAGCAGCGAAAGAGATGAGCATCATAACAGCGAGGAGAACTGCTGTGAGTTTTCTGAGTTTCATTTTTTCCTCCGGAAATTTTCTGTTTTTTATAATGGTTTAATTTTACCATACTTCCATGCAATATCAAATACCCTGACTTATTTTTAAAATTTTAAGTAAATTCTGCATATAAAATTCGTATAAAGATCGCATAAAGACATATAAAAAACCCCGCCTTCCGGGCGGGGCTGTGAATAGATTATTCTGTGATGTAATCTTTGAAGATGTCTCCGAGTGTAACCTTAGAGTCTTCTTTGTAGTAAGCTTTTTCTGTTTCGATGCGTTTTTTCGGAGCCGGCATTGTGTCTTTGATTGAAAGACCAACTCTTCTTGCTTCGTTGTCGATTTCGATGATCTTAACAGATACTACGTCACCTGTCTTAACGATGTTTTCCGGGTTTGTAACCTTTTCGTAAGCCATGTTTGAAACGTGGATGAGGCCTTCTACCATCGGGATGATTTCAGCGAATGCGCCGAATTTAGCGATGTTCTTAACTGTTACGTTGATGATGTCGCCAACTTTGTTGTTTTCTGTGAATTCAGCCCACGGTTCTTTTGTAACGTTCTTGATAGAGAGTTTAACTCTGTATTTGCTGTCATCAAGTTCGATTACTTTCGCTGTTACTTCGTCGCCTACTTTGAAAGCTTTTTTCGGGTTAGAGATTCTTCTCCATGAGAGATCTGAAACGTGAACGAAGCCGTCTACGCCGTTAAGGTCGAGGAAGAGACCGAAGTCTGTGATGTTTTTAACGGGAGCTGTGATGATTGAATCGAGTTCGAGAGCTGAGAATGCAGCGTTTCTCTTGGCATCTCTTTCAGCACGACGTTTGTTTCTTTCTTCTACGAGAACAACTTTTCTTGAGAAGATAACTCTGTTCTTTTCGCGGTCGAATTCGATGATTCTGCCTTCAACTTCTTTTCCGAGAAGTGTGTTGAGATCTTCGATGTACTTAAGGCCATACTGGTTGCCCGGCATGAAAGCTGTTGCGAATTCGAGGTCTACGATAACGCCGCCTTTAACGATCTTTGTGATCTTGCCTTTAACGAGTTCTTTAGCTTCGAATTTTTCGCCGACAACGTTGATAGCTGCCATTTCGTCAACTTTAAGTTTAGAAAGTGCAACGTTACCTGTACCGTCGTTCATTTCTGTGATCATAGCTTCAACTTTGTCACCGATAGCAACAACGCTTGTGAGAGATTCATAGAGATCTTTCATGTATTCTGCTTTTTTAATTACGCCGTCTGATTTATATCCGATATTAACGAAAACTTCAGCTTCGTTTA
>JAFXKY010000031.1 GCA_017531485.1 Eubacteriaceae bacterium | reverse complement strand
CGCCGCGGCGCCGTGCCCTGCACGGCGGGCAAAGAGCTTCGCTCTTTGCCGCGAAAGCTCCGCTTTCGCCCGCGGCGGCGCGCCGCGCAGGCTGCCTCAGGCCGCCTGCACCCGAAGGCGGAGCCTTCGGGAACCGATGCGAAGCATCGGTTGCGGCGCGGGAGGGGGTGGCGGGTGGGAAGCGCGCGGAGCGCGCAACGTGAGCGAAGCGAACAAAAACGCGTCAGCGTTTTACCACAGGAATCCGACAAAACACATAAAAAGAACCGCTGAAAAGCGGTTCGAAGAACTGTATTTACATTTACATTTCGCTACCGTCACCGATCATCGGTTCAGAATAAATTACCTGAGGCTCGGTATATTCATCCTTCTTTGTTATTTCATACGCATGATCCATAAGGTATGATGCGAGATATACAAACGCAACAATGAAGAACCCTTCGATATTCAGTGATACTGAACTTCCCTGAGCAGGAACAAACATGAACATCGTAATCACAGACACAACGTATGTAACAATGATCTCAATGACCATAAGCTTGCCGATCTGACGGATCTCACTGCCGTAAGAAGGCGCAAACACGCTTTCGTCAATCATCTTTCCGAGAACCGTTTCTCCCTTTTTAAGGTAGAGATAGCAGATCACCGTTGACACAAGTGCCGGAATAACCGCTGCCTGCACCATCGGAACGATGTCTTCCGGAGCAATATCCGCAGCATCAAACAGCATATCGAGTTCTGCTGTACTTGAGTTTTTAAGAGCATAAACGATGAAATCTTCGGACAGAGTCGTTGAAACAACAGCGATAAGGACAACTACAGCCCCTATGATCGTCATTACTTTCATAAACTTCACGATTCCGCGAGCCGTTTTAAGGGATTTTAAAAGCTTTACGTTTGTCATAATGCCTCCTACAGATATTTAGTGAAGATGCTGAATATGTCAGCACCGCCGATGAATGTTCCTATTGAGCTTCCGAGGTTTGAGAACACCACGATGAGCAGCAGTCTTGTGATGCGGTTTTTCCACAGCCCCTTGATACTTGACAGGTCGTCGCTGAGAGATTCGAAATCCTTTACTGCAGGCTTTCTGAGATACGCTTCCGTAAGACCTGCGAACCATCCTGCCGCCGTAAGCGGATCGAGAGATGTTATAGGCGCTACGATGAACGAAACGAGAACAGTAAGGATATGTCCGCCGGCAAGTGCCGTTCCGAGGGCGGAAAGTGCACCGTTATAAATAACCCATGATCCGATCTGGTCAAAACCTGCGGAGAGGTCACGGAAGAGAGTAAACACTATCATGCCGATAATAAATGCGGGGATCGCCAGGCCGATGAATTTTCCTGCCTTTGAGCCTTTGGGAATTTCCTTTAATTCCTGCAGATCTTCTTTCTTGGCCTCACCTTTTACGAGAATATCGTGCATTCCCACCGTATGCGCCGCGCCGACGACTGCCACAACAGTATTTCCCGGAGCGCTTAAAATGCTCTTTGCGATAAATTCATCGCGTTCATCCACGAGGTATTTTTTAAGTGAAGGAAAGTTTTCTCCGAGTTCGGAAAGAGCCGAAGTGAGCATATCCTGAGATTTTAATGCTTCAAGATCGTCCTCTTCGATCTCCTCATCGTCCGCAAATCCGAGGACGACGTTGAAAATAAGTTTCAGCTTATCCCACAGTCCCATTTTACGCCATATTCTCATAAATGTGGTCTTTATGGGGCGGTCAACGGGTACAATTTTTGCACCGAGTTCGTCTGCCGCCTTCATTGAGAGGATCATCTCCTGCCCTGCTGAGATACCGAACTGGTCCGCAAGGCGTTTTTGATATGAAGAGAGGATAAGGTTGGCAAGCATGAATGCCGCCTGTCCGTTTTTGATGATGCTGATGACGTCCGTTTCGCTCCACGCCTTCGGATTACGCAGGCTCTCAATTCTCGAGTCATCAAGCTCGACGCAGACGCTGTCGGGCTTTACCTCATAAATAAGGTCATAAGCTTCCTGAGCGCTCTGCGCCGAAACGTGTGCGGTTCCAAGCACATATATAGTCTTTTCACCGATATTGTAAATTTTTACATTGTCATTTTTGAGTATACTCAAATTATTATCTCCTTAACTGCAGCCTGTAGTGCTTCCGCAGTCAGCGCAGACCTTGCATGTTCCGTTTCTGAAAAGTCTTGTTGAAGAACATTCCGGACAAACTTCGCCGTAAAGTCTTTCTCCTTTTTCAATATCTTCCGTTGAGAGGTCTGTCTTTGTGTAAGTAACTTTTACCTTTTTCTTATTCGGGACGATAGGAATAAATTCCTGTGGTTTTACCTGACAACGGCTGAAATCTTCAAGCTCGATGTCGATGATCTTTGAAAGAAGGTCAGCGATTGATGAAGCACTCTTGATATACGGATGGCGTGATACGAATCCGCTCGGCTCGAATTGCTGTCCGCGGAGGATACGTGCGATCTCCTGAGGCGGTACGTTATATTGTAACATATTTGAGATAGCTTTTGAAAGACTTGCGAGCAAACCTTTTACAACTGTTCCCTCTTTATCTGTTGAAACGAATAGTTCTGCCATATTTCCGTCGGGATAGAATCCGATAGTAACGTATAATTCGATATCGCCGATCTTTGCTGAGTGTGTTCTTGACATTCTCATTCCGCCCGGACGGAGTCTCTTTGTTACTGACTTACGGCAGTTCTGAGCGAAATCGAGAAGTTCTTTGTATGTATATTTTGAAAGATCGCTCTGATCATCACCTGATTCTTCACCGAGTGAAAGCGGCTGACATGCTTTGCATCCGTCACGGTAAATTGAGATCGCCTTGACGCCTGTCTTATAAGCAAGTTTATAGATTTCAGAGATATCTTCCGTCGTTGCTGTTGCCGTAAGGTTTACAGTCTTGGAAACGCTTCCGCTGATGTTCGGAGTAATAGCCGCAACCATGAGAACATGTCCTTCCGGAGAGATCTCGTTTGCGTTTTCGAAGATCTTTCTGTGTTCCGGCCTGATTTCCGGGCAGTCGAGGAGTGAATAGTGAACAAACATACCGCTTTCGTTCTTTTCGAGGAGATAATCGCTGATAAGTCTGATTTCTTCCGCGTCATAACCGAGGTTGATGAGTGTCTGTTCGATGATGGGGTTGATGATCTCAAGAACTCCGCCGCCTGCGAGTTTTTTGTATACTACGTGAGAATAGAACGGTTCGATACTCGTTGCACCGCAGTCCATAGCGAATGAGATAGTTCCCGTAGGAGCGATAACGCTTACCTGAGCGTTTCTTACGCCGTTTTCTTCAGCTTCAACGAGAGCATTTTCCCAGCATGTCTTGCTTACGTTTGCGAGATCAGTAAGTCCGATCTTTGAAAGAATGTCTTTGTTGATCGTAAACGGTTTATAGCTGAGGCCTTCAAATTCACCGCCCATAGCACCTGCGCATCTTGCGTGGTTGCGGAGAACTCTGAGGACGTGTTCTTTGTTGATTTCATATTTTTCAAACGCTCCGACTTTCTTTGCCATGAGGGATGAAACATAGTAAGAATATCCCGTCATGATCGAGCAGATAGCCGCTGCGATATTTCTCGCTTCGTCGCTGTCATAAGCGATGCCGAGAACCATGAGAAGGCTCGCGAGGTTTGCAATACCGAGGCCTGTCGTACGGAACATATGCGTTTTTCTTGCGATATCTTCCGTCGGGAACTGTCCGCGGTGGATGCTTGCTTCCAGAACGAGCTGGATGAGTCCGATAGTGTGCATAAATCCGTCGATATCGAAATTCATCTTTTCGTTATCGAAGAAGTTATAAATATTGATGGATGCGAGGTTGCAGGATGTGTCGTCAAGGAATGCGTATTCACTGCAGGGGTTTGTAGCGTTGATGCGGTTGTATTTCGCGCCGTAAACTCCGTCTTCGCCTGCGGGGCATGTGTGCCAGCCGTTATAGATATCATCAAACTGAAGTGCCGGGTCTGCGCACGCCCATGCGCACTGAGCGATGAGGTCCCAGAGTTCCTTTACGCTCTTTTCGCGGTTTACCGTATCGTCAACGATGCCTTTGAGCATGATCGTAGCATCCGGATCATTTTCGAGGTTGAGGACCTTTTTCATGAACTCTTCGCTTACACGGACAGAGTTGTTGCCGTTCTGACCGCTGACTGTTGAATAAGCTTCGCCGTCCATTGAAAGGTCATATCCCATTTTGCCGAGAGCTCTTACTTTGTCTTCTTCCTTGGCTTTCCATGAGATGAATGATTCGATTTCCGGGTGGTCGACGTCAAGAATGAGCATCTTTGCGGCTCTTCTCGTCGTTCCGCCGGATTTGATAGCGCCTGCGTTGCGGTCAAGGCCTTTCAAAAAGCTCATTACACCGCTTGATACGCCGCCGCTTGAGAGTCTTTCATTGACGCCGCGGAGTGTTGAGAAGTTTGTTCCGACGCCGCTGCCGCCTTTGAAGAGCTTCGTTTCGGTCACGAACTGTTCGCTGATGGAGTGCGGACCGATGAGGCTGTCGGCGATTGAAAGAATGAAGCATGCAGAAGCCTGTGTGCGCGTATATCTGTCGGGGCTCATTACGACTTTGCCGAGTTTTTCGTCGTAATAATAAAGGTCGTCGCTGTCGCCGGCGATGTTATAATTACGTTTGATGCCCGTATTGAACCACTGCGGTGAGTTCGGCGCCCATTTCTGAGAGAGAAGGGCGTATACCATTTCGTCGTAGAAAATCTGCCATTCTTCCTGACTTTCGAGGATTCCTTCGTCGAGGAGAGCATCTGCCCAGAAGCCTACCATTCTGTCGGCAAGCTGTTTCATGCTCGTTTCATGACCGATTCCGTCGTCAATTCCCGCTTTGCGGAAATATTTTGAAGCGATGATGTTGCAGGCATTCTTGGAATATCCCGCGGGGAATTCCAGATCCTTCATATCTACAATTACATCACCTGTCGCATAATCCACGATCCTGGCATCCATCTTTTCGTATTCGAAAAGATCGTACACCGTTTTTGAGGGGTCATCTTGCAGGGATACAGTATATTTTCTCTGCAAAATATTTTTTAAATCGCTCATTATAATCTCCTAACTGTTGTAAATATAAATGTAAATCTTCCTTTTAAAACAAATTTCTTTTTTTGAATATAACCACCACATATTGTGCCGTTTTTAAAGTTTCCAAGACAATATATGGTAAGCAAGAAATAGTATATCACAAATTTCAACTTATGCAAGTATGAAATGCAAAAAAGTCCGCCTTTGTCGCAAAGGTACAAAAATGCAAAAAAGATAAAATAACAGTTGACAAACGGGGAAGTATTTATATGTAAAAATTTTCATATATCATATATCAAAAGGAGTGGACAGACCACTCCTTTTTTATCACATTTTAAAATCAATATGAGAAAGAATTGCAAGACAATCATTCATGCACATTCCCGCATCGCACTGCACATTGATGCTGTAAAGGGATGAAGTGTCGTAATCATAAATTCCCGACATCCAGTATTCTGTGCCGTACTCGTCGTAATACTCATCTGTCATATCGAATCTTGCAAGAAACATTTCCTTTCCGTCAATGGTGAAGTATTCCATTGATGTCAGGATCATGGGTTCTTCAAAATCAAGCGCCGTCAGTTTCAGATCAACGGCAGTAACGTCCGACACCCTGACATCTTCCCCGACTTTCGCAGTCAGAAGAGAAAGCCATGAATATTCATCCTTTTCTCCGTCGTAATACTCTATTTCAAGATCACCTTCGCTGTCGTAAGTGAGTTTTTCCGATTCAAGCAGGACGGACATATAAGAAGGGTATGTAATTATAAGTTCGTCAAATTCCTTGACGCTGAGCTCATCTGTTGAAAATTCGTACCGGGGGAAAGCCGGAAACTCCGTAGTATCCTTACATCCGAAACTTATCAGAAGGATCAGGATGAGGAAAATGAGTGATGTTAATTTTTTCATAATAAAACTCCTTTCTCATGAATTTTAACATACACTCATTTTCCCGTCAATATCAATCTCCGCCTTCCGAAAGTCCTTCTTTGAGGCGGGAGATAATCTTCTTTTCGAGCCTGCTGACAGAAACCTGACTCATATTCATTATATCCGCCACCTTGCTCTGGGTCATGCCTGAGAAATAGCGGAGGATAATGAGCTGTCTTTCCCTCGGAGGAAGATTTGAGATGGCGTATTTCAGGGCGATGATGTCAAGGCTCTTGTCGATGGGGTCATTATCGTCGGGGATATAATCCTCAAGGGCTTTCCCGTCGCCGTCGGAAGATACTTTGTCGGAAAGATAATCCGGCATGCGGCAGGCTTCGTAAGCTTCGGAAACTTCTTCGGGAGTATATCCTATATTTTCCGCGATCTCGTTTATGGTGGGCTCATATCCGTTGAGTTTGAGGAATTTCTCCCTTTCGTTTTTCGCAAGAAGGTATATGCTTTTCAGGCTCCTTGAAACCTTTATCATTCCGTCGTCGCGGAAATGTCTTTTCAGTTCGCCGTTTATGAGATAGACCGCATAAGTGGAGAAGCGGGTATTGTAAGAAAAATCGAAGTTGTTTACGGCTTTGATAAGTCCGATGACGCCGATCTGATACAGATCCTCCATATTTTCCTTTAAGTAGGAATATTTCTTTATGAGGCTGTTTACAAGCGGAGAGTTCCGCTTTACCAGCTCCTCCATAGCTTCCCTGTTTCCCGATTGGGCGGAGAGGATCAGCTCTTTTGTATAGTATTTACCGCCTGAATCATCCTGCATCGCTTACTTCCGTATTTTCCCTTATATTTTTCGTCATTATCACCGTCGTCCCCTTCCCTTCTTTTGAGATTATCTTCACCGAATCCATAAAGCTTTCCATAATGGTAAAGCCCATGCCTGAACGTTCCGTTTCCGGTTTGGAAGTATAAAGCGGCTGACGTGCCTTGTCGATATTATGTATGCCGCATCCGCGGTCTGTGATCTTGATGGTGAGTTTTTTGCCTTCCGTATATGCACTCATCTCAACCATTCCGATCTTTCCGTCATAACCGTGGACAATACAGTTCGTGACGGCTTCGGAAATGCTCGTCCTGATGTCTGCCATATCCTCCATTGTCGGCTCAAGCGGGGAAACGAAGGAAGCGATGCAGTTTCTTGCAAGGGCTTCGTTTTCCGAAACGCTTTTGAATCTTATGCTCATGTAATTATTCATATCTTCTCCTTATCCGTAAACTCTGTGTTCAACTGCCGTAAGTGCCGCATCAAGGTTGTCGTAAGCCTTGAATATCTTCATAAGGCCACTCATTCTGAGAATCTTTTTTGCAGGGCTGTTGCCGATTACGAGCAGAACTTCCCCGCCGCGGTCTTTGATTATTCTGTAGCGCCCGATGATGAGTCCTATGCCTGCGGAATCCATCATTGTAAGCTCCGTAAAGTCAAAAATGATGTTTTTTATCTCTCTTCTGAGGAGTATGTCATCTATCCTCTCGCGGCTTTTTACGGCCATATGATCGTCCAGTTCGCCTTTTATCTTATACACAAGGCTTGTCCCCGAAATATTTACATCCGAATTCATTCTTCCTCCTATCTGAAAAATCCCCTCTTCTTTGGCTGTCTCTCCTCACGGAGACTGACAAGTTCGTAGGTCTTTTCTTTAAGTTTTTGTTTTAAGATATTGTTTTCTTTTATAAGCTCGCTCTTTTCCATGACGGCTCCCATATTTTTCAGCTCATTTATCTCATCCCGCAGGTTTGCGATCATTTCATACAGCCCCGACAGTTCGTCTGATGCGGAAGATGGTGCCTTTTCTCCGGTCTGTTCATTTTCTTCCGGTGCAGGAATGGTGAGAAATTCATATTCCGTGCGGTTCACTCTCTCGGAAGAAAGCACGCTCTTTATTTCCGTATTGGTAAGGCCGCTGTCTTTGAGCTTCAATATGTAGCGGAATTTCTCAAGCTCCACGTGGGTATAATACCTTCGGTTTGAGATGCTTCTCGGGACATCTATCTCAAACTGCTCTTCGTAATACCTCAGAAGCGAACGGTTACATCCGAGGATCTTCGCGACAGTGCCGATGGAGAGGTTGTCCGTAGAAAGCTCTTCATTTGTGTTTTGTTCATAAATTATGTTTTCCATACTTTACCTCATAAAAAAATCCCCCGAACAGCGTCGGGGGACAGTCTTTGAATTCTGCGGCATATTTGGGTTTTAATACGCTTTGACACTATTCTTGGGAGAGTATATCATTAACACATTCCAAAAATAGTTTGATTTTGTCGAAGGAATTCGCTTTTAATAAATTTTCTTTGTCTTTCAGTCTGTTTGCAATATCCTGCGCCATTGATGCGAGAGAGGAGATATATTCTTCCTGTTTCGGCATCTTCTGACCTTTGAATACGATCCTCGGGGAGCTTTCTGTCTGGGGTGCAGTTTCTTTCTGAGATTCCTGTTCTGAAGATCCTTCGAATACTCCGATAGGTTTGCCTGCATCAAGGGTCGTAAGTTCGCCCTGTGTAGAGAGGTCGATAGTTGAGAGGTACTGCGCGATATGAACGTTCTGGCCGTTTGTTTCTTCGAGGCCTTTTTTGAGTGCATTCAGGCTATCGTCTTCGCCATGAACGAGGATGACGTTCTTGAGGTTTTTGAAATGACCTGCCCATTCAACGAGCATATTGTGGTCTGCGTGGCCTGAGAAGTAATCGATCTGGGCGATCCTTGCCTTGACGGCAATTCTTTCGCCGAAAAGCTTGATATCTTTTTCGCCGTCGAGGAGGAGTCTGCCGAGGGAACCTTCAGCCTGATATCCTACGAAGAGGATAGTGCAGTTTTCCTTATATGCGTTATGTTTGATATGGTGGCGGATTCGGCCTGCGTCACACATACCGCTTGCGGAGATGATGATCTTGCTTCCTTCGTCCGTATTAAGTGCGCGGCTGTCGTCGGTTGTGACGGAGAAGTTGAGGTTTTTGAAAACAAGCGGATCGTCGCCTGACTGAATAAGCTGTTGGGATTCTTCGTCAAGGACGTAATAATTTTCCTTGAACACCTGAGTTGCCTTGACAGCGAGGGGGCTGTCCACGAATACTCTCACGTCGTTATCCGCGCCGAGGAGGTTATTTTCCTTGAAGTGGTTCAGGACGTACAGGATATCCTGCGTTCTTCCGACAGCAAAAGCGGGGATGACGAGAGTTCCGCCGACGGCGAGAGTCGAACGGACGATATCTAAAAACTGTGCGGTGGCATCCACGTATGTATGGTTTCTGCCGCCGTATGTTGATTCCAGCACGAGGTGGTCTGCTTCGGTAATGATCGTCGGGTCTTTAAGAAGAGGTTTATCTCTATTGCCGAGGTCTCCGGAGAATACGATCTTTTCCGTCTTGCCGTTTTCCGTTACCCACACTTCAACAGCGCTGCTTCCGAGCATATGGCCGGAGTCATTATAGCGGAGTTTGATGTTTTCAAACGGAGAGAATGTGACGCCGTATTCAGTCTTTTTAAAGAGTTTCATGGCATCTTCCGCGTCCTGCATAGTGTAGATAGGTTCTACCGGGGGAAGGCCTTTACGTTTATTCTTTCTTGTGTCGTATTCTGCGTCGCTTTCCTGAATATGCGCGCTGTCCGCGAGCATGATCTCGCAAAGGTCAACAGTCGGTTTTGTCGCATAGATAGGGTTTTTGTAACCGTGTTTAACGAGTTTCGGGATCATTCCGCTGTGGTCGATATGAGCGTGGGTGAGGATAAGGAAGTCGATTTCCGCAGGGTTAAACGGATAAGGATTCTCATTAAGTTCGCGGAGGGCCTTACCTCCCTGGAACATACCGCAGTCCACCATAAATTTGCCGAGGGAATGCTCGACGATGATGCAGGAGCCTGTTACTGAGCCGGCTGCACCGTAAAATGACAATTTCATAAAATTTCTCCTTTCGCAAAATTAATTTCATATAAAAACATAAGTAAGTGAGATGACCCTCTGTCAGCTTCTCAGCTGACAGCTCCCTG
>JAFXKY010000030.1 GCA_017531485.1 Eubacteriaceae bacterium | reverse complement strand
CGACCTGTCCCGCTTCACCGATATTTACAGCAAACACTTCTTCCGACAGAAGATATCCTTCAGGGCTTTCGATTTCTCTGATTACCCAGTTACCATATGGTACATTTTCAAAATCAAAACTACCATCATCTGCCGATGTTGTCGTATTTATCACTGCTTTAAGAGAAAAATCCGTTTCATCAGCCTTAAATATGCCGATCACTGCTCCACCAAGCCCGTTTCCGTCGTCATCGACTTTCTTCCCGCTGACAGAGCCATAAATAAGCTTATTCTCGATGAGCTTTCCGTCGTTCAATGCGACCTCTACAGTTCCGATCTCCTGCCCTGCGTACTCAAACGAGAACTCATATTTCGCATCATCAAGCAAATACTTCCCGTCCGTCGCAAGCTCTTTCACATAATAACTTCCAAACGGCAGATCCGTCTTTACTTCAGATGTGCCGTTTTCATCCACAGCAATCATCTCAATAAGCCCGTCTGTCGGAATCATCGTTCCGTCAGCAGAAACAATATTCTCTCCTGCGTACAGCCCGAAAGTCACGGCACCGAGATTTCCACTTACTCCGTACTCATCATTCTGTTCCATTACCTTAGCAAGTGAAACAGTCACTTTCTGCCTTGCGTTGAAAATTTCCTGAGCTGTTGCTGTAAGCTCCACTTCCTGCCCTGCGTATGCAAGCTCCACAGCGTATGTTTCATTATTCAGCACCGTTCCATGCGGTGCGGTCACTTCCTTAACCATATACTTTCCGAGGTAAAGCTCCCTGCTCACCGCTTCACCGTTTGCATCGGTGGTGACGGTGCCAACGAGTTCGCCCGCTATAAACCTCACCGTTCCGTCCTGCGTGATTATATCTTCCGCGGCTCTTATCTCAAAAACCGCCCCCGCAAGTCCTTTCAGGTCATAAACCGGTTGATACACTCCTCCCGACTCCGTAACCGATGCGAAGACTTCGCCTTTCTTACTGATTCTGATTACGCCTTTCTGTGCCTTGTTCGGCTTCGTCAGCTCGATTATGTCATTTTCTCCCGTAACATCGAAAGTGATCGGTGTGCTGTCAACCACATATCCGTAAGGCGCGACGACTTCCACAAGGCTATAGCCCTTACCATAGGGCAGGCTCACGGGTGTGATGAGATATCCTTCGTCGTTAGTGAAAAACGTGTCGATGGTCTCGTTTTCCGGATAGACGGAATCGTAAGTCACAAGGCTTCCGTCGGGCTTAAAGATCTGAAATCCAGCACCGGAAACAATGATGACCTTCCCCGTTTCCGCATCAACCTTCACGACCTTTATCCTGCTTTTCAGCGACTCATTTTTAAGGATATAACCGTAAGTTTTGCCGTCCTCAGCGACATAAACATCAAAGTCAGCCGTGTTTACTCGTCCTTCCCAGCCCTTCACCTGATGCACCGTATAAATTCCGTAAGGAAGGTCCTTTGAAATCGCAAAGCCGTTTTCGTCGCAGACGAGCTTATCTCTCACCGAATCATCTGCGTCATCATAACCTCCCGCAGATTTAAGATAAATTTCAAACTCCGCACCTTCTTCGGGGATATCCGTATTCTCGGAGAAATCGTCCGTGTACTTGCTGATGGCAACACGACCTCTGATCATGGTCTCGAAAACATCCATATGTAGGGTGTTATACTCAAACTCGTACCACGCGGGATAGCAATCAACGTAGTAAACTGTCGGGTCGATCGTGTATCCTTCGGACGGTGTGATCTCACGGATGGACCAATCATCGCCACAGGGATAATAGTCCGTGATAAAGTATCCGTCATTATCCGTAGTGTAGGTGTCAACGAGGGTTTCTCCGTCATACACGCCGTAAACAGCGCCGCCGAGTGTGGCTTCACTTGTAGCATCAGTTTTCACAGGCTCAATCGAAAGTGGCATCAGTTGATTCCATTCCTCGCTGTCATGCTTATAGACTTCCGCACGCCACTTTTTCAGAGCATTGTGAAACGACTTTTCCGTAACTTTGTTCCATTCGATAACGGCCGTCTGAGATTCGGGAATCACATATTTATCCGGTGCGTTCACTTCTTCAAGGCTGAAACTACCCGTAAGTATGTTTTCAAACAGAGCAACACCGTTACTGTCCGTAACAGCATATTCATCAACCTTCATCCCAGAATCGGATGTGCCGTAAAGGTGAAACTTAATGCCTTCCGTAAAGTTATCTTCAGATGTTTTTATCACCTTCAGACTTCCGCGTTTCAGTGAATTGTGAAACTTCACTTCCGCAGTCTGTCCGCTTTGTACAGTTACGGTCTGCGGATTTGTCGGTTCATAAAGCTCGCCCGCAAGCTCCGTCACTGTGTATTCACCTGGCATGAGGTCGAGCGATATTGTCCCATCTTTGTCGGTGGTTACGGTCTTGTTTATTCCGTTTCCCGAAATCGTAAACTTAACCCCGTCAACCTTGCCATCCTCGGAAGTTTTCACGATCCTGCACGTTCCTTCCTGCTGTGTGTCGAGATTGAGGTAAAAATAAACCGGATCGCTTGCTCCCGAAACCATAGTCTGATACTCAACGTGCCCCCAGATGAGCATCTTTCCACAGTCCACGGTGATATCTTTCTGCGACGTGATCTGCACAGGCTCCGTAATCATTTTCTCGCTCGTAAACGTGTATTCATTCCCGTTTCTTGTCAGCGAAATATTTTCACTATCAATCTTTATATCCGCAAAGGTATTGTTTTCGTCAACGAGTGTAAGCGCATAATTCCCACTGTCGGTATCGTACTGCAAAGTATGCGTTTTCGCCTGATTTTTACTCCTCTCCGTAAAGCTCGGTATCGTGTAATGCTTTGAAACCTGATCGAGGATCCAGTGATAGCACTTCTCCGCAGGTCGGCCCTTGATCATGTTGTAATAAATATCCCCGTCTATGCCGTTGTTGGTAAAACGTTCAGTCGAATTCACGCGGATCTGTTGCTGATATTCCCAGATGATAAGCTGTGTGGCAACTGCGTAATCGTCCACATTCGTTCCCTCAACCGGTGACTCAATTCCCTCATGCCATCCGTAAAGGAGCGTCATCATAATACCGTACTGCGCCTCCACAGGCAGGTTCTGAAAATATTCGCTGTTGTTGCCGTTTTCCGAAACGTACGTAAAGCCGGTACCAACGTTGATTCCCGCTTCAAGGCAGTAAACCTGATGGTCGCCGTCATCATCGCGCATAAAATATTTGCGTTTCGCATCGTTTGAACCGTAAGCTTTCGTGTATGTCGTGCCGTTGTCGCGATAGATGAGCACACGAAGGTCCGGCGACGAATAGTAATAATCCCCGTCGGATGCGACGAATTCATCACCGTAGTAGGATTTACATTTCTCACCTTCCGTGCTTGTCCATGCAAGTGCCGTTGTCGGAATTATTGCCAATAAAGTAAAAAGGCAGAGGATAAAAAGCATTAGCCGTCTGCCGTGTGTCAAAAATTTGTCTTTCATGTCTGTTCCTTTCTAATAAAAAAATCCCCATTTCAGGGGAAATATCATGCAAAGAGAAAATATATCTTATATTTCCCTTCGCCGACTTGTTCTGTGTAAATGTTAAAGTAATTGATCTCATCAATGCCGTAAGATGATAAATTGTCGATAGTATGAAAGCGTATATAGCTTTCAAGACGATTTTTCAGCTTTTTTCCCTGATTGCTTTCGGAAGCTGTCACAGGATTCCACCACGTTGCGTTATCAGGTGTCAGTGAGCTGTCATGTTTCAGGCCCATATATTTTCCGATCGCGATGCAATCCGACCTGATCTTTGCCATATCAAAGTCGTAATCATACGCTCTTTTCGGCTTTTCATCAACTTTCGGTTCTTCCTCTTTTTCAGGTTCGGAAGGTGTTTCGATCACTTCAGTAGTCGGTTCTTCAGTCACTTCTTCGATCTCCGTTTCATCAGGTTTTACCTCCGCACGTTCCTCATCTGTACTCACTTCTTTCTCAACTTCAGTTTTATTTTTACTGCCTGAAGAAGTATTTTCCTTCACCTCACTTTTCTTTTGGACCACAGTTACTTTCTTTTCCTCAGAGTCCGTTTTGGGTTTCTCAACGTTATCAACAACTATGTCAACAACTTCATTTTTCTCTTCAGAAATCTCACTACCGGAAAAAGAAGTATCTTCACTCTCCGCAACAACTTCCGCCATATCAGGCAGTACAGCATCTTCCCCTTTCACTCCGCATCCACCGAGTATAAGCAATACAATCATAATTAAAAATATCTTTTTCATAGACATCTCCTTTTTGCCATATTATAAAAAAATCCCTTACTTATCACAAATGTATAGAGATAGTAAGATAATCTTCTTTTCCGGTAGTATTAATTTTTCGGTAAGTCAAAAGGGGTGAGGTATGGAGAGGGGGAAATGTTTTCGGATTATTCCTGACAAATGTATAGACTTATCCCTTGTGAGAGCCTGCGGTCATCTCTCACGGTCACGGTTGCGCCGTCTGTAATAATCGAGGGCATGGACAAGCGTATCCTCGATCTGCTGCATGGTGGCGTTGGGCGCGAAATACTTCTTTATCCTCTGCATGGGAACTTTGGCAAACTGCTTCTGATTGGGCTTTTCTTCGCGGATTACCGCCTCCATAGCTTCCCTCGTCAGCGTTCCGTCTTTGGAAAACTCCCTGAGCTTTGCCGCCTGCTTCTGCGAAGGAGTTGCAAGCTCACACTCCATAACGTCAAGTAAAACTTCCTGCTCTTTTTCCGTCAGGTATGAAAGTTCAACTGCAGGGCGAAGCGCAATCTGCCCTTCGTCAACCATATCAAGAATCTGAGGAATAAGTTCAGTCAGGCGGATATATCGGTGGATTTGCCTTGAACTATCCGTAGCATCTTTGCTTATTTCATCTACACTGTACAACTTCTCGCCCAGTGGGCGAGAAGTTAGGTCTGTCCTCTGTCCCTGCCGTTTCATGGCTTCAAGCTTCATTTTATAAGCAAACGCCTTCTCCGACGGAAGTACGCTCTCCCTCTGCAAATTTGCATCAACCATGGCCACAATTGCTTCATCGTCAGTCATGTCTTTAATGATGCAGGGAATCTCACTCAGCCCCGCAAGCTCGCTTGCCATTTTCCTGCGATGCCCTGAAATCATTTCATACCCACCGTCCTGCTTTTCCCTGACAAGCACGGGATTTATGACCCCATACCGTGCAATACTTTCCGCCATTTCATGCATCTTTTCATCATTTTTCACCTTAAACGGATGATTGGGAAAGTCCGTAATCTCCGACAGCGGAATATTCCTGACAGTCGCAAGCTTCTGCTCGTCGCGCTCCGCCTGCGTGGTAAACATATCATCGACCGAGCTCAGAAGCCCTGACACGCTGTTTTTCGCCAATATCCGTCACCTCCTTTACAAGCTCCCCGTATGCCTTCGCCGCCCTGCCGCTTGGATCATGCAGGAAAATGCTCTTGTCTGCCGTGCTTATCTCCGCAAGACGGACAGTATATGGGATGAGGGTATGAAGTACAGGCAGAGATTTGCCGAAATTTTCCTTTACGGATGCGATAATGTCCTTTCGGAAATTTGTTTCATTGGTCATGGTCATAAACACACCTCCAACTTCAAGCTTCGGATTGATCTGCCGCTTTATATTCCGTATCGTCCCGATCAGAGCCGTCATATCCTCTGCAGCAAGGTAATCTGCCTGAACGGGGATGAGCACATAGTCCGCCGCAGAGAGCGCATTGACAACGAGCATCCCGAGAGACGGACAGCAGTCGAGGATCACATAATCATACTTATCCTTCACGCTGTTCAGATATTCCCTCAGCACCGTTTCCCTGCTCATAACGTTTACAAGCGCAACCTCCACATCAGCAAGCCTGCCGTTTGCGGAAATAAAGTCAAAACCTTCGTGATATGAAAGTATCTCCGGATGCTCTTCTCTTTCCACGCCCCGCACAGCATCATCCATGCCGTTGCAAATGGTGTACTCCAGATCCTTCGGCTTCCGTCTACCGAGCATCTTGGTCAGATCCCCCTGCGGATCCACATCCACTAAAAGCACCTTCTTCCCTTCCCGTGCAAGCCCCGCACCGATGCAGAAGACGGAAGTGCTCTTACCTACGCCGCCTTTCTGATTGGCAACGGCGATTACTTTTGTCATAACTTCACCCCTCTCTCAAAACCTTCTTACAGGTGCCGTAAACACCTTTAAAATAACATCATCCACGAAATCCGTGTACTTCCCTTCACGATGAAGCTCATTTTTCAATTCCACAAGGCTGTAGAGAATGGTGCTGAGCTCCGCTTCCGTGAGATAAAACTTCAATTTCTTCTTCATATTGCCTCCTTGGTTTAATTATATAAAAAAGAGGAAGGTACGCAAATGTGCTACCGTCCTCTCCTGTCGTGCGTTTTCATATGTCTTTCAGTTTCTTTTCTCAGGTGTGAAAACATCGTCTCCCTGAGATATTCCATGTGTGAATAATCCCGCTTCAGCCACTCACTGTATATGCTGTCCAGTGGGTATTTTTCCTTTACGAGTACCTTCAACTGCGACACATCCAGTTCCTCACACTCAAGCATCATAGCGATGTCTTCTTTCGTCGCGATCTCGTAAGCCCTGCTTATTATTTCATCGGGTGAAAGTATCCGAAGCTCGTCTTTCAGCTCCCGCTGCTCATTTTCGATGAGGTCGTAGAGTTTGTCGAGAAGCTGATCCAATAATTTATATGACATTTTTATCTCCTCTAAAAAATATTTTTGCAATCAGAGAATTTATCTGTTAAAATTCCAATAAAAAAGAACATTTTTCTCCGATCCTGCAAATTTTTTTGCAAAAATCTCCGAAAAATGCTCTAAATTCTCGTCTGACTGCATATTTTATGTAATTTTAATCTGAAAAGCTCGGGTTCTGTAAGAACACTCGCTCCATTTCGACATTAAGACCGTGTGAAACGGTCTTTTTTCATATTAAAAACAGTCCCCCTCTGATATGAAAGGTGAGAATGGGGGGTAAGTGTGGACTGAGTCCATAAACTCAACATAAAAAAGCGGGCTGTCCGTGTCCATTCCGACAGTAAACAGCCGGTAAGGATTGTCCTTATCCCTGCGCCGCCTCGGGCGGGGATCGATGTTCTTAGGATCATATTTGTCCATAGATTCCTCCTGATTTATTATTAAAAAAAGACTATCAATAAATGATAGTCTCATTTTGCTCACTGTAAATGTGTTAATCTGAAATATCCGGGCATAGCAATGCATCTTAAGATTCCCAAATCCCCCTTTCCGATGTTTTTTAGATTAAGGAGATGTTCTCCTCTGCTTATAGCACCGAGAATGGGGGGATTTTAAGTGTGATTTAAAAAATATAATATTTTTTAATACATAGACTACCTTATGACTGAAATTCCGAAATCATTTTCCAAAAATATTATAATTTTTTTACTCTGATTGGTAATTTCTATAAACTCAATTTTTATATTCTTGTCCCGTGCAGTATATTGAAGGTTTCTACGTTCTTTTTCCGTTAGTTCACGTTCGGAAAAATATATGCTTCTCGGAAATGCCGAAATATATCTTTCAAAAACTATAGGACCATCCGGAATAATAAAAGTTTCCTGATTTGGAGAAATACCAATTTCTCTTACTGAAGTAAGGTCTATTGTCTTGTGTGTTATCCACAGCGCATCTTTATCTTTTATATATTTATCCGTAACAACATAGAATCTGAAGACTGCAACAAGTGCTCCGCAAACAAGACCAAATGTTGCCACCATTCCTGCATACATTACTGTCAAATCTCTTTTACTTGTATATATTTTTTTACTAAGACAATACAGAATATACAAAAATAATCCAAGAGTTGCCAAAACGTATGGTGCAAGCATAATGTAGCTGGCAATGCCGTATATTGCGATAACTTTTTTCTTCACAATATTCACCTCCGCATAATCCATTATTTACTAAAATGTTCCTCATGGTGAATAATACAGTTAAAACGATTCTTCAGTCCATGAAAAATATTTTTCGAATATGGAACCATAATTGTATTCTCATAATTTGCAAAGAAGGACATCCTCAGATTTACGACATCCGGTTCATTAGGAAAACATTTATCATCATTAGACAAAAGTATGTACATAGCCTTTTCTTCCGTATTTCTATCAGAATAAAGTATCGGAAAAATATGCAGTACAGAGTCGGATTGTAAAATAGTACCTTTCGTGGGGTCCACATATTGGAAATCTCATGTCTCTGCCAGAATTCTCAAATGTAAGCAATTTCAAATGAAGAATAAGATCTAATTCCTCGTTTGGAATATCTAGATTCGTTTCATAAGCATATTCATGGATGCCCTGCAATAGCATCTTACCTTCAATTATCGATGAGGAACTCTTGGTTGTGTAGATGCCAAAGTTGATGTTCCTCTTCCCATACACAACTATATCTTTAGAGCCATTTATTGTTACCATAAGAATGTCCCTTGGAGATATCTATGCTTGCATAGATCGCCTCATAATCTTGATAATATGGTTTTCTATCTTCTTTGCGAGTGGTGGATTTGCTCGAAACGATTGCATCAGCTGTAAATGCCACTACATTGCTTTCCATATCATCTGTGCCGGTATCAATATTACCGGAAGACGATCCACTCATAGATGTTTCGTCAATGCTGTTTGCAAGAGCAGGCGATGCAATCTGCAGGAGCATTAACAAAACAAAAAGCATGGATATAAATTTCTTTGCCTTATTTTTTCCTTAAATTTATTTTTTATATGTAATCATGCTGAACGCATGGGATAGTATACAATAATCACCATTCTGTTTATTATTATAACATTTATCGCAATATCTGTCTACATCAAAATGCGTTAAATATTATTTTATCTGTGTTAGATATTGAGGCGTTTTGTTTGATTTTTATTAGATTTCGTTATAATTCTTTTAAAAAATCTAATAAAACAAAAATATTTATAATAAAAGGAAAGCAGGATCATCCCGGACAACTTACCTGCCAACATTATCTATATCAAAAGAACAACTTTTGATATAGATTTTTATTTTGATCATGGAATTCATATCTTAACTTAAATACAACTAACGATAAAATGTCCGTATGGTATCATTGATACATCCGGACATCATTTTCCAACCACCCCATACAAAACATCATCAAACGATAAGATGAGATACGTTGACAGAAACATTGATAATATTCCCACACATAACACAAACACATACATGCATACATCTATCGAGTTGACTTTTATGGATAAAGGAATTATAATTGAGTTAGATAAATTGGAATTTGACGAGGTGAGGAAATGCTTGAATTGTATGAACCTCATATTGAAGACTTGTGGTTTAAGGAAAAAATGATGGGCGATGAGCTGACGATGTCTTACAATCACGCCTACGGAGGTACAATCCCATTCCCAAAAGAATACTGGGAAGATTGGCATAACAGATGGATAACAAACCATAATGGTAAGCGCTTTTATAGATACATCAAGAATGATGGCGCTTTTGTTGGAGAGGTAGCATATCACTTCGACGGAGAAAGACAGATTTACATTGCTGATGTGATTATTTATGCTCCGTATCGTGGAAAGGGATATGGTCGTAAGG
>JAFXKY010000029.1 GCA_017531485.1 Eubacteriaceae bacterium | reverse complement strand
TGTATATTCCTTACTCGTTTTGTGCCGCTCTGTCTTCGCCTTGTTGCACGGAGTGATTATATCACGATCCGCGCGTGTCATTCCACGACAGGGTGGATGTTGGCGGAAAGTGGCGCGGGACATTCTTATCTCCCTGACCCTGTGCATATCGCATCCCCCTTTATCCCCCTTATCCTAAGGGGGACGTCATCGAGCGCTTCTCGCGAAGATGACAGGGGGATGAGGGCGTCAGAACACCCGTTCCGGAGTTGGTTCGTGGAACATCCCCATCTGCCGCACTCTTTACATCTCACCAATCCCCCTGAGGGCTTCGCCCTCTTTCCCCCTTATCCTAAGGGGGACAGTAACACATCTTCCCTTCCCGCGCCAATTTCAGACAATTCCCCGATCATATTTGCAAAATATGGCAAGGGATGATAAAATTACATTACGAAACACTCAGGCAGAAAATATGATCAATATCTGAAAACCCCTTATTCAAGCCGTTGCTACCGACGGTTGCGGATAATGCCACGAGTGTGTATGGACAAATATTACGCAGTATGCTAATTTATCGCCGTAAGGAGGGCATATGGCACTTAAAGATAAATTATACGAACTGAGGATCAACCGCAATATGTCGCAGGAAGAGCTTTCCGAAGCTCTCGGCATCTCACGTCAGGCGATCTCAAAATGGGAAACGGGCAAAGCATTGCCCGAAAGCGATAAGCTGATACTTTTGAGCGAATATTTCGGAGTGAGCATAGATTTTCTTCTGAAAGAGGATCCTGATAATATTGATGACAGTATTTCCCCGAAGGATGTGAAAAGCCGCCCGGCGGGAGCAAATGTCAAGAAGACAGTTTCCGTAATCATGCTCTCTCTCGGCATCCTGAGCGCTGTTTATTGGGTGGTGGCGGTTATCGTATATCCGTCGTTTTATGATGACCTCGCATACTCCTCCGTCATCACTCTCGGCGGAAACGGCATATACCTCATTATTTCCGCACTTCTCACGACAGTGGGGACGATACTTATGATAAAAAACAAAGCAGGAGAATAATATGAAAAAATTCCTTGACATCACATCTCTCTTCATCTTCGGAGCGATGCTTTTTAACCTCGGATATTACTGCTCTGCCATGAAATGCGGCATTCTGCATATGGGATATTCCGCACCTGCGCATACGGCGATTTTCGTATGCGTACCGTATATAATTATTCTCGCCTGCACGAAATGCGCTTCAAGGGCAGTCGGAAAGAAAGGCTGATTATGGGAAAAAGAGGAGTCAAAAGAAAGAAACAGGGGAAGATCACTCCCCCGCTGACAAAGCTTGATAAAGCGGTCTACATCGCCCTGATGGCGCTTTCCGCTTTGGTGTACGTACTGTTTTTAATGCTTTATATCGGCGTAAAGGACAACTATGCCTTAAAAACTCCGGAAATCATCGCTTATATCCCTCGCGGTGAATTTACGTATCTGATCTTTCCACTTACGCTGGGATTTATGATATTCATATTCTGGGCCGTGGCATATTCCTTTAAAACGCCCATATTCGGTGACAGGAACATTAAATACGGCATGTATGAGTACCGCGGGATCTATCCGGTATTTTATAAAAACAAGCCTGCTCCGACGGAAAAGAAAAATTCATCCGACCGCAGATTCAGAAAGGGCATGATAACATTCATCTGTGCGGCAATTCTCATTTCCGCTCTCATTTCCTCTATGGGATTTTTCCCGAGGACGGAGGTTTATGAAAGATATTCACTCCGCGAGGTGGATATGTTCAATAATACAAATAAGACTTACATGCTCAGCGATGCGAAGGATATCTCGGTGGTTGCGAAAATGCGGAGTGAATACCGCTCGCGTTGGTTCAGGCGATATCCGTCATTTTACATGGACGTCACCATGCAGGACGGAGAAAAATACCGTTTTGATCTCGGAGCGTTTGTCGGTAAGCGCGAAGGAAAGATTGAAAGAATGATCGGAATCAAAAACCTTGTCCCCGCCTCTTCGGTGAATATAATCAAAGAGATCCCGCTTGAAAGGATCGAGGAATACCTTAATTTATCGGACAAGGAAAAACTGCTTCTCGGGGAACTGTTCGAAGAGTAGTTCATTACAATTACTATGGAAAGGAAAATATAATGAGCAGGATCAAGGCAAAAGGAAAAAAGACAAGACCTGAGCTGTCGTTGGCGGATAAGGTGGTATATCATAGTATGATTATCGTAATATTCGTTATCACCCTTTTTGTGCTTTTCGGTTCAATGATAAAGACAGATGAATATCTCCTGAGCCTTGCGGAAAAAGGCGACATCCTCGTTTATACGTACGGCGAAACAGTTCCGTTTCTCTGTTTCCTTTTGTTTTTTACGGTTCCCTGTATGATACTGTATGCATATCTTATGGCAAACGTCCCGTTGTTTCCGAAAAAGGGAGTTGAGTACGGCAAAGGAACTTATAAAAAATATCCACTCTTTCATAAATACAGACCGAAGATGAGCGAATCAAAGAAGGCTGCTCTCATGGAAAAGATAAAAAAGGGAGCAGTATGCGCCGTATGCATGGCAGTATGCTCACTGATACTCATTTCGGCGTTTATATATCCCCGTGAAGTCCTCAGTTCCGACGGGACATTGCAGACTTACGGAATCTTCAACCGCGAAAAAAAGACGTACACCATTTCTGACATCGAAAGCGCGGAGATCATCTCTTACAGGCAGAGTCGCACGAAAGGTCCGCAGACTTATGCCACATATAAACTCCGCATGAAGATGACAAGCGGAAAGAGATTCGAATACAGCGCAAGGGATTATTTCGTGGAGCATGAAGAGATACTGAAATTCCTTATATACCTCAGAAACACCCTTCCCGACGACAGACTGACTGTGGAGATAAGGGAGGATATCGGAAATGTAGCGAAGGAAGAATGTCTGTCAGATGCGGAGAAGCTGCTTTTATATGAACTGTTCGATAAATAAAATGTTATAGAATCATCCGGGCATACGACGCAGAGTCCTGTTTTGTTTGTAATACGAACTATATTGCAATATTCAAAAAATTTAAAAAACTTGCGACAGATAAATTGACAAGAAATGTCCGTAGTGGTAGAATACCCCTATTATAAAACCATCTTTGTGGTCGCACCACTCTGATCAACCAACCAAGGAGAAATATATATGGAAAAACGTTATTATCAGCCGGAGATTGAAACTGCTTCTCAGGAACAGATCAAGGCATGGCAGGATGAACGCCTCGTAAAACAGGTAAAACACGTATGGGACAACGTTCCGTACTACAAAAAGAAAATGCAGGAAGCAGGAGTTACTCCGGAAGACATCAAAGGCAGAGATGACCTTTACAAGCTCCCGTTCGTAACAAAAGCTGACCTTCGTGAAGCATATCCTTACGGTCTTATGGGCAAACCCCTCAAAGACTGCGTAAGAATCCAGTCCACATCAGGCACAACAGGTAAAAGAGTTGTTGCATTCTATACGCAGCACGATATCGACCTTTGGGAAGACTGCTGCGCAAGAGCTATCGTTGCGGCAGGCGGAACAAATGAAGACGTTTGCCAGGTATCATACGGCTACGGTCTCTTCACAGGCGGTCCGGGACTCAACGGCGGAAGCCACAAGGTAGGCTGCCTCACTATCCCGACATCTTCAGGCAACACTGAAAGACAGATCATGTTCATTCAGGACCTTCAGGCAACTATCCTCTGCTGCACACCGTCATACGCTGCATATCTCGGCGAATCAATGAAGGAAATGGGTCTTACACCTGATCAGATCCCCCTTAAAGCAGGTATCTTCGGCGCAGAAGCGTGGAGTGAAGAAATGAGAAGAGATATCGAAAACACACTCGGTATCAAAGCTTATGACATCTACGGTCTTACTGAACTTTCAGGCCCGGGCGTATCTTTCGAATGTGAAGAACAGACAGGTATGCACATCAACGAAGACCACTTCATCGCTGAGATCATCGATCCGGACACAGGCGAAGTCCTTCCGGAAGGCGCAACAGGCGAACTCGTATTCACAGCTATCACAAAAGAAGCTTTCCCGCTTCTCCGTTACAGAACGAGAGATATCTGCCGCCTTACACGCAAAGCTTGCTCATGCGGCAGAACACACGTCAAAATGTCCAAACCTATGGGCAGAAGCGACGATATGCTTATCATCCGCGGCGTAAACGTATTCCCGTCACAGATCGAAACAGTTCTCCTCAACAACGGTTATGCTGCTAACTATCAGATCATCGTAGACAGAGTCAACAACACAGACACACTCGACGTTCAGGTTGAAATGACAGCGGAAATGTTCACAGACAACCTCGGCAAGATCGACGAACTCCAGAAGAAGCTCGTTGATGACCTTCGTTCTATGCTCGGACTTTCAGCCAAGGTTACCCTCGTTGCTCCGAAATCTATCGTGAGAAGCGAAGGCAAGGCTGTTCGTGTAATTGACAAACGTAAGATTTAATGGGAGGAAAAAATGAGCATTAAACAGATCTCGGTATTCGTTGAAAACAAACCCGGCTCAATGTGCGCTATGACAGCAGTTCTCGCTGAACATAACATTGATATGAGAGCACTTTCACTCGCCGAAACAAAAGACTTCGGCATCGTAAGGATCATCGTTGATGACGTCTTTGATGCTGCGACAGTCCTCAAAGACGCAGGATACGTTCATTCCGTAACACCTGTTCTCGGAGTATCTATCCCCGACACACCGGGCGGACTCAACAAAGTCCTTCAGATACTCTCAGACGCAAACATCAACATTGAATATATGTACGCGTTCCTCGGCGGCAAGTCTGCTGAACACGCTTACATGATCTTCCGCGTTGAAGATGACACAAAAGCCGCTGCAGCACTCCGCGCTCAGGGCATCGAAACAGTCGATCAGGAAGAAATCGCGAATATATAATTACTTACAGGCGGCGAAGGCCGCCTTTTTGTTTGTAAAAAATGAATTAATGAAAAAAGAAAGTGCCGAAGCACTTTCATTAATAAAAAACTAATTCAGATCTTTCAATACAGGACCGCTGATGCGCTTTGATTCGTTTCTGATGAGTGCAAATACTCCCAGCGCCGCGAACATAAGTCCCATGAGAAGATTCGGCGCAAATGCCATCGGGTCGGTTCTGAAGACGAACATGATGAGTTCCGGAACGTCGGAGACGAGGAATCCGGGAAGTTCGCCTGAATTGATCATAGACACAAGGATGAAGGATTCACCGAGGATATCTCCGAGGACGACGCCGAAGATGATGGCAAGAGTAAGGATCACGATCTTGCCTTTGTCGTTTTTACCTTTGAGGAGGCCATATCCTTTATTTGCAAGCCAGCCGATGACGAATGCGACAGGAGCAGCGATATATCCCAGAAGGAAGATCAGCGCCCAGAGCAGTGAACCGACTGCTGCACCGACGAATGCGCCGATTGCGCCGGTTATGTAATTGCCCGTATCGTTCAGTCTTTCTTCTTCCTTTTCATACTGCAGCTCGTTTTTCACCTTTTCCGCACATCTTTCATGCATGGGAAGGGCGATGATGCCGTTCATAAGCTTCCATTTTGCTTCGCTTCCGAGAGAATATCCACATTCGATGCAGATGTCGCTTCCCGTTGCTCCGTATTTTTTAAGAAGCGGGAAGAATATGTCGATGAAGGCATTGATCTTCTTCATTGTTCCCATTGTGTCCGTAAAGACTACGTCGATCCCGTCGGAAAGGTAGTTGATTTCTTTTACTCTGTAGGTCCTGTTGAGGTTATAAGCAGAGAGTTCGTTTCTGAACTCGTCCTGAGCAGTTACAGACGGGAATTTTGTCGCCACAGCGAGTCTTTTCCAGCCTGAGCCTTCGCAGAGAGTAACGGCATATCCGTTCATGTCGCCGTAAGCGACGCCGGATGATACGGTCATAGAGTGCGCAGTTGCAAGTTTCTTTAAGCCTGATCCTATCATTATATTTCCCTCCAATTTTCTCATCTTCCGACAAAAGGGGCAGATATCGGAAGATATATTCATAAAAATATCATAACACGACAAATTTTGCTTGTCAATTTATATTTTTATATTTAATGAAAATTCTGCAAACAATCGTTTCTTCGTATTTCCGTAGACATCCTTATCTCAACAACTCTCCGTTTCTGTCCGCCCACCCACCTCCCCCGCCGCCGTCCGTGCTCCGCACGGACGCAAAGAGCCTCCGGCTCTTTGCCGCGAAAGCTCCGCTTTCGCGTGGCGGCGGCCGCGCCGCGCGTGCCGCAAGGCGGCACGCAGCCCGTGGCGAAGCCACGGGCTCCCGATGCCCG
>JAFXKY010000028.1 GCA_017531485.1 Eubacteriaceae bacterium | reverse complement strand
TCCGAAAGGTCTACTTCTTCAAGTTTGAGGCAGTTATAGAATGCATGCGCTCCGATCTTTTCCAGTGATTCGGGAAGATCGATCTGAGTGAGTTCGAAGCAACCTGAGAATGAGTATGATCCGAGCTCTGTGATGCCTTCGGGAATAATCATCGTTGAAAGGTTCACGCACGATTCAAAAACTGAAGGTTCAATTTTTGTTATATCATCAGGTAATGTTACTGAGCGCAGCTCACTGCATCCGTAGAAGGCTCCCGCACCGAGGGATGTTACGCTGTTAGGTATCACAATGCTTTTAACACTCTGGCATCCCCTAAATGCAGCATTTCCAATTGTAGTTAATGTTTCCGGAAGCTCTATCTCAGCTATCGAAGAACAACCATAAAAAGCTGCGGAACCGATCGTCTGTAATCCTTCGGAAATTTCAAGAGTTTCTATGCCCCTGCAATTATAAAATGCATTGTCAGCGATTGTTTTGAGTGTGCTCGGAAGAACAACTTTTTTGAGTGACTTGCACATATTAAACGCAAATCCGTCAATACTGGCTACTCCTTCGGGAAGGATTATTTCTTCAAGCTTATCGCACCTTGAGAAAGCTTCCTGACCGATATATGTAAGAGTTGACGGCAGTGAGATACTCCTCATACTGCATTCATAAAACTGCCAGAGATTTATAGTAGTAATACCTTCTTCAATCACAACTCTGTCAATCTGTCTGCGGATATCATACAAAGCAACCTGCACAAATCCTATGCCGCCTGAAGACATCTGTCCTTCTCCGGAAACTGTAAGCGTTCCGGTTCCGTCAAGCACATAAGTTACATTGTTGCCGCAGCTTCCCGTTTTCACGATGAGATCTGAGAAGAGGATCTTACCGGGATCAGTATGAATGACGTTGCCATCATTGTCAGAGACGACACATCTATACCTGTATCCCCACATATCATGGGTTACTCCCGTTACAGTAACTACTGACTCTTCTCCTGTGAGATCATACCATGTAATACCCTCATCAGCTGATTGCTGCCATTTATATGACAAGTTTTCGCTTCCGTCTGTCAGCACATCAAATTCTCCGTTTCCACCGGAAACCGTTATTGAGTTTTCAGGATTTTCAGCTATTCTCCAAGACATATTATCGGGACACCAGTTAATGGTTCCACCGTAATTCTGCTTGATTTCTTTTGTCCACGTTTTGTCATTTCCGGGGAATCGGACAGTTGTAAATACATCATGATATATCTTTTCGCCGCCTGAGGTATATGTTGTAACTCGGGCAAATACGTTTTCACCAATCGTGGGAGCATCTCCGGCAAAGATCATTTTATCAAGATTTTCACAACCGCTGAACGCAGCTGCACCTATTTCAGCGACGCATGATCTGAAGCTGACATCCATCAGGTTTTCACAGAACCAGAATGCACAAGTTCCGACAGATGAAATGTCATGTTTAACTGTTACGCTCTCTATATTTTTGTAATTGTAAAACGTATATGGTTTGATTTCCGTGATATCATCAGGTATCACGAGATCTGTAACAAGCTTTCCTCCGGCAAAGAGATCACATTTTTCGAGCTTTCCTATGCTGTTATTGGCTCCACCGTTTGAAATCGGGTTGGAAGAGCCTGCAGCAAAGTCAATATTCATCCATGCTGACAAATCATCTATAGTTACCGAAGCAAGACGTGAACATCCACCAAATGCACTGACACCAACAGTTTTCAATGAAACAGGAATCTTGACACTTGTTATGCCTGACCAGTCGAACGCATATGCACCAATAGTGTGCAGTCCTTCAGGAAGAACTATATTTGTCATACCATGGCAATGCTGGAATGCAGAATCTCCGATGGTTTTAATATTATCACCAAAGGTTACTGTAGCAAGTTTTTCATGACCATAGAAAAGTCCTTCCGGGATATCAGTAACACCATCTCCGATAACAACATTTCTCAGAACACTGCCGCTGTATCCATATTGATCTTCCCCGAATGCATATTTTCCGAGAGTAGTTACAGAATCAGGAATAACAATATCCGCAATACCATTGCACTGGTAAAACGCATATTCGCCGATAGTTTCAACACCTTCTTCAAATGTTACGCTTGCGAGATTTTTCCACTTATAGAATGTGAACGGTTTTATGTTCTTTACTTCTTTCGGAATAATGATTTCCGTTGTAGGTTCTGTGTCGCCGTTGAAATAAATATTTTCGCAGTAATTCATTAACCCTGTACTTTCGTACGGACAATAAATTGATTCTGCTATAGATACGTCACACCATTTTGCGACGTCTGCAATATGTATTTCCTTGAGCCAGTTATTGCATCCATAGAAAGCGGCTTCATCTATTGTTTCGACAGTACTCGGGATCGACAGACTTGTCAGATTGTCCATACTGTAAAGCGCATATCTTCCGATATTCTTTACACCTTCCGGAATCACCGCTTCAGTCGTAAGTACGCCATCCACATAGAGATTTTTCGCGTAGCTGAATGGGGATGTCGTTGATACTTCCTCATTATGAATACCTCTGATTTCATAAGAAATCTGAGCAAGCGTTCCGAAATCTTTCACATGAACATTTTCAAGCGCTGTACATCCATAAAATGCATACATATTTATCTGCCTGATATCTTTACCAATATAAAGATCTGTCATACTTGAACAACCATTAAATGCTGAACGAGCAATACTTGTGACACCATCTTCAATCACTACTTTCAAGATATCTGCTCGGTAATCATACCATGGAGGATTGTTGCTGCCAGACCAGCCAAATATACCGCCTTCTCCGGAAATCGTCAACGTACCTACATCGTCGATTGTCCATGTAATCATTCCTGATGCACATGTTCCCCCAATGATATTATCTATAACCTGTCCTTTTTCAATCACTATGCCACATACAGAGCATACTTTATCGCCTGTATAGCCATTCTGAGCCACGGTTTCGTCAACCTTACCTGTTATAATTTCATCATGACCGGTTGCGGGAACAGTAAGCTGTTCAACAAGAATTTCTCCACAGACATCACAATGTTTTCCTTCGGAAAGACCTGTTTCAGTACATGTCGCACTTACAGCAATGTCAACAACTTCATTATGTCCGAGCATATCAACAATATCTGAAACATATTCATCCCCACATACTGTACAAGTGTTTGTGGTGTATCCATCAGTTGTGCACGTAGCTTCTGTTACGGCGGCTTGATAATTGTGTCCGAGCACCGAACAGTCGTATTCGGTTACTTTCCACGTCAACGTACCTCCGTAATTCTGCAACTTATCGGATGTCCATGAAGTATGCCCTTCCGGATAAGAAACTGTCGCAACAACACCCGTAAAAGCCTTTTCATTTATAACAGGCAGCTCGCCAGTGAATTGAACTGAAACCAATGAAGTGCATCCATTAGCAAAGTTAGATTCGATTTCTGAAACATTCCGAGGAATTGTTAAGTGCTCCAATGCTTTACAGTTCACGAATAAATTATTACGCACGTTAGTAAGCATATCCGGTAAATTGACATATTTAAGTGATGTACATCCGTAAAATGCACCTACACCGACGTCCGTCAGGTTATTCGGCAAATTTACACTTAACAATCCGGTACAGTTCTGAAATACGTAAGAGTCTATTAATGTTATAGATTGAGGAAGCACAACTTCACGTAATCCAGTACATCCATAAAAAGCAGAATTTCTTATTATTTCCAGATTTTCAGGGAGAGAGATCTGTGTCAATCCTACACAATTCTTAAATGTACCAGAACCGATTTCTTTAAGTGTTGCCGGAAGCGTTATTTCGGTTATTTTTGTGCCACTGAATGCATAAGACGGCAATGCAGTCGTTCCTTCAGCAAATTTTATTCCTGATAAATTACTGCAATTCGCAAACGGACTCGTGGAAAAAATTAATTTCCACTCAAGCGGAAGTGAAACTTCTGTAAGAGAGCTTGGAAATACGTTTGCGCCAATTGACACATCTTCCGGAATTTGAACACTTTTTATGTTTGTACCCGAAAACGCATAACTTCCAATGCTTACTAATGTATCAGGCAGATCTATATTTTCAATCCCTGAACAACTTTCAAATGCATATTCTCCTATCGATGTTAAATTTTTCGGAAGTTCAACACTTTTAAGTTTTGTACATCCTCTAAAAGCTTCCTTTCCGATGGCTGTAACTGATGATGGTATTACAATTTCTGTCAACCCCAAACTATACTGGAATGCATTTCGGGGAATTTCTGTCATTCCTTCCGGAAAAACAACTTTCTTCAGGTATGAACATTCTCTGAAAGGAGACACACTATTATTGCTGTATTTCCAATTCAAAGGGATATTTACATCAGTAAGTCCACTATAATGGAACGCATTTCCTCCCATTGCGGAAACACTATCGGGAATATATATGCTTTTAAGTGAAACGCACCACTCAAATGCATTTGAGCCAATAGTCACAAGACTTTCCGGCAAATCAACTTGATTAAGTGATGTGCAACGGTAAAATGTATTGCTATTGATAGTCGTCACACCTTCGGGAATTATTATCCCAATGAGCTTATTGCACTCATAAAAAGCATATGCCCCAATTGATTTAAGCGAATTAGGCAGGTCGATTTTTGTGAGCCCAGTGCAAAATCTGAACGCATAGTTACCAATACTGGTCACAGACTCCGGAAGCGAAATCTCAGTAAGTTTACTGCAATAATCAAAAGCGTAATGCTCGATTTTTGTTACAGTTTCCGCAATATCTATATTTGCAATTCTATTACATCCATAAAATGCACAATTACCGATACTCGTCACTCCACCACAAATATCAACAGACATAATAGAAGATCTATAATCATACCACGGAGAATTAGACGATGACGACCAGTTCGACATATCACCTGTACCATAAATTGACAAAAGACCATCGACATCAAGCGTCCATTCAAGATTATCACCGCAGGTTCCCTCTGCCATTATTTCCGGAGATGATTTCACCCACGTGATATTTCCGCCGTAGTTCTGAAGTTTGTCTTCTGTCCATGTATCGTCATCTGCGGGGTAGATGGCTGTTGCTGTAACCCCCGTAAATGCTGTTGCATCGATCTCCGGTGCATTACCAACAAAGGTAATTTCTTTGAGTGAAGAACAGTCATAGAATGCTTCTTCGCCAATGGATTCGACGTTGACCGGAATTTCGATGATTTCAAGGCCGTTACATCCATAAAATACATTACATTCAATCGTTTTGACAGAATCGGGAATTTCTACGTGTCGGAGTACACTGTCATAATATCTGCTGTCATTCCAGAACATATTATTACAGAGAACATCGATTCCTTCCGGAATGATCAGTTCTTCAAGTGCCGTACATTTACTGAATACCCCCCAATGCAGTTCATTTAATGTACTTGGAAGTACAACACGTTTCAGCGATTTACATCCTGAAAATGCTGCATACTCAATTTTAGTGACTCCTTCGGGAATAATTACCTCCTGAAGGTTTTCACAAGCATGGAAAGCTTCTTGACCGATATAGGTCATTGTAGACGGAAACTCGACGGTTTTAATGGTTGATCCGTAAAAAGCCCATAAATACGTCCCCGTGATGCCCTCTCCGATTACCAATTTTTCAGCTTTCTGACCTACTTCATAAAGTGGCGCAAGTATAAAACCGGTATCGTTTCCGGGGACAATTCCGCTGCCTGTGACCGTAAGAGTACCTTCATCATCAAGTGTCCACGAAATATCGGAATTACAACTGCCGCTTTCCACAACTGAGGCAGCACCGACAGACGCCGTTCCGAAAATATTTACCGGAAAAATACCAATTACCATCATAATGGCCAGAACAAGGCTGATAATCCTTTTCTTCATTTTAATTATCCTTTCTGTTATGTTGAATTTATATATCATGAAAATGGCAAAACCATTATTTTTGTATGATTTCGCAGGAATTATTCTTCCTGCAATTATACGCCTATTCTTCCGCTTTGTCAATTTTAACAAGAACTATAATTTGCAAGTATCACAAATTAAGATAAAGAAAAGTGTACCTTTATTGCTTGGATTCTATCCATGAAAAAATTACATTGATGTTATCAATTGCTTTGAAAAGATTTTTCACGAAAACAATGTATCTGCGTTGAGACAAAAAATACCCCTCCGTACAGGATTTTTTTGTCTCAAAAATCACATTCGAAAGGGATATGTATTTTCCATTATTTTTAACCACCTTTAAACCACGAGAAATGGCTTAAACAATAAAAAAATGGTGCGACGGATGGGAGGCATCCCTTCGCCGCAAGGGCTTGGGCTACCGCGCTCGTCGACGCTGCGCTTACACTCCTCACGCACTCGGCTAAAATCGATTATCAATCGATTTCTTGACGCCTCGGACCCCCTTCGGTGTTCGACTCCCATTTACTTTTCTTATCTGTAATCACACCATAAAAGTATTTATTTTCGTAATAAAAAATGGTGCGACGGATGGGAGTCGAACCCACATGAAGCTTAAGCTCACAGGAATCTGAATCCTCGATGTCGGCTATCGCCTCCATCCACGCAAAAAATCCCTCTGTCGAGCGCTTTTTTGCTCAATGCGCGTGATTTCTGATGTTCACAAAACGTGATAAATAATATGTTTTAATCTCGCTTTGTCCTGATTAAAGTATATCATTTTACGGTGATTTTCTCAATATAAAGCTACCGATTTTTATCATCTTTCATACAAATATCTTCATCTTCCAACAAACTTCCCATCAACAATCCCACATCTTCTGACATCTTTGTATCATCCTACATCAACTTTCTCCCCGCTCCGGAAAACTTTCTTTAAAAAAATTGACGTGTACTATTTAAATGACGTGTCAAGTCGTGCCATGAGTATAATAAAAGCATAAAGAGCAGCGAACAAGAAGCTGCAAGAAAAAAATAATAAGGAGGCCAGAAGAATGGCAGACATTAAACTTAACCACGAAAAACTCATCATCGAAGTAACAAAAAAATTCATGAACAAAGCAAACATTTACAACTCAAAAGAAAACAGAGAGTTACTGGCGGCTCAGAGAGATTATCCCGGATTTAAAGTTGTAGTAAACAAAGGAAAGTCCGGAAAGGAATACTATGATGGTCTTGATTACGATTACATGGAAAAATACATCAAAGATCATGATGATGAAAAGAAATCAATCATGGAAGAGTATCTGACACTCAGAGGCAAGAGTGATGAGGCACAAAGTGCAAATGCAAAATCTCTCTCATATGGTCAGATAAAAGAGTGGTTTCTTGACATATATCCTGAGATTAAAAGGTTTCACGAAGACAGAGAAGAGATTCTCAAACGCGTAAAAGAAAACAAGAAGAAACAGAAAGTGACCGCATAAACACCAAAAGAATATTAATAAGGAGTGAGAAATGACAAACACATTAAGAATCAACCACGAAAACAGACAGATCATCATGGACAGGACATTTGCGAAGAACGCATCAGACACCAGAAGCGCAGAGTATCAGCATCTGCAGAAAGTGAAGCAGGATTATCCCACATTCGAAGTAATCCGCAAGCAGATCAGAAAGAAGCAAGGCAAAGAGAGCTACAAAGGCCTTACATATGAATTCATGCGGGACTATATTTCCACTCACGAACCGGAAGATACCGTAAATGACATGCTTGCGGCCTTCGATGAAATGCTCCTCATATCAAGATGCCATTCAATAAGATATCCGAGGATAAAGGAGTGGTTTTTAAAGAGATACCCGCACATTGAAACTTTTAACCTGAACGAAAATGATGACAGCATATCTGCATGATACTTAAAGTCAGTAACTCCCCGAGGGGAAGTTATTGACTTATTTTTTATTCGCCTAATCGCTTAATAGCTTCTCTGATAAAATCTATTTCTTTCAAAGCATCGCCCGAATCTATCTCAACAGCTATCTGCTCGAGCACTTCTTTAACGATCTCTTTTTTCATCTGCTCCATCTCTCTGCGATGATTTTCTGCGTCAATAATGGAAGCTTTCTGATACATCAGCTTCAGCGTTGCCTGTCTTTCTACAGGAAATTCACTGATAAGATTATCAAACAGAATGTCCTTTTGTCGATTCATCATATTTTTCTCCTTTCTATTGATTATGTATCTGTTTTTTTCTCCTTTCTTTTAAATTTCTTACATACATATTATACCAAAAAATTTTTATAAAATAAAATCCGCTCCGCAGACATACCCGCCCCCTAATGGCTTGAGTAAGCCGTTTTTTTTGATTTTAATATTTAAATTTCGTATAATATATGTATAAGATAAAAACGAAAAAGGAGATTATATAATCTTATGACAAATATAAAAACATACCCTAACCAGAGAACTGTAAAAATCAACAGAGAGAAAATAAAAAATGATTTCCTCGGAATCAAAAATGCCAACTGGATGGCTGCGGCAAGGAACCTGAGCGCATCCGCACTTAAATTATATATGTACTTCGCTTCAAACAAAAACGGCTTCTCCCTTGCGTTATCACCAAAAGCCATAGAGAATCAGATCGGCATGGCAAGATCAACTTACTGCGATCAGTTCAAGATCCTTCTCGAAAAAGGATATCTCGTTCATGC
This sequence comes from Eubacteriaceae bacterium, assembly GCA_017531485.1. Lineage (GTDB taxonomy): Bacteria > Bacillota > Clostridia > Eubacteriales > Anaerofustaceae > SVCP01. The sequence goes on along the minus strand of JAFXKY010000028.1, from coordinate 39,463 downwards.
AGGCGGAAATACATATGAGTTCTATGAAGTCCCAACGACCGTAAATCAGACTCCGGCAGATGGATTTGATGTTGTGGCGAAAATCGCTCCGGATGTCGTAAAAGTAAAAGAAGCTGTGACGGATATTAAAAATACGGCTGACGATCCGTATTCTCCGTCTGTCGTTTCAAACTGTACGGAAGAGGATAGAGAAATAAATAATATAAATACGGTGACAGATAATAATACAAATAACTCAGTTACAAATAATGACCAGAAGAGAAGAAAAGGAGTAACCATCAACGGAGAAAGAAAAGAATTCCGTTTCTGATAAAAATTTCATCGCAGAGTAAGCCTCGCTATATGTATATCAAAAGGTAAAAAAAGAAAAATCCCGCAATATATCCCCCCTGTTCAGAAAAACAAATGTTTTCGTGAACAATCCTGAAGCAATAAAAAAGGGGCAAAAGCCCCTCCATGAGCAGGGAAAGATGTTCAATAAACAACACATCCCCTTTAGTGTACACTGTTGGTTTTAAAGCGTTTCTCCCGTATCATTCATCGTGAAATTTACAGACAAAGTACAATCAAGAGCTTTTGCGATCTCTTCAAGATCCTTCTCCGAAAAGTTATCACGTTTCATTTTATTATTTAAATTCTGCGGACTAACTCCCATTCTTCTGGCCAGCTCCGCTTCTGAGATATTCCCACGCTTTACAAGTAATATTCTGATCTTTTCTGCCAATGCCATGTTTTCACCTCTTGGATATTATAAATCAAAAAGTGTACGTTGTCAATTCTGCGTTTCAAACATAAAAAATAATTTTATATTTTCATCAAAACAGTATTGACATAATAAACGAATTAGTGTATAATACAAACAGAAAGATTGATAAAACCAACTCACAAAGGAGAAAACAAAAATGTCAGAACTCAAACTCATCACAAAAATCGAACTTCTCAACCGCTACGAAGAAATGATCGAAGAACTCAGAGCCGAAGCTGAAAGCATCAAAGATTCCATCAAGGAAGAAATGCTCCTCAGAAACACGGAAGAACTCATCGTCGGACAGTACATCGTAAGGTGGTCAACAGTCCTCAGCAACCGCTTTGATACCACATCATTCAAGAAGGTAATGCCGGAAGTTTACAAGGCATACACAAAGCAGACCACAAGCAGAAGATTCACCATAAGCTAAGGAGAAGAAAATGAACACCATAAAAAGACTATGGCGGGGAGAGATCTCTCCCCGCGAAAGACGGCTCCCGCACGACAGCCAAGTAAAAAGCATTTCAGGGCGAATGAGCCAAGAGAGAGATAAGTTTATGGAAGAACTCTCGGAAGACGGCAAAAGCCATTTCGAAGCTTATGACGACCTTTCATTGCAGATATTATCCATATGTGAAGAAGATAGCTTCATTGAAGGATTCAGGCTTGGAGCAAAGATAATACTTGATGTACTGTTGGTTGAGTAAACAATATCAAACACAGCTTGATCGAAAAGTCCGGAGGCAAGGCGGAGCAAAATTTACCCGATGGCGCGTACTTATCGGCTACGTAACTGAGGGGAAATTTTGATCCAACACAGCAAGGCAAATCATCCTTAAATATCAGATCAAAGATTTGCCGGTGCGGGCTTTCTCGGCAAGCTGATACGGAGGAAAATATATGATTTACGGTTACGCAAGATGCAGTACAAACGAAACAAAGCAAGACATTCAACGTCAGGTCCGTGAGCTGAAAGCCGCAGGAGCGGAAGAGATCTTTCTTGAATATGAGCATGGCGACAGCAAGATAAAAAGCCAGCAGAAGGCCATGTTTGATGCGGCAAAGGAAGGTGATACGATCATCGTGCCGGAAGTGCCGAGGCTTGCCAGAAGCACGAAACAACTTTGTGAGATAATAGATATGATCCGTGACAAGCGACTTCGGCTCGTCATCATCGGCAGCATCACCCTCGATTGCCGGACAGGCCACGCAGACCCAATGAGCGAAGCATTTCTACAGATGGCAGGAGTATTCAGTCAGCTTGAGCTTGCGATGATCCGCTCCCGTGTCCGCTCAGGCATGGCAAACGCAAAAGCGAAGGGCGCAAAAATCGGCCGCCCCAGACTGACAAAAGAAAACATCCCATCAAAATTCCTCCGCCACTATCCTTCCTACAAGAGCGGAAACCTCAACATCTCCGAACTTGCAAGGGTTTGCGGGGTGAGTCGGGGGACGGTGTATAAGTACATTGAGGTGGTGGAGGATGACGGTGGAAGTAATGTGAGATATCACAAATAGATATCTGAATATAAATTCTTCGTTCGATATACAAGATTTTCATATTATTAAGAGGCACTAACTTTTGCTGTTAGTGCCTTGTGAATTTATGTAATTGAAGATGTTTCTACTTGTATAGCTGTTAGGAAACTTTCAAGAAGTTTTTGCTGAATTGCAAATCGTTGGTCCTCGTCATCAGAAAAGTCCATCGTGTCTTCTGCCCAAAATTCCCTGTATTTCGCCGATACTGTAGGATTAAGTGTCAAATGATCCTGAGAATGCCGATACACCTTAATTCTGTGTAGGACACTATGAAGGGCAGGATATGCTGTTTTTATTTCATTCCAGAAGTAGTTGTTTTTTGAAATTGATTTTCCATAATTTTCAATGGATTCAACAAAGCATCTGTTGCATATATTGAAGAAGTGTTCAAAATCAACCTCTGTCTTTATTGGAGTGATTGCTGCAAATTTTTCCGCTTCTGGAAACGAATTCTCACCAAATAGCTTATCCTTGTTCGCGCTTCGTATTGCCGTTTCGAGTTGGCGCATATCTCGAATGATTGATTTTATTCGTTGCGTAACCCAATCGCGTCTTCGATCTTTTTCTACCAGGCGATATAGTGCGGTGCGGTTTTCTTTCTTTGCCAACTCCATAGCAACATAGCGTCCCGCAACAGGCATATTTACTACGGGTGTTCCGTTAGCATCTTTAGAAACAAGGCCATAGCTGTATAAATGTTTGGAAAAGTCCACCATTGTGGCTAATTCAACGAAATCAGATGTTTGGCCAGACGCAAGCATTTCTAACATTTCATATTCATCTGGATAGAATTGCTTGATTTCAGATACAATATGTTTGAAATAGTATGCAAGCTCTATATCAATACCTTCTTGAAGTTCCAAAATCATTTTTTCTGTTATAGTGATAGGGCGTATTTGCGTGGTATATTGGCGGTTAATATAGCTGCAAGCTAATCTAAGAAGCATAGGATGCCCATTAAACTGCTTGTACAAAATGCTTACGGCAGAATAATCAAAGTTGATTCCCATACGCCTACCCAATATTCGAATCATCGTGCGTGCATCTTCCTCGGATAAGCCTTGCAGATATTCCGATTGGACAATGCTGAACAAAGGATTTTGAATTCCGTTTATTGTGTCAATTTCAGTAACGCTTGGATTCACACCAGATAAAATAAACACTAAATTTCTATGAATGCTTTGTACAGACCAAATTGTTTGCCAAAAATCAATAAATTCAGTTTGCCAGTGAGTGTCTAATGTGGATTTAAAGGATATGTATTCAATTTCGTCAAACATGATGACTATTTTCTTATTTTTTAAAGCAGCCTCATGAATGACATAGCGAAAACTTTTTATGATTCCTTTTTCATCATATTCCTTACGGATTCGGATGTTTAACCTCTTGGCAATATTGTCACAAATTTCACCCAAAAACTCATTCCAATGGAGCTTTCTATATGAGGGAGATTTACAATCATAGAAGAAAACGAAACCAATACGCTGCTCTCGAATAATTCTGTCGATTTTGAATAGCAATGAAGTCTTCCCCGTTTTGCGCACTCCAAAAATGCCCCTGTTTTCACATCTTCTTATTGCATCAATATATCTTGCCACAATTTGCTGGCGACCGAAGAAGGAATTTTCATCTCTTAAAGGGAGCGTATAACCAAATAAATCTATATCGTAAAAATATTTTCGCAGTTGATTCCTAATGAACCAGCTGTCGTTCCCGTATTGGATCAATTCATCATATATAAACGGCACAATGCATCGTGATTGCGTCTCAGAAAAATTTGTAATACCCGAATATTCCAAAATCCCACGGTCTTTAGACACAACAAAACAGTTCAGCGTGTCAACACGATTCTTAAATGGAAAAATATCGAACGCCATATTTACCGCCTGAATTGCCCGAGGTTGCAACGTGTTATACGGAGAATAAGCCAGCAATATTTCTTTGTTAATACCAAAGGCATCACTTACATATTCCTCAGGTTTTAATAAGTAGACATATAATGTGGTGTTATTAAGTTTTTTATTTTCGGCATATGAAACATTAAACCCATTGAGAAATGGCTTGAGCAATGCTTCTTGGTCTGGATGTTGCGGCAAGAAAAATGTAAGAATGTCATTCTTTATCGTACCCATATTGTTCTTCCTTTCTATTTCAACCGTTCGCACAACGGCAGGCTTTCTTCTTGTTTTGATAGGAATCGTTTTGGGGCCTCAAAAAGGGAGAAAGGCTTTCCCAATGTTTCTAAGCAATTCACTCTCGTAGATCTGATTAAAATTACAAAAATCGTAACGGATTAACCGACGATAATATGGGTGATCTACTTTTTCCTGCTCATAGGCAAAACGACCCACCAATCTTTGAATCTTTGTAAACATTGTGTTCAGATCTTTTGCCAATGAAATAAGCTCATTGGCAGTTAAATCAAAAGCTTCATCGCCAATCTGATATGTCGCGTCGAATAGAGAACCACTTCCGCTGCCGGAGGAAACAATCCTTGCACCATGCATTTTGTGCTCAAATTTGTTTCGAATTCTTTTGATCCTTTTGAGCAAATCATAGTGCCGCTGTAATATGTTTCTGTAGTCTTCGTTGATAAAGGGAATTTCATCGATAAATTCCAACAGACCGTCCTTAGAAACAAGGACATATCTCTTCGTTGGCTTGTCGTATTTATACGGGATCAGCTTAGGGGTGGCGTGGATTACCTCCTCTAAAAACTTCTCATAGTGTGCTGAATTGTCTATCACATCAACGCCACATAAGGTAATGAGGTTTCGATTGAAGTTGTACAGGATTTCAAAGTATCGATACAGCGCATTTGCCACTTCTTTATTCATGTATCACCTCATTTCAACCGTTCACACAGCGGCAGGACTTCTTCCAGTTTGGCAACAATGCGTTTTTGCTCGGCAAGGGGTGGGAGAGGAAAAATTAAATTTAGAACGCTACCTCTATCAATTCCTGGAATAACACCTTGTCCCTTAGATTTGATCAATTTTACATTTGCCTGCAGGAAATACTTGATATATTCCATGTTGAGATTGTCATTCTTTTTAACCGCCATAATCTGGCGTGCGATATGTGCCTCTGGAATATCACAAATCACAGTTTTTCCGTAACCAGAGCCTTTACAAACAAGTAGCACATCTCCATAATTGGCAAGAATACGTGGGGTTTCAGTCCAACGGTTCACTAATACTCCTTTCGCCGACAAACTGCTCGCCCCGGTTATATAAGGAATGCCGTTCTCTTGATCGTTATATTCTTCTGGCTTGAAGTCCGTGCCGGAGAATAGAGATATCACGTTTCCTAACCGCGTTAGCGCCCAACTCTCAGGAATGTCAAACGGAATCTCATCCTCCGCAATTTCAGCCAACGGCTTTTCTTTTTTGATTTTGCCTTCTTTGATCATCCGCTGTTTTTCTGTCTGAATCTGCCGGTACAGTTCTTCGCCCGTTCCTTCTTCCGGTCTTTGCTCTACGAGCTTGCCTTGAATGGCATATTGAAGAATGGACTTCTTCATATCATCCGGGAACTTGGCGTTAAACTGCTCCAACTTTTCATAAGCTGCGGCATAACGGTCAACATACGGAAGAAGTTCTTCGATCTTCTTAACTATTGATAGCTGTTCGTTAAGCGATGGTATTGGTATTGGAAGATCCTTCAGTTTTTTTATACTTACACCACCAATAATGCCCGACATATTTCCTGCGAAAAATCTTTTAAACTCACTACTCTGCAAATAATAAAAGACGTATTTGTTTGCAATTATGTCAGAATCAAACATGCAAAGTTTGTTCCCAAAACATACATCCCTGTCAATAATTCCAATTTTACGACCAGCACTACCACCCTCAATACACATTAAGACAGAGCCTGCTTTTGCAATTCTAAAATTGTCACATAATGGTATGCGAACACCATTATCATAGATTATTGTGTTTTCAAAGGTTACATCCTTAGTTGCAATATAATCCAGCCCATCGGTTCTGCCAGTATATTTTGCTTTTTTAACACTTTCTGAAATGCTGTTTCCTGTATACAAATCACAACAATTACCCAAAGTGCTCCAAACCCAATTTTCGGGTATATCAAACGTTGCTTCCTCACATTCAACGGCTTTAACTTTAGGTGGTTTTGCATTTATTTCTGGTTCTATCAACTTCCCAGAGAAAGCAATTTTCAAGATGCTATGTTTTAACTGTTGGGGGGTCATTCTGTTACACCTCCCGGCAGCAATGCTTCCAGCTCTGCAAGAACCTTGTCGATTTCGGCATTGAGGGCGGTTCGTCTCTCCTGATACTCTCTGATTGTATCAAGCGGATCGAGAACTTCTTCTTCCTCATGTGGATAACCGCACTGATCGAGATTATATCCAAGAGAATCCATGAGCTGTTGAGCGGTGAAACACTTCGCTTTTTCAAATCCGTCAACGAAAAGTTCCTTGCGGTCATTCCACCAATCCATAACAGGATTGAAATGCTCCGTCCTCATAGGTTTTGTCTTTGAGAAGTGCTTATATCCTTCCGGCATGTCAAGACGATAGAACCATGTTTCTTCTGTTGGCTTTGTACGGTCGAAGAAAAGGATATTTGTTGTGATGGATGTATACGGAGAAAATACACTTCCCGGCATACGGACGATCGTATGAAGATTAAATTCTGTCAGGAGCTTTTTCTTGATATTTATCTTTGCATTATCCGTACCGAACAGGAAACCATCAGGAAGGATAACAGCAGCACGACCGTTCTTTTTCAGGCGGTACATGATAACAGAAAGAAAGAGATCTGCCGTTTCACTGCTTGCAAGGTCGTCTGGAAAGTGATTTTTCACTTCTGCTTTTTCAGATCCTCCGTATGGCGGGTTCATAAGAATAACATCAAACTGATCGTCAAGAGTATAGTCAAGAACATCTTTCAGTAGTGAGTTGTCGTGATAAATTTTGGGCACGTCAATGCCGTGCAAAAGCATATTTGTAATGCACAACATATACGGAAATTGCTTCTTTTCAATTCCATAAATGGATTCATTGTAAGCCGCCTGATCTTCCGTAGTCTTGATTTTCGGTGCAAGTTCCTTCAGCCAGCTCGTGAGAAATCCCCCTGTACCGCAGGCAAAGTCCGCAACCTGTTCTCCGATCTGCGGATTTATCATCTTTGCCATAAAATCTGTTACCGCTCGGGGAGTATAGAATTCACCGGAAGAGCCGGCGCTTTGAAGCTCTTTTAATATGGTTTCATAGATTTCACCAAAAGCATGGCTTTCTTCGTAGTCCGAAAGGTCAAGTTCATCTATAACGTTGATTACCTGACGCAGCAAAACACCATCCTTCATATATTGGTTTGCATCCTCGAAAGTGGTCTGTACGATTGCCTTTTTGATTGGGGTAGACGAGTCAACTTTAACACCGGGGATTACTACTTTTCCATTGGAATCCTTAATGTCTGTTCCTTTCAACACGGGAAACAGCGTGTTATTGACAAAATTCAACAGCTTGTCTCCTGTCATAGCTTTTCCGGACCTGTCATCATACGCCCAGTTCTGCCAACGGCATTCTTCCGGAATTATTGAAACGTAGTCTTCATCATCCCATTCCCAATCCTGCTCTTTTGCATCATATACTTTCAGGAAAAGCATCCATGCGATCTGCTCAATGCGCTGTGCATCACCATTGATTCCTGCATCATTTCTCATGATGTCACGGAGCCTTTTCACAAATCCTGATAAATTACTCATAGTTTATACCGCCTCATCTGCATAAATCGCTTCTTCAAGTTCCTTTACAGCCTGGATGTAACCTTCTTTGCCTCCGAAATATCCGGCGATCTTTGCAGGTTTTCCAAGCTTCAGGAACGGATCAAGTTTCAAAATTTCTGTTTTTTCAATTTCATAAATACCGGTGTTCATATACTTATCAAGAAGTGCTTCCAATACTTCTCTTGCCACACCGCTGTATTTACTGAGAAAATCACGCTTTTTCACGTTGTTTGCTCTTTCTTTTCGTGTCAATGGTTTCTTGTCAAAAGCCACATGACAGATAAAGTCAAAATCATCCACATCTGCCATATCCTGATCTGCTTTCAACAGTTCAAGGTCGATGCCTCGTTCCAGAAGCATTTCCTTGATTTTCTCTTTCTTTTCTTCTTTTGACCACTGACGAATGAAGTTATCCAGTGATGCATATTCCCCACGGATATTTTCTTTTGTGTAATCGACAATGCTTTCCTGACGGAGCAATTTACCATTGGCATCATATACAGACACTGTTTTATGGATAATTTCTACCTTGCAGCCATCACGATTTACTATTGGTTTTGGATCTTTCGGACCTGGAGGATCAACAGGAACAGGCGGCTCGACCGGATCATCGCCACCTTTCGGCGTTTTTCCACCGGGAGTAAAGCCCGGATCTATCTGTATAGGGCCATCCCAGTCCGGGTCCGCAAACAATCTTGTCACATTACGGAAATCCATGACGACGAAATGAGTCTTGCCTTCTTTTTCGCGAAGTCTTGTACCACGCCCGATTATCTGCTTGAATTCTGTCATTGATCCGATCATTTCATCCAGAACAATCAACTTCGTCATTTTGCAGTCCGCTCCGGTGGAAAGCAGCTTTGATGTTGTTGCAATAACGGGGTAAGGAGCGGAAACAGAGATAAAGTAATCCAGCTTCTTTTTGCCGTAATCGTCGCTTCCTGTAATGCGGACAACGTAATCCGGATTTTCTTTTACCATGTCTGAGTTTAAGTTTACCAAAGCCTGCCGCATACGTTCTGCCGCATCTTCAGTCGCGCAGAATACGATGGTTTTTGCCATTCGGTCTGTGCTCTTCAAATATCGTGTTATCTCAGATGCAACTTGATGGATGCGATCTTCAATAATAATATTGTAATCGTAGTCACTGTTTGTGTATATTCTATCCTCAATCTCGTTGCCGTAAATATCTCTTTGCCCTTTACGGGGGCGCCAGCCATCGCCAATGTCCGTCATGATATTGATGACTTTGAAAGGTGCAAGGAATCCATCTTCGATACCTTCTTTCAGGCTGTATGTATAAATCGGTTCTCCGAAATAATTAAGATTGGATACATATTTCGTTTCTTTTGGTGTTGCCGTCATTCCGATTTGTGTTGCAGATTTGAAATATTCCAAAATTCTGCGCCAGCGGCTTTCTTCTTTTGCAGATCCTCGGTGACACTCATCAACAATGATAAGATCAAAGAAGTCAGGAGAAAAAAGCTCACTGAAATGTTCTTTGTCGTCATCACCAACCAACTGCTGATACAAAGAGAAATACACCTCATGAGAAGTAATGGTGCTCTTATCATCTTTTGCAACATTTATTTTATGAATAACCTTTTCTAATGGCGCAAAATCCTGCTGAATAGATTGATCTACAAGAATATTACGATCTGCAAGGTAAAGAACTTTTCTTTTCAGTCCACTTTGCAACAAACGATACACGATCTGGAATGCAGTATAAGTTTTACCTGTTCCGGTAGCCATAACCAAAAGGAGTCGATCCTGTCCTTTAGCAATAGCATCAACGGTCCTGTTAATAGCAATACGCTGATAATATCTCGGAGGATATGTTGTTTGGCTACTGTAATATGGTTGCTCAATTATCGTTTCCTGAGTATGCGTGATTCCGGATTCCTGCTTAAAACGAGCGATCAGTTCAGCTTCAGTCGGAAATTCGTCAAGGCCAAACTGCCGCTCTTTTCCGGTAAGAAAATCATGTTCTGCAAATCCATCACCATTAGAACTATACGCAAACGGAAGATCAAGCATCCGAGCATATTCAATAGCTTGTTGCAAACCATAAGAAATACTATGTTTGTTGTCTTTTGCCTCAATAACGGCAATAGGATTGTTTGCATTGAGATATAAAAGATAATCCGCACGCTTTGGCTTTTCACGGAATACAAAGTTACCCTTCAGGTTAATTTTCCCGTCAGTAACCTGTGTTTCCATCGTAATCTTTCCTCTGTCCCACTTGGAGGTGATTGCCGGAGTAATATACTGTAATTTAATATCTTCTTCGGACATCTGTTTCTTTGATAAGATTTTACTCATAAGAATCCCTCTTTTATTTATAAATCGCTGCAAGGAACGATTTCCATAATGTCATCCATTGTACAATCAAGAGCTATACATATTTTCACAAGGACTTCAGTCGTTACATGCCCTCCTCTGCCCATTTTGGTGACTGAAGAGGCACTGATTCCGGCTTTTTCACAAAGTTCTTTTTTCTTCATATCTCTGTCGATAAGCATTTTCCAGAGTCGCTTATAACTTACTTCCATAATACATCCTCCGAACATAAAAACTCTGCAGTGACAGCAGAGCAAACATACTAAATTTATATTGCCGCATCACGAATAACGCACGCAACGTTTTATTTTATTATATCATAGTCAAATTGATTTCTCAATAAAAATGACGACAACGCAATATTTATGTTTCCTTCAACTCTTTATTTTTAAGCATCACAAAAATAACCCTTTTTCATATAAAAACATGGTATAATACATCAACAATACTAAAACAACGGAATTCAAAAATGGACACTAAAAAGAACAGAAAATCCCCCACCTCCGGCCGCAAACCCCACCAGAAGCTCAAAGCGTATCTGATTTACGAATACCTCCTGAAATACTCCGACGAAGAGCATACATATTCCTCGAATGATCTTGTGGCGATTCTTAAAGAGGATTATGGCATCGAGGCAGAGCGGAGGTCAATCTATCGGGATATTGATGAGATCAACAAGATAAATCTTATGATAGAGGATGATCTGAGCGCTGATGAGGCGGATGAGGAGCTTGATGAGGATTCGAAGATCATCGTTTATGACAGCTCCAGTAAAGGTTTTTATGTCAGGCAGAGGAAATATAATCTGAATGACATCCGTCTGCTTTGTGAATGTGTATATGCAACAAAGTTTATTTCCGACGGGCAGTCTGAGCTTCTGGCGGATATCCTTTCAGGTTTTGTCAGCGAGCATCAGGCAGAGAAGATAAAGCACGATGTTCACGTTTTCGGGAGAAACAAGACTTCTAACGGCAAGATCATCGAATATATTGACATGATCAACGATGCCATGAGTCTGAAGATTGACGGACAGAAGCATATTCCGGAAAAGATAAAGTTCAGATATCAGTATCACACTCTTGACAATGTGAAAGAAACTGTTTCCAGAAAGAAGGGAGAATATTACACCGTTGATCCGTTTGCTCTCGTAATCAACGACGGCAATTATTATCTTCTTGGCCATAATGGAAAGCGGATAACAACATATCGTCTTGACAGAATGAAGGACATAAAGCGGACAAATATTCCAAGAGAGCATGAAGATGAGTTTGCGAAACTTGATCTTGCAACGTTTACGAGAAGAGTCTTTTCAATGTATCGCGGCAAGGAAAAGAGAGTTACGATCCGCTTTATCAACACCCTTCTGGACACCGCTCTTGAGAAGTTCGGAACAAAGAATGTAGTTTATTCAAAGGTGGATGACACTCATTTCAAAGTAACGGCAGATGTGGAAGTAAGCGATCAGTTCTTCGGATGGGTACTCGGCTTCGGCAAGAGAGCAAAGATAATGTTTCCGTATGATGTGGTAGATGAGTTCAAAGAATATCTGGATAAGGTCAGAAATATTTATGAAGATGAATAAAAGATGTTAAAAAGAAGCAAGGAAGATAATACTTTCTTGCTTCTTTGTTGTTTAAGAGATGTTATTTAGTTGTTATATTCTTCTCTTTAAGTTATCAAGCGGATTAAAGAGATCGTAATCCGTCGCAACTTCCGATCCGTAGAGATTCACATATTTCATAGTCATATCGACCGTCTTATGGTTGAGAAGATATTGTAGTTTAGCAGGGCTTCCGCCGGCTATTATGTAGTTCTTGGCGAATGTGTGCCGGAACAGGTGGATGGATGTCTTTTTCACTCCTCTTTTCTTGTTATACTTAGCAATAGCATTTTGCGCACTTCTGGAATTCAACTGACCTCCTTCATATTCCGGAAACAGATAATCTTCCTCTGAAAGATCAGAAAGCCGGATATACTCTCTAAGGATCTTCACTATAGTTGAAGATAAGGGCATCCATTTCTGAATCTTGTCTTTGTTCCACACAAGCCTGACTTTTCCGGCCGTAAGATCAAGATCCTTCACTTTTATGTTAAGAACTGTGCTCAGGCGTTGCCCGGTTGCATAAAAATAGTTTATCATACACCAGCTTCTCAGCTCTACCCAGTTGCCGCTCCGCGGCTTGGCAAGAAGTCTTTTCATTTCTTTGTCGGTGTAAGGCTCTTTGAGTGTAGTTTCATATCTGGGGATAGTAATATCTATCTTCTCCATATATCCCCTGCTGTTGCAGAAATTGAAGAATCTCCTCAGATGCCTCATTGCAGTTGCGACTAATACAGCTTTTATTCCTTTACTCATCTTAAAAGCAAGGTATTCATCAATCACCTTCGGAGTTATCTCATCCAGTGTGAGATACTCCTCCGCCCACTTTATAAAAGCATTGACGTGCCGTATGTACGTCTTTTTACTTTCTTCCGCAAGTCCCTTTGCTTCATTGTGCCTGAAAAACTCTTCTGCAGCATCTGTGATTTTGTGTTCTTCCGCTCTTAATTCGCCATAAATTTTTCTTCCTCTTGGCATAAAAAATACCCCTCCGTACAGGATTTTTTTGTCTCAAAAATCACATACAGAGGGATACCTCAGTTTAAGACTTTTTTCGGAACGAAAAATGGCTTAAACAATAAAAAAATGGTGCGACGGATGGGAGGCATCCCTTCGCCGCAAGGGCTTGGGCTGCCGCGCTCGTCGACGCTGCGCTTACACTCCTCACGCACTCGGCTAAAATCGATTATCAATCGATTTCTTGACGCCTCGGACCCCCTTCGGTGTTCGACTCCCATTTACTTTTCTTATCTGTAATCACACCACAAAAGTACTTATTTTCGCAATAAAAAAATGGTGCGACGGATGGGAGTCGAACCCACATGAAGCTTAAGCTCACAGGAATCTGAATCCTGCGCGTCTGCCAATTCCGCCACCATCGCAACATCTATGACATTATATAACAAAACGGGCAAAAAGAGAAGAGGTTTTTAAAAAAAATTTAATTTACTATGTAAGCAGGATTTTCATCCTGCATTAAACGATTCAACTAACAATTTTTGCGTTCAAATGAATTACAGTCCGTACATTCTTTTTTTGTCGGATTTGTTTCGTGTGTGCCAACGACGATAGAATTGAGTGTGCAGTAGTTTTCGCTGTTTGCGTGGTAAGCGCACTGCTGGACCGTGCATCTGATTGCGTCATTTTTCTTATTCTGCATTTTCATGCCTCCTTTAATGAATTCACAGTTATTATGACCACCACAGCAAAAAATACAACCTTTTTTTCATTTTATTTTACTGCACGCGCCGTTCATTTCACTATCTGCAGGCATATAATATCAGAAAACGGTATCTTTTCTCCATCCTGCATCATGAAAAACAAATAAGGAAAGGATCTCTTTTAAGTTTCCTTCTTCATCTCTGAGCCATGCCTTTGTATACATGATATTTCCGATGATCTTGCCGTCCTTTTCCACGACAAATGCCGGATCAGGAATAAAATCCGGATGGGAACGCATCATGTGCACGAAATAGTGTTCATCGCATCCCGGCTTATATACATTCCGGAATGCTTCTCTTGTAAGGTTTTCCACCTCGCGGTAATCGTTTTCTGTTTCAAGGCGGATAGTGTAGTCATTGTTTAAGTTGATTTGTTCTTTCAATTTTACCTCCATGCATAATGACCTGATGGCAGGAGGCATGCGGAACGATTTTGCAAGCCTCCCGCTTACAATACCAATTCCTGTAATCTGCTGAATTTTTGCAAACAGCATCTCCGTAAAATTTATTCGGGCTGTCCCGTAAATACAATATAGCATAAATTCATATATTCTCAATAATATTTAAAGTTTCGGTATCGGAAGCTGTGGAATATTACGGGAAGTATGATTGATGAATATGATGGATTATGGTAAAATATCATGTAGATAAAACACAGTCATCTCTTTCTGATGGCGAGAGAAAATCAGCCCGTCCGGAAAAGAATCTGAGACGATCCGTGAAGTTATTCTGAGTGCCGGAACGGACTTTATCGTCTCTCTTACAGCTACTGTCATGAGGATGCCGGAGCTTCCGAAAGTGCCTGCGGCTGAGATTACTGACATTGACGAAGACGGAAGAGTTATAGGTCTGTACTGATAAAACAAGGTGTAAAAATGGCTGAAGTGTTTAAAATTCCGCAAAAAAAGGCAAAGACTAACAAAATAAGGCGGGACATTTTTACCCCTTATCTTTATTAAATTTTGAATGAAAGCGTTACCCTGCATTCGCATATATTTGAATTTTGAATAAAACTTTTGTCCCATCAATGAAAAAAAGCAATTTTTAAATTGTTTACAAAGCACTTATCGAAAAAACATCAAATTTGAATGAAACTGTTGACCCCATTTTGCGTATTATGCTATAGTTTTATTGCGGAGGCGAGATGCTTGGAAAATAAAGCACTCCGTAAAAGAAACATAAAATAATATGAATGGAGGCACCAAATGGTTTACAAAACTGACATTGAAATTGCTCAGGAAGCAACTTTACAGGACATCAGAGAGATTGCTGCTAAACTTGGACTCGAGGAAAAAGACATCGAGCTTTACGGAAAATATAAAGCCAAACTCGATTCAAACCTCATGAAAACAAAACCTGGTTCAGGAAAGCCTGCAAAGCTGATTTTGACAACCGCCATCAACCCGACTCCTGCAGGAGAAGGTAAATCGACGACGACAGTAGGTGTATCAGATGCCCTTGCGCGACTTGGTAAAAAAGTAGTCGTGGCACTCAGAGAACCCTCCTTGGGGCCGGTCTTCGGTGTTAAGGGAGGAGCTACAGGCGGCGGATACGCACAGGTAGTTCCGATGGAAGATATCAATCTTCACTTTACCGGCGACTTCCATGCAGTAGGCGCTGCGAACAACCTGCTCGCAGCGATGATCGACAATCATATTTATCAGGGTAACGAACTTGATATCGATTCAAGAAGAATAGTCTGGAGAAGGGCGGTTGATATGAATGACCGTCAGCTCAGAAAAATAGTCAACGGCCTCGGAGGCAAAAGCGAAGGGGTGCCGAGAGAAGACGGTTTTGACATTACTGTGGCATCGGAAATCATGGCGATATTCTGCATGAGCAGTTCTATATCAGACCTTAAACAAAGACTTGCAAAGATAGTTGTTGCATATGACAGAAAAGGTAACCCGGTAACTGCAGGGCAGCTCAAAGCGGAAGGTGCGATGGCTGCACTTCTGAAAGATGCCATCAAACCAAACCTCGTACAGACGCTTGAAGGAACACCGGCACTTATCCACGGTGGCCCGTTTGCAAACATCGCTCACGGCTGCAACTCGGTGCTTGCAACAAAGATGGCAATGCACTTTGCGGATTATGTAGTTACGGAAGCGGGATTCGGAGCTGACCTCGGAGCTGAAAAGTTCATCGACATCAAATGCCGCCAGGCAGGACTTAAGCCGGACGCGATAATTATCGTTGCTACTGTAAAAGCACTCAAATATAATGGTGGTGTAGGAAAGAATGACCTTAAAGAGGAAAATCTTGAGGCACTCGAAAAAGGTATTCCGAACCTCCTTAAACACGTTGAGAATATCCGTGATGTATTCAAGGTTCCGGCGGTAGTCGCTCTTAATAAATTCGTCACAGATACAGATGCGGAAATAGATTTCATAACAAAGAAATGTGCTGAGCTCGGCGTAAACGTAAAGATTTCCGAAGTATGGGAATTCGGCGGAGCAGGAGGCGAAGAGCTTGCAAAAGAAGTCATCAGACTTTGTGATATCCCCAGCGAAGTGAATTATACATACGAGCTTGATATTCCGATCAAAGACAAGATCGAGGCTATCTGTAAGAAAATATACGGTGCTGACGGAGTTGTATACTCACACGCAGCATCAAAGACAATCGAAAATCTCGAAGCTATGGGATACGGAGAACTTCCGGTATGCATGGCAAAAACACAGTATTCACTTACGGACGATCAGAAAAAACTCGGAAGACCGACGGGATTTGAAATTACGATCCGTGAAGTAACGCTCTCTGCAGGTGCGGGATTCATCGTAGCGGTAACCGGTGAGATCATGAAGATGCCGGGGCTTCCGAAGGTTCCTTCTGCTGAACACATTGATGTTGATGACGACGGAGTAATCTCAGGATTGTTCTGATCAAACAGGTAAACATCGGAGGGAGATCATGAAATATATTGATTACAGACTCCAGGACTTTGTGAACGAGTCCTTCTCGAAATCTCCTACTCCCGGCGGCGGTGCAGTAAGCGCCATTGCAGCAAGCCTTGGCGCTGCCCTCGGGGGCATGGTATGTAACCTTACCATAGGGAAAAAGAAGTATGCAATACACGAAGAACGGCTTGAAGATATAATCGGTAAACTCA
Organism: Eubacteriaceae bacterium; assembly: GCA_017531485.1. Taxonomy (GTDB): domain Bacteria; phylum Bacillota; class Clostridia; order Eubacteriales; family Anaerofustaceae; genus SVCP01. Next base: position 22,646 of record JAFXKY010000028.1, on the reverse strand, counting down.
GAGTACTGACCGATGAGATGATGAGCTTTGTTGACAAAGATGCAGAGAACTTTATCCCTCTGTCAAAAGCCTATGCGCTTCCGTCATCTACGGAAGAAGAGAAGGAAAATAAAAAGAAGGCAATAAACGCTGCAATAGAAATCGCCTGTGAAGTACCCAAGGAAATAGTAAAGAAAAGCTACGAAGCGATCGTGCTTCTGGAAAATCTTTCGGACAAATGCTCGCCGCTTGTCATATCGGACGTGGGAGTAGGCGTACTGCTTCTGAAGAGCGGTCTCGTAGGCGGGTGGATGAATGTGCTTGTCAACATAATGATGTTTGACGATGAGGATTATGCGAGGAACATAAAAAATGAGCTTATGCCACTCGTAACATACGGAACCATCGTCTGTGACAGAGTCTACAAATATGTAGAAGAATTTTTGGAAAATCAGAATAAATAAGGAGGCAGGATATGAGTGCAACAATTCTCAGCGGTAAAACCGTAAGCGAACATATGATACTTAAACTTACGGAAGAAAGTCGTCTTTTAAGGGAAAAAGGAATTATTCCCCGTCTGGCAATACTCAGAGTCGGGGAAGATATGGGTTCGATCTCTTACGAAAAGAGCATCATAAAGAGAATGGCAGCTTCTGAAATCGAAGTCGAAAGCATCGTTTTCAGCGAAGATGTTACTCAGGATGAGTTTCTTGCGAAACTTTCCGAGGTGAACGGAAATGAGTTGATACACTCAATACTTATCTTCAAGCCTCTTCCGCCTCAGCTTGATGAGGAAGTGATAAAATATGCCATCAGTCCCGCTAAGGACCCGGATGCAATGAATCCGACGAACCTCGGTAAACTTATGATAGGCGATAACGAAGGATTTTTCCCTTGCACTGCAGAGGGCGTAATGAAGCTTCTGGAGTATTACGAAGTAGACCTTAAAGGCAAGGACGTCGTAATAATCAACAACTCCGCTGTAGTGGGAAAACCCCTTGCGATGATGATGACGAACGAATTTGCCACAGTAACCATGTGCCATGTTTACACAAAGGACGTAAAGAGTTATACTCAGAAGGCAGATATCGTAGTTACCGCAGTCGGTAAATACGGCCTTGTGAATGCGGATATGCTCAGTGAAGATGCTATTCTCGTGGATGTGGCGATGTCAACTATGAAAGATGATGACGCAAACCCGGTGCTTGATGAAAAAGGAAAGAAAGTCCGTGCCGGAGATGCTCATGTGGATTGTCTTGAAAAGGTAAAGATGGTAACATCTGCAACTCCCGGTCTCGGTGGAGGAACAGGCCCCATCACCACTGCACTTCTCGGGGAACACGTCATCAAAGCTGCAAAATTGCAGAGTGGTTTGTTTTAAGGAGTAAAGTATGATTATAACAAAACAAAAACCCTTTGAAGAGCTCCTTCAGATGCTTGAAGGATGTAAAAATGTTGTCCTTACAGGTTGCGGAGAGTGTGCTACTGTGTGTAAGACCGGCTCTGCGGAGGCTCTCGAAGAACTAAAGGCAAAGCTTGAGGCACACGGAATAAACGTTCTGGGAAGTATGGTCATGACCAACTCCTGTAACAAGCTTCTTGTAAAAAAAGAAATCAAACAGCTTAAGGAAGTTCTGCCTGAAGCAGATGCAATCATCAGCGCAGCATGCGGTGACGGAGTCCAGACTGTTGCGACAAACACAGACAAAGTTGTTTATCCGTCAAATAATACGCTGTTTCTCGGTGAAATTGAAAGGCAGGGAATTTTCAGTGAAGCCTGCAAACTCTGCGGAGACTGTGTTCTTGCGGATACGGCGGCAATATGCCCTGTAACAAAATGCGCAAAATCGCTGACGAACGGCCCGTGCGGAGGAGCAAAAGACGGAAAATGCGAAGTCAATCCGGAAAATGACTGTGCCTGGATACTCATCTACAACAGGCTTAAAGATCAGGGAAGGCTTGACAGACTTATGAAGAGCATCCCGACGAAGGATTATGGCGCAGTGGCATATCCGAGAGTATTGAATACAAAGGAGGAAGGTAAATGAGTTTGCTGAAAACTAAACTTGAGTCCGGACAGTTTGCGGTAACCGCCGAAATGGCACCGCCGAAAGGATGCGACTTTTCACATCAGATGCATTGTGCGGAACTTATTAAAGGCAGGGTGGATGCAGTCAACGTAACAGACTTTCAGAGTGCGTCTCTGAAAGCATCATCTCTGGGACTTTGCATCAAACTCAAACAAGCGGGACTCGAACCTGTCCTTCAGATGACGGGGAGAGACCGCAGCAGAATGGCAATACAGGGCGATCTTCTCAGTGCTGCGGCATTCGGGATCGAAAATGTACTCACCCTTACGGGAGACCATACTACGGTAGGTGACTGTAAAAACTCCAAGCCTGTATTCGATCTTGACAGTGTGAGCATGCTCACAGCTGCAAAACAGCTTGAAGCGGGATCCGATGCAGGCGGAAACAAGCTTCAGGGAGAGCCGCCGGTATTCTTCCTCGGTTCAAGCGTAACTCCCGAGTATGAGCCCCTTGAGCTGCATATGTACAAATATGCAAAGAAAGTTGCGGAAGGCGCGAAATTCTTCCAGACGCAGGGGGTATACTCTCTTGAGCCATTCAAGAGATTTATGGATTATGCTTCAAAATATGACGCATACGTTCTTGCGGGAATCATTCCTCTCAAGAGTGCGGGAGCCGCAAGATATATGAACAAAAACGTTCCGGGAATCAACGTTCCCGACAGTATCATTCAGAGAATGAAAGAATCATCCGATCCGGTAAAGGAAGGAATACTCATCGCTGCTGAAATGATCAGCGAGATCAAAGCGCAGGGACTTTGCCACGGTGTACATATTATGGCTATCGGCGCAGAAGAGAATGTTCCCCTTATCCTGGATGAAGCGGGACTTTAGGAGGTAATTTTATGAAACTTACGGTTATCGGCGCAGGCCCCGGAGGATATGAAGCTGCCATATATGCGGCAAAAAAAGGTTTCGAGGTAGTGCTTATAGATAAGGATGAGCTCGGAGGCACCTGTCTGAACAGAGGATGTATTCCGACAAAGGCACTTATAGCTTCGTATGATGCGTATGAAGCAGTGGCAGACGCAGATGATTTCGGCATACTCAAAGACGGGACTGTTACCATTGATTACGAAAAGATCATCGAAAGAAAAAATAAAGTGGTAAAAAACCTTGTCAAGGGTATAGGAATGCTCATCAAGGCAAATAAAATAACATATGTGAACGGATTCGGAAGTCTTGTCGATAAAAATACCGTAAAGGTCGTAAAAGAAGGCGGGGAAGAAGAATTAATAAGTACAGATTATGTTATTCTTGCAACAGGTTCCGTCCCCACAGTTCCGAAAATGTTCGGTTATGACGGAAAGAGAGTAATTTCATCAAATGAGATACTCGATATGAACACTCTTCCCAGGTCAATCATCATCGTCGGCGGAGGAGTTATCGGCTGCGAGATCGGTCAGTTCCTTGCAAAAATGGGAAGCGACGTTACAGTGGTCGAGATGCAGGACAGAATACTTTCCACATGCGATGAAGACGTGATAAAACATGTTCTCAGGCAGTTCAAGAAAGATAAAGTGAAAGTTATCACTTCAGACGGTGTCAGTGAAGTGATAGTCGGCGAAGACAGCGTAGAAGTAACTCTCAACAGCGGAAAGAGTCTGTCTGCAGAATATCTTATGGTGTCTGTAGGCAGAAGACCTTATACGGAAGGTCTGAATCTTGATAATGCGGGAGTTGAACTTACGGAAAGAGGGTTCATAAAAACAGATGAAACTCTCAGGACAACAGCGGACAATATCTATGCCATCGGAGATATCCTGTCATCTTATCAGCTGGCACATGTCGCATCCAAAGAAGCATTTGTAGCGGTGGATAATATCCTCGGAAAGAACAAGCAGATGAAATACAATGCTGTTCCCGCGTGTGTGTTTACTAATCCGCAGGTTGCAACAGTCGGAAAGACAGAATTTGAGCTTAAAGATGAGGGCGTAAACTACAAGGTCGGAACCTTTGACTTCAAGACTCTCGGAAAAGCTCAAGCAAGCGGACATCTCACGGGGTTTGTAAAAGTAATTACCGATGAAAATGATGTCATTATCGGTGCGGCTATCGTCGGACACGAGGCATCGGATATGCTTCAGGTGCTTACTACAGCGGTTACTCTCGGACTTACGGCGGAAGAAGTGGGAGATTGCATCTTCCCGCATCCGACAATGTGCGAGGCTATAATGGAAGCTCTTCACGATCTGCACGGGGTAAGCATACACAAAGTCTGAGGATACATGACAATTTCCCGATGTTTTAATACAATTACAATATAGTTCACTTTTATATAGGAGGTAAATATGAACATTCCCAATGAATTGAAATACTACACCAACCATCTCTGGTTTTTGATTGAAGATGATGAGATCACAGTGGGGATCACGGATTTTGCACAGGAAAATATGGGGGACATTTTGTTCGTAGATCTTCCTGCTGCAGGCGATACATTTTCTGCGGAAGAAGTGTTTACTGAACTTGAATCTTCAAAATCCACACAGGAGATTTCAATGCCATTTGATTTTGAAGTGCTCAGCGTAAATGAAGAACTTGATGATTCTCCGGAACTCATCAATGAAGATGCATATAAACATTACATTTTAAAGATCAAAGCGGATGTTGATCCGGATATGCTTCTTGATGCAGGAAAATATGAAGAACTTTGCGAAAGCGAAGCTGAATAGAAACGGATTTGATATGTATAGCAAAAGACCCGATGAGAATCGGGTCTTTTGATGTTGCACAAGCAAACTCCCGTCGTACGCAACGGCGGGAGTTATTTCATACAAAGTTTAAATCATCCACACAGGGACAATAAAGTTTTCGCTGTTGATTGCTGAAAGTTTAGGGCGAATACAGCGGATCGCGCCGTTTGCAAGGCTCTCGGGGGGGTGGAGTAGCGGGTAAGATAAGCCACAAGCCCCGTATCAAAAAATACATCTCCGGCGTTTTCACAGTCCGCTTCAGCAGATTATTGGAATAAGGACGCGGGTAGAAAATGACATCCGATTTCTCCGGTACCTGCAGCCAACGTTCTGCGGTATCGTCGGACACACCTACATCCTGCGCAATGCATCTGAGCCCGCACGAGGGACAATGATACTTCCGCACAGCCGCAGTCCGAGCGTTAAAAAGCGTCGCAGGAGGCGCGTTAGGTCGCGTGAGAACCACGTGAGGGTGGGATTCCTCAGGCTTTAACCACAACCGCTGTAGTGAACGATATAACCAAAGGAGAAAATATGGAAAACAAGAAAGAAACAAGCATTGACATAAAAGAATTCATTTCAAAATGCAGGATCATAAAGACTCATCGCATCGGGAGAGCCTGATTCCGCCACCATCGCAACATCTATGATGTTATATAACAAAACGGGCAAAAAGAGAAGAGGTTTTTAAAAAAATTTAATTTACTATGTAAGCAGGATTTTCATCCTGCATTAAACGATTCAACTAACAATTTTTGCGTTCAAAAGAGTTACAGTCCGTACATTCTTTTTTTGTCGGATTTGTTTCGTGTGTTCCGACTACGATAGAATTGAGTGTGCAGTAGTTTTCGTTGTTTGCGTGGTAAGCGCACTGCTGGACTGTGCATCTGATAGCATCATTTTTCTGCATTTTCATGCCTCCTTAATTGAATTCATGAATATTATCCCCTGCGGGTCAGAAAATATAACACCTTTTTAAAAAAATTTTCTTTTTTGACCTCTTTTTTTCCCCACAACTTTTTACTGTCAAATTTTCCGTATAAGAGATATTCTTCAAACAGCTTCACGAAATCTTCCATCTTTATTATTCCGTCTTCCGCCAACAAATGATAGTCATACACATTACTGACATCCCGCCATAAATAATCGTCGCTGTACATAAAGCTGTAAACAAGATCTACAGCATCCGCTACGGAATAATTTTCGTTTAAATACTTATCGCGAATAAAATTTCTCAGATAATTTTCAACCGTTTCTGAGTCTATATCTTTTTTCGCAACATCGAGAAGATATTCCCCCAGAACCGAGAGTATCTTATCTTTATCCCTTCCGCAGAACGAAAGTTCCAGTATTATATCGCTGAGCGGGGATTCGGAAATGAGTTTTTCATTGACAAATTCATGGTATTCTTCCTCAAATCCGTTTATTATGAGTATCTTATAGTAAAGTGCCTGTTCGTATGTCATGGTATACCTCTTTTATATTATAACACAAGAAAGCTGTATTGCAATTTTTTATGAAATACAGTAAACTGTTGGAAAAGGAGGATATCATGAAGGAAATCATCTTACCAAACGGTTTAAAGGTAATATTCAGACCAATGCCAAACACTCATTCCGTCACTGTCGGGCTGTACATAAAAGCAGGGCAGGTATTCGGAGATGAACCTGCTTTTGGGGCGACACATCTTCTTGAGCATCTTCATTTCAGGCACTGCGGAAGATATTCACAAAAAGAGCTGTATTATAAAATGGAAAAGATCGGCTCATCCCTCCGCGGCAGCACATATCTCGATCTTCTGGAGTTTTACATGAAGATATCCCCCGTATATCTCTCAGAATGTCTTGACATCTTCAGAAACATCATCCTTTCCGACGAATGGACGGAAGATGAGTTCGAGAAGGAAAAGGCCGTAGTAAAAAATCAGATATACGAAGAAAGCGACTATCTCGACGCAAACGACTCTCTCAGGCAACTCATTTTCAGAAACCACCCTGCCGAAAGGGAAATAATGGGGACGGCGGAAGATGTGGAAAGAATGACCCTTGAAGACATCAAGAATTATAAAAAGCAGATTTTTGACACTTCCCGCATGATACTTTGCATCACGGGAAACGTAACAGAAACCCTTCTCTCAGCATCCCTCGCAGAGATCGGAAAGATACCTCTTCCGGACTGCGGTTTTGACAAGGAATTCACCGCTCCTCCGCGTTTCGGAAAGAGGAAGCCGGATGTAAAGTTCTTAAACGATGTAAGCTGGGACATGCTTGACGTAAGGATGGGGTTTGATGTTCCTGTCGGGAAATATGAAAGCGATATGGTGGAGATCCTCGCAAGCATCCTCGGCGACGGAGTCGGCTCCCGTCTTCAGCTTGTGGTCAGGGAAGAAAAAGGATACACCTCCGACATATATTCATGGGTCGGATGGGGCGGAAAGGTGGCAGTATTATACATTTCCTTTACCGTCGCAAAGGCAAATCTGCTTTCCTGCTGTGAGGAGATCGGAAAAGTCCTTGAGGACATGAAAAGAGAGATAACAAAAGAAGATCTCGACATCTCCCTTCCGTTTTTTACGGAAAACATGATGTTTTATGAAGACGACTCCCAAGAGATGAACAAGCTTCTTGCCCACAGTCTTATGACTCATCAAAAAAACGTCACTCCCTGCAAAGCGACAAACAGCACTTACACCATGACAAAATTGCAGGACATCGCAGGGGACGTCTTCAGAAAAGAAAACCTCAGCCTCATAATCGCAGGCAGGACCGGAAAAATGACGCACAAATCCGTCATCGGCGCGATATTCAAAGAAAAATAAATAAAGGAACAACATGATAAACGAAACACTTTCAAAGAAAATTCACAACATGGCTATAAGCTGTGGCTACGACAACTGCGGGATCATTCCGATAGATGAAATGAATATGGAACTGTTCGAGGAAAGGCTTGAAGCGAGAATGAAAAACGTTCCCGGAAGCGACAGGTTTTACGGATGGATGAAAAGTTTTTCGAAAATAAAGGAAACCTTTCCGTGGGCAGAGTCGGTGGTGGTATGTATTTCAGATCTGACGAAATACCGTTATCCCGAAACTCTCCGCGGAAGATATGCCAAAGCATATATGCTCTCTACACACACTGTCCACGGAAGTCCGGTTCATAATGACGCTCTTCGTTTTGAAAAGTTCTTTGAGGATGAAGACATAAAATTCATCGGAGGAGAAGAAGCTTCTCCCGGATATCACTTTCCCCTCAGGCATGCGGCGGCGCAGATGGGAATGGGGATAATAAGAAAGAACAATTTCTTTTACACTGAAAACAGTTCGTTCGTATCCCTCGAAGGGTATGTAATAGACCAAAAATGCCGCATGGTGCACAAAGCCACAGTAAAACCCTGTCCGGAAAAATGCACGTTATGCCGCGATGCCTGCATGACGAAATCCCTTTCGGATGCTTACACCATGGATCCGTCAAAGTGCATTTCAAACCTCAACACCTTCGCAGGCGGAAAACTTCCCGAAGAAATAACGGAAGAAATGCTCGGAGAGTGGATATGCGGATGCGACGCATGTCAGGATATATGCCCGTTTAACAGGCACGACTGGAACGAAGGCAAAGAATTTTACGGACTTACGGACATAGAAGAGCTTCTCGCTCCCGCGAATCTCATCGCTGCGGACGATGAGATCCTCATAGAGAAGATCGTACCCAAAACCGACAGACACATCCGCCCCTCCCGGGTCAACATCCTCCGTGAAAGCGCAGAAAGGATGCTGAGGGTCGCGGATAAAAATATTAAAAAATAATACCATCCTCTTACCCCTAAGGGAGCATCCCGCAAAGGGCATCAGGTCTTAAGGATAACAAAAGACCCGTCGGAATTACTGACGGGTCGGTTTTATTTACTTTCTGTTTTTATAATCCTCATCGATCCTCTTTTTCCAGCCTGCGCCGAGGGGAGCTTTGTTTGCGCGGACTGCGCTTATAGCTTCTCCGAGAACTTCGTAATTGAGGGCGGTGCCTTCCTTGTCGGAATGATAATTTGCGGCGTATTCCTTTGAAATGCCGAATCTGCCTGCAGTCTGCGCGGCGTCAATATTGGCGCCGAGGAACAGGAATTCCCAGCCGTAACGCTCTTTCTGACGGGAGATCATGCTCTTTACTTTATCGTAAGTATACATTCTGCTTGAATTTTCCATTCCGTCGGTGGTGATGACGAAAAGCGTCTTTTCGGGACGGTCTTCCTCACGGGCATATTTATGTACGTTGCCGATGTGTGATACTGCTGAGCCGACGGCGTCGAGAAGCGCCGTACAGCCGCGGACGTAATATTCCTTTTGTGTCATTGTCGCCACATCGGAAATGTTGACTCTGTCGTAGATTACTTCGCTTACATCATCAAACAATACTACGGACACATACGCGTTTCCTTCTTCTTTTTTCTGTTTTTCGATGAGGCTGTTGAATCCTCCGATGGTGTCAGTTTCGAGGCCTGCCATTGATCCGCTTCTGTCGAGGATGAAGACTATTTCTGTAGGATTCTTTTTCATGTGTTTTCTCCTTTTCGTTTGTTGTGGCCTTATTATAGTCTTTAAAGAAAACACAATGGTCGCCCCGGAAGCGACAAATGATTTTTTTATGCTCCGATAAGCTGCTGCTCAAACATAAACAACACTTCGTTTATTTCATAAATATTATAATTTTTGTTTGTGATGAAGTATTCTATTATCACATCCGATTTACTGCTCCTTGAAAGGGCATATCCCGCTCTTCCGAGAAGGTCCTTAGTTTCGTCAAGGTTCAGTTCAAGGGCGATGGCAAAAGCTATGGCGGTTATTTTCGACGGGCGGTAATCAACGTTGTTTTTTATTTTATTGAAAAGTTTTCTGTCTACGTTGGCTTTTTTATATACTTCCGGATCTTTCAGTCCCCTTTCGTCGATGATCCTTATGAGGCTCTGGGAAAAAGTCTCTTCGAGCCGGGAAAGCATATCGTCAAGGCTCCTTGATGCGGATATTTCCGCAGGGGCGCAGAAAGATTCTTCGTCTTCGCCGCGGTATGCTATCCTTTCAGAAGACGCCGCATTGCGACCAATGGATCCGCCTTCTTTTTTCGGAAGGCAGCGAAGAAAGCTGACGTCGGAAGCGCGTTTTTCTTCGATATAATTCTCGTCAATGAAGCTCCTGACGGACGAAAACAGCGTTTCAGAAAGAGCGAAGGAGTTTTTGTCATAAACCACGAGATATACCATCATCTCGCTTTCCATCAGAAATCTGCTTATCTCCCCTACGGCGACCGAAAGCGCCACATCTTTTTTAAAGCCGTTGTTACCTGCGCCGAGAAGGGGAAAAGCGATACTTTCGCAGCCATTTTCCTCAGCAAGACGAAGGCTTTTTTCATAACAGGAGCGAAGCTTCTTCTCCGCATCCGTATCATCGGGGGAATATACGGGAGAAACCGCATGAATCACGTATTTCGCAGAAAGCCCGAATGCGGGAGAGATGACCGCGTCGCCATAACCGATGGTTCCGATCTTTTTTCTGTATTTTAAAAGCTCTTTTCCCGCTTTTTTATATATGGAGCTTTCCGCGCCGTAACCTATGGCGGGGAAATGGTCTGCGGAATTTACTATGACGTCCGCAGTCATATTTGCAATATCGTTTCTTACTATCTCAAAGGGCATATTCAACACCTCCTGACAAAATTTTAACACGAAAGGCATACCTTGTCAAAAATTACAAATAATATTTCAGATATTCTGTTTCTTTTTGCTCCGCGGCGTGATATAATACGGATAGAATATATGTTCGAATATTTAAGGAGGGCTCAGGATGAAAGACAGGACATATCTGTGCATAGATCTCAAATCGTTTTACGCATCGGTGGAATGCATCGAAAGAGGGCTTGATCCGATGAAGACGAATCTTGTGGTGGCAGACGAATCAAGGACATCAAAGACCATATGCCTTGCGGTATCTCCTGCGCTCAAATCATTCGGTGTTCCGGGAAGGCCAAGGCTGTTTGAGGTGATAAAGAAGGTAAGTGACGTAAACAGGCTCCGCCGCATCAAGGCTCCGGGAAGGGAATTCAAAGGCAAAAGCTTTGATACGGATGAGCTGTCTGAAGATCCGTCCCTTGAAGTTGATTACATCATCGCCCGTCCGAGAATGGCGTATTATATAAGTTACAGCACGAGAATATACAATATCTACCTGAAATACGTTTCCCCCGAAGACATCCACGTATATTCCATCGACGAAGTCTTCATCGACCTGACGGATTATCTTCACGCCTCAAAACTCTCCGCCCACGACTTTGCGAGGAGCATCATCAGGGACATTCTTGATACGACGAAAATCACAGCCACGGCAGGCATCGGCACGAATATGTATCTTGCAAAGATCGCCATGGACATTATGGCGAAGAAGATCCCTCCCGATAAGGACGGGGTGCGTATCGCAGTCCTTGACGAAAAAAGCTACCGCGAAAAGCTGTGGGATCACCGGCCGCTTACGGATTTCTGGAGAGTGGGAAAAGGTTATGCGAAAAAGCTTGAGGAACACGGGCTTTACACCATGGGTGATATCGCAAGATGTTCTGTGGGAAAAGAAAATGAATATTTCAACGAAGAACTCCTTTACCGCCTCTTCGGCATCAACGCAGAGCTTCTCATCGACCATGCGTGGGGGTGGGAAAACTGCCTTATAAAGGACATAAAGAGCTATCGTCCCGAAAATCACAGCGTCGGCTCAGGTCAGGTTCTGCACTGTGCATATGAAGCGGACAAGGCGAAGATCGTCACGAGGGAGATGACTGAAATGCTGGCGCTTGATCTTGTGGAAAAAAGGCTCGTCACGGACCAGATCGTCCTTACTATAGGGTATGACAGGGAAAATCTGTCGGATCCGGAAAGAAGAAAGAATTATTCAGGCCCCGTAAAGACCGATCATTACGGCCGGCAGGTCCCGAAGCACGCTCACGGAACGGCGAATCTCGATATGCATACATCCTCTTCAAGGATCATCGTGGAAAAGACGATGGAGCTTTACGACAGGATAGTGGACAATGATCTTCTCGTAAGGAGGATAACCGTATATGCCTGCCGCGTCATCCCCGAAGGGACTCAGAAAAAAAACGAGTTCGAGCAGATGGACTTTTTCACGGACTACGAAAAGCTTGAATGTGACCGCAAGGCCCTTGAAAGCGAGCTTGAAAAGGAAAAGAGGATGCAGACCGCCGTCATAGATATCAAGAAAAAATACGGCAAAAACGCCATATTAAAAGGGCTGAACCTGCGGGAAGGCGCCACAGCCAAAGACCGCAACAGTCAGATCGGCGGACACAAAGCATAGGAGGAAAAATGAGCAGAATAATTCATATCGCATCAGACAACCCCCTTGAGGAATACAAAAACCCACACGAACAGCTTCTCTCCGTAAATGAAGCTCTGCAGATGGGAATAACGGACATTCACGATTTTCTGCTTGAAGACGGTTTTGACAGGGACAAGCCGGGGGTGATACTCATATCCGACAGAGATATCGTATTCAACCTTGACACGGGTGAAGTGGACGACGGAGGGTATGACGACGATTTCAGCGTATTCCCAACGGAAGTTTTTGAAGAAATGAAGACAAAAAGGCGTTACTGCGCGCTGTTTCAATGGCCGGGGTTCCTCCCCCGTCGGGCGGAGAGATTCGCGGAATACTTAAAACGGCAGGCGGAAAACTCCGGAGTGACGGAATTATGGAATGTATGGCTCGGAAGTTACGAACCGGATGAAGTAAAGACGAGAGAGATTTCCGTAAAAGAGCTGTCAGGCAGGATCATCGAAGAATTTTTCAATGAAGACAGCGACGAATGTGACGTATGTTACGTTATAAAGAGATAATATGGACAAAAAAGGCAGATATGACGACATAATAAACCTTCCCCACCCGACTTCGAAAAAACATCCGCGTATGTCGCGTTCCGACCGCGCAGCTCAGTTCGCACCGTTTTCCGCGCTGACGGGATTTTCCGCCGCAATAGACGAAACGGCGCGGCTGACGGAAGAAAGGCTTGAACTTGATGAATACGAAAAGCTCGCCATAAGCGATGCGATAAATGAGATAATATCAGTCATCAGCACTCAGCCACTCATAGACGTCACGTATTTCATCGCCGACAGTTACAAATCCGGCGGAAAATACGTCGGGGTTTCGGGAAATGTAAAAAAGATAGATGAACAGGAAGGGATCATCGTTCTTACGGACAATACGAGGATACCCATAAGTGATATAATACTGATATCCACAAAATAAAGACAGGCACAGCTTATAAAAAGCTATGCCTGTTTTGTTGTTTACCTCACAACTGACGAATGACTGTAAATATAAAACTCTTCCTGGCTCGGCTGCCATTTCTTTTCTTTCGGCGGGAATGTGGCATCGAATTTTTCAACAGCTTCGACATTTTCACAACATTCCGCGGCTGAGCTTTCGATATACTTCCACTTCTTTCCGTCAAGTACTCCCGGAACAAGCTCGCATACAAGAAGTGCTGAAGGGTAGTTGTCTTCCCTTCCGTAACACACATTCTTCTTTTTGCAGCTGACAAATCCGCTTGAAATATAATTCGGCGGGTTGCCGAAGTTGATATTTACGTCATACCCCATCTTTCTCGCAACGTCAAATGAATGTGCGATAAGCTTCTTTCCAAGCTTCAGTCGCTGATATTCCGGCAAAACGCATACGGGCCCGAAGGAAAGTATCTCTTTACGGTTTCCTTCTTCGTCTTCAAGCCATGATCTTGTGTACATGATGTTTGCAATAATTTGCCGTCCTTTTCGATAACGAAGGCAAGTTCCGGAATAAAATCCGGATGGTTTCTCATCATATGCACGAAATAATGTTCGTCGCATCCCGGCTTATACACATTCCAGAATGCTTCTCTTGTAAGGTTTTCCACCTCGCGGTAATCATTTTCTGTTTCAAGGCGGATGATGTAGTCATTTTGTAAATTTTTCATTTTTCCTCTCTGTGTAAATGACTCAAAACAGCAGGAGTCATGCGGGTGGGTTTTGCAAGCTCCTGCTTACATTACCGACTCTTGTAATCTGCTAAATTTTTTCAAACAGCATCTCCATAAAATTTATTCGGTTGCCCGTGAACACAATATATCATAAACTGCGGGAAATTACAAGATATACAGATCATGCGCACAACACAACAAAACGAAAGGACCGCCGCGAGGCGGTTGCTCTGAATGAAATAAAAGGTCTGAGCGATGCAGCGCAGGCGCGTTTTTCAAAGGTATCTCAGCGCATAAAGGAAAAAGAACGCACATACGAAGATTTCTGTCGTCAGACAGGGCTTGCAACACAGAAAGAAAGGCTCCGCGTTGTCGGATACAATCGCTCCGTTTCCGCAAAGGTCAGATGGGCGGAGAGGAAAAATAAACAACAAATCAGTTAATCAGCACATTTACGGTGCTTTTTTATTGCTCAGATGATCAGAGCTTAAACAGTCGACTTTCGGGCGCAAGATACAGCCCTGAAACATCTCAGAAAGGAAAAAACAAATGAAAAAAGACGAATTATTATCAAAGGGACTTACGGAGGAACAGATTCAGTTCGTAATGGCCGGGAACGGAAAGGATATTCAGAGAGAAAGAACGAAGCTTGAAGCGGTGGAAGCCGATGGGGAATTTTCACTTCATGTCCGACACGTCGAGCATACCCGATATTGCAAACTTCTCCTGAACAAGCCTCCTTCTTTTCTCTTTTGTTTTATAAATTCATCTGTAATATTCAGACCGTCATTATAAATCCTATCGGACAGAATATTACTATCACCATCCATAAATATAATTCATACCGAAGTATGTATCATTAAAAGCTTATTATGCGAAGAAAAACTGTCCTGATTTTCACGCTTTTGTATCAAACAGAACGGAAACTGTCGTTCCCTTATCCGGTTCGCTTTCCACGGTGATCTTGCCATGATGATACTGCACGGCGTGCTTCACGATGGAAAGCCCGAGTCCCGTACCGCCGGATTGTCTGGAATGGCTCTTATCTACACGATAAAATCTCTCAAACACCTTGTCCTGATGTTCGGGAGAAATACCGATGCCCGTATCCTGCACGCTCAGCAGAACTTCACCCGTATTCTCCGCAACGGTCACTTTCACGCTGCCGCCGTAGCTATTGTATTTAATTGCGTTGTCACAAAGGTTGTAAACAACTTCGTACAGCAGTCTGCGGACACCGTTGATAATGCCGTCATCGCCTGTAACTTCCAGAGAAACACCTTTCATCTTTGCTGCGTCATGAAGTGTTTCACATACTTCCTCCGAAATAACTTTCAGCGAGACGTCTTCGCGTGGCATATCTTTTCCTTCATCAAGCTCAGACAGGCGGATAATATCATCTATAAGAAAAACGAGCCTTGAAGCTTCCTTACGGATGCGCCCCACAAAACGCGGAACATCGTCATCTTTTACAATGCCGTTTTCCATAAGTTCCGCAGAGCCGATAATGGACTGAAGCGGCGTTTTCAGTTCGTGGGATACATTGGCCGTAAACTCACGGCGGTGATTTTCCGCATTGACCTGAGCTGTTATGTCAAATGCGAGAATTACGATTCCGTGTACGTTTCCGTCTGAGTCAATGCGGTTCAGTGCAAACTGATAATCCCTTCCGTTTTTTGTATCGCGGTATTCCGCATAACCTTTATCTTTTGCCTCTTCCAGGGCGAGTCTCAGATTCTGTTTTCTGTCAACACTAAGAATATCTTCCCCTATACAGTTAATTTTCGCATCAAACAGTTTCTTTGCGGAGGGGTTGATGCTGATGATCCTGCCCGAATTGTCGAGAAGGACAAGCGCTTCATTCATATTTGCTGTGATCTGCTCAAATTCATCCTGCTTATGTCTGAGTTCCTGAATTCTGTTTTTTATTTCAAGGTGCTGTACATGGATTCTGTGAAGAAGAGGCGAAAGTTCTTCATAAACGTCATTCTCCATGGGATTATCGAGATCAAGCCCGTTAAGCGGCTCGACGACTCTCTTTGCCATACGGTTTGCAAGCCATAGTGACAAAATTATGCCGAGAAGAGCTATTACAAGGACAGGCTGAAGCATCCCGAGGACGAGGACAACAGCCGTCAGACTGCTGACAGATATTCTGAGCACACTTCCGTCATCAAGGCGGACAGCTTCATAAAACGTTTTTTCCGTCAGAGTTGATGAATATCGGCTGCTGCTTCCGCTTCCTGACAAAAGTGCCTCCTTTATCTCCTCTCTCTGAGCATGATTTTCCATGGATTCAATGTCTGCATGGCTGTCAAAAATGACATTTCCGTCCTGAGATACCCATGTAAGGCGGTATCGGTCGGAATCAAGATCCTCAAGATAGCTTTCTCCGAGCTCCTGTGTCGCAACGGCTGCAAGAGAAAGTTCATCTTTAAGCTGTGAGAGCTGCACACTGCCGAAATACTGATACATTACTCCCGTAATAATAACGAGCGTTGCAACCAAAACAGACATAGAGGCAGTAATAATGCTGCGGAATATCTTACTTGTCATAATCTGCCTCCCAGCGATAGCCGACGTTGCGGACAGTTTCTATCATCTTTCCGTATTCACCTATCTTTTGTCTGAGTGTGCGGATATGAGAGTCAAGGGTGCGTGAATCTCCCATATAGTCCGTATCCCAGACCTGAGAAAAAAGCTGTTCTCTTGTAAATACCATTCCGGGGTGGGAAAGAAACATTCGAAGCAGTTCAAATTCCTTGTAAGTAAGCTGAACACGGATTGTGTCTGCAACAACAGTATGCTCGTCAAGATTAACGATAAGACCGCCTGCCTTCAACAGTCTTGAAACCTGCTGCGGCTGACTACGGCGAAGTACGGCTTTTACTCTTAATACCATTTCCATAACGCTGAACGGCTTTACGATATAATCATCCGCACCCAGATCAAGACCGTGGATCCTGTCATACTCCTGCCCTTTTGCCGTTGCAAGGATAACGGGGATACGACTGTAGAGTACGGATTCCTTCATTTTTCTCAGAATTTCAATTCCGTCCATTCCCGGAAGCATGATATCAAGAATTACAAGATCGGGGGTTTCTTTTTTAAGCGCTTCCATAAAAGAAATCCCGTCTTCAAAGCCCCTTGTTTCCAATCCTGCGGAATTGAGGGCATACATTTCTATTTCACGGATATCTGAATCATCTTCTACGCACCAGATCATTTTTCCACCTCCTCGTGTGTGCCTGTTACGGAGTAGATCACCCATTCGGCAATATTCGTCGCATGATCGGCGATCCTTTCAAGATATTTTGCTATCATCAGAAGATCAAGAGCAAACTCACCGTCGGAATGATCCTTTGTAATCATATAGATTATATCACTTTTTACCCTTACAAAGTAAGCATCAACCACATCATCCTGTAAAATTACTTTTTCCGCAAGGGCAGTATCTTTCCGAACAAATGCATCAACGCTTGATGTCACCATACCGATCGCTTCATCCGCCATTTCTCCGATGATCTCCATCCCTTCTATAGTCCGTCCGCACAGGAATGTCACGATCTCTGCAATATCTTCAGCCTGATCTCCTATGCGTTCCATATCCGTTATCATTTTCAAAGCGGCGGAAATAAGGCGAAGGTCTTTTGCAACCGGCTGTTGATGCAAAAGCAGTTTCATGCACCTGCTTTCGATCTCACGCTCTTTCCTGTCGATTTCCCCGCTTTCAGACAAGACACTTCCTGCAAGGGAGGTATCTCCTGCTGTGAGCGCTCTGGCAGCGGAAGCGATTGCTTCTTCGCACATTGCCCCCATTTCAATAATCTCTTTATTTAATTCAAAGAGCTGTTCATCAAATCTGTTTCTCATAATTACCTCCTCAACCGAATCTTCCCGTAATGTAATCTTCTGTGCGCTTATCCTGCGGCTGAGAGAAAATATCCTCGGTCCTGCCGAACTCTACAAGTTCCCCAAGCAGGAAGAAAGCGGTGTAGTCAGACACACGAACTGCCTGCTGCATGTTGTGGGTTACCATGACGATTGTGTACGTTTCTTTTAGGTCAAGCACCAGTTCCTCGATGCGGGAAGTGGATATCGGATCAAGGGCAGAGGTAGGTTCATCCATTAAAAGAACTTTCGGATCAACTGCAAGTGCCCTTGCGATACAAAGTCTCTGTTGCTGTCCGCCTGAGAGTCCGAGAGCATTCTTTTTCAGTCTGTCCTTTACCTCGTCCCATATAGCCGCCCTTTTAAGTGAGTTTTCGACGATCTCGTCAAGCTCAGTCTTTTTGGTGATTCCATGTGTGCGGGGACCGTAGGCGATGTTGTCGTAAATGCTCATGGGGAAAGGATTGGGCTTCTGAAACACCATTCCTATCTCCTTGCGAAGATTGTTCACGTCTATATCCTTAGCGAAAATATCTGTTCCCTCGTATCGTATATCACCTGTGATCTTCACTCCCGGAATCAGGTCGTTCATGCGGTTGAGGGTTTTGAGGAAGGTAGACTTACCGCAGCCTGAAGGACCGATAAACGCAGTGATGCTCTTCTCGGGGATCTCAATATTAACATTTTTGATTGCCTGATGCTCCCCGTACCACAGGCACATATCTTTTACATTAATGACATTACTCATATATTTTTCCTTTTTTCGAAGTGCTTCTGAACAGCTGTTGCCGCGAAGTTGATAATTACGGTCAGGACCATAAGAATTGCCGCTATTGCGAATGCAACGCCAAACTCACCCTGTTCTTTTGCGTAAACGTAAAGGGCAACTGTCAGCGTTGCGCCCGGACTTTTCATCCCCGTCGGGAATGTGAGCATCGTATGAGCAAAGCCTGCGGTAAACAGAAGTGCCGCAGATTCACCGAGAATACGTCCCACAGACAATATACATCCCGTAATTACTCCATCCACACAGCCCGGAAGGACCACAGTGCGTACAACTCGCCACTTACCTGCACCGAGCCCGAATGCCCCCTCACGGTAGGACTGAGGAACGGTTTTCAGGCTTTCCTGAGTGGTGCGCATTATAGTAGGCAGATTCATAATTACGAGAGTGCACGCACCTGCCATAAGGCTCGTTCCCATATTGTTGGAAAAAAGAAGCATACCCACAAGACCGTATATGATTGACGGAATTCCCGAAAGGGTTTCTGCGGCATATTCGATGATACCAACAACCTTCTTATTGGATGCGTACTCAGTCAGATAAATTGCTGCGCCTACGCCCAATGGCAGAACGATGAGCAGGGTTGCGATCACGATACAGACCGTATTCAGAATGTCGGGAAGGATGCCGATGTGCCCGGTCAGGTAGCTGGGCTTGGTAGAGATCAGTTCCCATGTGATGTTCGGAATACCCTCAATCAGTACGTATACAAGAAGGAACAGCACCAGAGCAGCAGTCAGGCCAACCGACAACAGCATCAGTGCTTTCATCAGCACTTCATAACCTCTTCTCTTTTTTGATAATGATCGATTCAGCATAAATTACTCCCTTTCCCTTTTCAGAAAGAAGTTCAGCGTGGCACCCGTCAGCATTATAAACATGAACAATACCAGAGCTATGGAGAACAGTGCCTGTCTTTGCAGACCGCTTGAATATGCCATTTCGCTTGATACGGCGGTAGTCAGGAAGCGGACACTCTGAAACAGAGAATCCGGCATATTCGGCACATTTCCCGCAACCATCATGACTGCCATAGCCTCTCCGATAGCTCTCCCAACACCCAACACCACCGCAGCAGCGATACCGCTTTTTGCGGCAGGCACAGACACCCTGAAATATGTTTCGATCGGTGTTGCACCAAGGGCAAGGGATGCGTCTTCATATTCTTTCGGGACTGCATCAAGAGCGGTAATGGACATCTTGATAATGGACGGCAAAATCATAATGGCCAGAACGATGATCGCCGCAAGCAAACTTGCGCCATCAGGCACATTGAAGATCTTTCTGATACCCGGAACCAGTACAAGCATACCCACCAAGCCGTAAACGACGGAAGGAATACCTGCAAGCAGGCTCACCGCAGACTGAATCACGGATTTCACCTTTGGAGATGCCATTTTTGAAAGATATACCGCAGTCATAAACCCGACGGGAACACCGATTACGATAGCTCCTGCAGTTCCATAAATACTCGTCAGGATGAAGGGCAGGATTCCGTATTTCGGCTCTGTTGCAGTAGATGCCCACTGCTTGCCGAACAGGAAATCCACCAGACCGATCTCTCGGATTGCGGGAATGCCGGAAATCACCAGATAGATGGTAATTAGCAGAACACAGCCTACGGTGATCAGACCCAACACCAGAAAAATGCCATGGATCACCTTTTCCATCAATTGATTTTTCTTCATAATCTTAAACCTCATAGCAGAGTAGCGACGGTCATCTGAACAACCGTCGCATCGTTTTTAGTTTGCGGGAACAACACCTGCAGCTGAGATGATCTCATTTGCTTCAGAGGATGTGATGTATGTGAAGAACCTGAAGGCTGCGTCGCTCAGATCAGCATCGCTCTTAGTTACCAGCACGAACGGACGCTGAACCACATAGCTGCCGTCTTTGATGGTTTCTTCCGTCGGCGAAACTCCGTCAACTGTAAGAGTTTTCACGGTATCTTTTATGGAAGCTACAGAAGCGTATCCGATTGCATCCGGGTTCTGAGAAACTGTTGTGATAACGTCACCGGTGGAAGTCAGCTCCTGACGGTATTTGCAGGCGTCTTCCGTATCGGTAATGGATTCAAAACCATCACGGGTACCTGAACCTGCTTCACGTCCGATAAGAACAATCTGAGCATCGTTTCCACCGACTTCAGCCCAGTTGGTGATCTCGCCTTTGTAGATCTTTGCGATAGTATCAAGGCTGAGGTCGTTTACGGGATTTTCCGGATTGACGATAATTGCGATGCCGTCATATGCAAGGATCGTTCCGCTGAGACCTGACTCTTTTTCTTCGGCTTTCAGTTCTCTTGATGAAAGACCGATGTCGCATCTGCCTTCTGAAACGGCCTTGATTCCTGAACCTGAGCCGGTAGGATTGTAAGTAAAGCTGATGCCGGTGTCATTCTGGAAAGCTTCGCCCAAAGAGCCGATAACTTTTTCCATTGATGTTGAGCCGTCTGTAGATACTGCTGAAGATTGTTCATTGCCACAGCCTGTAAAAATGCTGATGCAGAGAAGAACTGTCATAATAATTGATAATGTTTTTTTCATGTTAATGTCTCCTTTCAGGTAAGTTTTATTATTTCCCTGTTACGTTTTTTTATTTTATGGCATTAATGTAAAATCAAAAATACAAGGAATGTGAAATCTATGTCAAATCACAAAACTCCTGCCGGTTATCAAGCGCCGACAGGTCATGGTGGTTCGTTGTTTCATCTTTAATGTTAATACCTGAATTCGAAATATTTGTTTTTTAACCTTGAATTGTCAAGTCAAATGCAACACCTCATTGAAAAATACTTCATAAGGTGATATTTCCACCTCAAACATTTCCTGGGACGCAAATTCAGCTTGTCAGTAAATAGGTCAAAGTGACATTCATCGAATGATTCCATATCAACAGATTTCGGGCAATATTCCCTGATTAGCCCATTCGTATTCTCATTTGTCCCACGCTCCCACGGAGCGTGGGGATTCGGAAAGTAGAATTCTACTCCAAGTTCAGTAGCCATTTTTTTGTGCGCAGCAAACTCTTTGTCTCTGTGACGTAGTTTTCTTGCGATGCCTCTTGCTCCGTGGGAGAGTTTTCCTTCTTCAAGTTTACCGTCATTGATAGCTCTGTAAATCGTTGTGGAGCTGATCTGAAAAGTATTATTCTCCATTTTCAGCCGCTGAGAAATTTGTTCGGGAGACCATTGCAGATCGATGATAAAACTCTAGACATATGATTTGTGATCGGGATTGCTGAGTATTCTTTTCCGACAGCATTTCTTTCTTCGTTTCCGGTATTTCTTTTGAGCATCAGAAGGAGAATAGAAGCCGTCTTTTAATGAGTTGCGCTTTAATTCCCTGCTGATAGTTGCTTCGGATCTGTTCAGTTCTTTGGCAATATGCCTGATACTCTTTCCCTGAGATTATAAAATCAGTATACTTTCCCGTTCGTTTATGGTAAGATGTGTGTAGTGGCTCATTGTAAGTTCCTTTTCTTTATTGTCTGCAAACTATATTTTAAAGGAATTTGTTCTTTGAGTCACTATTTTTGTGTTGCACTTGGATTGTAAATTCACGATGGAAAAAAGAAAAAGAACAAACAGATAACCGCCTGATACGAACAAACTCCCGTGGCACCTAACGACGGGAGTTATTCAATACAGAGTTCAAATCATCCAGATCGGTACAATAAAGTTTTCGCTGTTGATTGCTGAAAGTTTAGGGCGAATACAGCGGATCGCGCCGTTTCCGCGGGGAACGGATGCTCTGTCCAGATGGGAGAAAGCACCGATAAGTTCGCTGCCGGGATTGACGGAACGTTTGATTTCAAGCGGATGAAGCATTCCGTCGCTTTCGATAACCATATCGATTTCGTTGCTGTTGCTGTCGCGGTAATACCACATCAGACACTCTTTTGCATTGTTATGGTATGACTTTAATATTTCGGAAACCACATAGTTCTCTAAAATCGCACCGTTGATCGCGCCGTTTGCAAGGATCTCGGGGGTGGAATAGCGGGTTATATAAGCCACAAGTCCCGTATCAAAAAAATACATCTTTGGCGTTTTCACAGTCCTCTTCAGCAGATTATTGGAATATGGTCTGAGGTAGAAAATGATCTCCGATTTTTCCAGTACCTGCAGCCAACGTTTTGCGGTATCGTCGGACACGCCTACATCCTGCGCAATGTCATGAACATTCAGCATCTGACC
>JAFXKY010000027.1 GCA_017531485.1 Eubacteriaceae bacterium | reverse complement strand
TATATAATGGACTTGTTTCATCAAATAAAAAACAAGTTGGAGGCTAAAATGAAAACATTTAAAAAGATCGTTGCATTTACTCTTGCGGCTGTAATGGTTGCAGCAGTATCAGTAGGCGCAACGGTAGCGTATCTTCAGGACGAAGACAGCGATGTTAACGTTATGACTCTTGGTAACGTTTACATTGAACAGCATGAGTATGAACGAGTTGTAGAAAACGGCGAGTACAAAACTGATACAATCAACAATCAGACGAGCTATGTCCTTACAGACTTCACACAGGCTAAGCCGATTTATCCGATCGTTGGCGATCCCTCTTCTCCGGAAGGTTATCCGTACGCAGGCTGGGATTCAATTCCCGTTCGTATGTCACAGGTTAACTCTTACGGTGGAATGGACGTATTCGCAGGCAAAAACGCTGTTGATAAATTCGTAACAGTTGAAAACACAGGTAAATCAGACGCTTACGTTCGTACTCTCGTTGCAATCGAAATCGGTTCAACAGACGGATCACTTATCGGAACATCTTATCATGGTACATGGACAAAGAATGACATCGGAACAATCGCTATTGATGGAAAATACTATAGTGTAATTGAATATCTTTACAAGGGCGCAAGCGATGTTAACCGTCATGTAAACGGTGTTCTTCCTGCAGGCGATACTACATATCCGAACCTTTCACAGGTATATCTCGCATCAGAAGCAACAAACGAAGATATGACAGCTATTGACGGCAACGGCAACGGCACACTCGACATCCTCGTTCTTTCTCAGGCAGTCCAGACAGCAGGATTTGACAATGCGGCAACAGCTCTCGAAACAGCTTTCCCGAAAGGCGGCAACAATGTAAATGTTGCTGAATGGTTCAAGGGTGTTATTGATGAACACGCGTATGATGAAGAAATTCCTGATGAAATGCCCATTATCACGATTGATAATTTAGAAGAATTCAAGCAGTTCGATGTTGCAGTTGACAATAATGGGGAATTCAAAGGTGTTAAGGTTGCGAACAATACAAATGTTTACGTAAAACTCAATACTGATATTGACCTTTCTGAATATGTGGGATTCACAGGAATCGGTAATGGCAATGGAAATGGATTTGATGGCGTATTTAATGGTTGCGGTCATACAATCAAAAACTGGACAGTGGATGCAAACTGGAATTATTATTGCGCACTTTTCCGTACAACAGCAAATATTGATGTTAAGCATCTTACCATTGAAAACTTCAATCTCGGTACAGGTACAGGAAAGGGTACAAACTATGGTGCAGTAATCGGTGCTGTTGGCGGTACAGATGTTCTTGTTGAAGATGTAACAGTTAAAAACTGCGTAATCAAAGCGCAGAGAACTGTAGGTGCTGTTGTTGGTGGTATCACAAACGGTGCATTGACAATTCGTGACTGTACTGTTGAAAACGTAGAGCTTCACAATGCCGGAAACGATGTTTCTGCTAACCGTGTGGCAGGCGTTTACCTCGGAAATGGTTGGTCGCATCACGATGCAGAAAAAGACGGTGTATATCTGTCAAATAACACATCTTCTAATGTTAAATGGATCGCCGGTGGTGTAGAACAGACAACAGTTCCCGAATACACTTACGTGAAATAGTATTACCCACTCCCTGCCCCCATCGGGGGGCAGAGTTTAAAGGGCATTGCCACGAGTGTCCTTTGAATTCTTCATTTTTTTCGTGCCACCCCCTCCTTAATTGGGGTGGTTTTTTATGTGGCGGAACTTCCGGAATATATATTTCTGAAATTTTCTGAAAATTATTCTTGTTTTTTTTAGTATGTGTGCTATAATGGATTATAAATTATCAGCAATAATCATTTATATACAGAAAGGTGACAATATGGAACTTCAGGTAATCAAAACTCAGAACCCTAAACAGATCCCGGATTATAATAACCTCGGATTCGGAAAATACTTCACAGACCATATGTTCATGATGACATATACGGAAGGAATCGGCTGGCATGACGCAAAGATCTGCGAATACGGCCCCATCCCCATGCAGCCCGGCGCTCAGGTTTTCCACTATGGTCAGGCAACATTCGAAGGAATGAAAGCATATCGTGATCAGAACGACAAGATCACTCTCTTCCGTCCGCTTGACAACTTCAACAGAATGAACCGTTCAAACGACCGTCTCTGCATGCCGCACATCGATCCGGAGTGGGTACTCGGAGTTCTCGAACAGCTCCTCCTCATCGAAAAAGAATGGATTCCCAACCTTCCGGGAACGTCACTCTACATCCGTCCGTTTATGATCGCTTCAGAATCATCTCTCGGAGTAAAGGTTGCAAGTGAATACATCTTCATGATCATCCTCTCTCCGGTTGGTTCTTACTACGCAGAAGGTTTACAGCCCACAAGCATTTATGTTGAAGACTCTTACGTTCGTGCTATGGACGGGGGTACAGGCGAAGCTAAATGCGCAGGCAACTACGCAACAAGCTTACTTCCGTACAAGAAAGCCAAAGAAATGGGATATTCTCAGGTTCTCTTCCTTGACGGCAAAGAAAAGAAATACGTAGAAGAAGTCGGTACATCAAACGCATTCTTCGTAATCGACGGCAAACTCTACACATCTCCGCTTAAAGGAACTATCCTTCCGGGTATCACAAGAGATTCTATCATCAAGGTTGCCAGGATGAAAGGATATGAAGTAGTTGAAGAAGCTCTCGCAATCGATTACATCTTCGATATCGCAAAACAGGGCAAGCTCGACGAATCATTCGCTTCAGGTACAGCAGCTGTTATTTCACCGATCGGTAAGCTCTCATACAAAGATGACGTTATCGTAATCAACAATAATGAAATCGGTGCAATCGCTCAGGAACTTTACGACACACTTACAGGCATTCAGACGGGTAAGTTGGACGATCCGTTTAACTGGGTACATCACGTAAACTAAGCTTGTCTAAATCGCCGGATACTGCGTTGGATCCCGATTTCCCCGCCCTTGCGTAGCTTGACGCGGCGGTCGTGAAAATCGGTCTCCGCCTTGTCTGCGACGATTTATACGGCGCTTTGATGTAAGTGTCTTTGCTCGTTGAAACTCGCAAAGTTTATATAAAGGCAGGTAATCCTGCCTTTATTTTTGTGGAAAAGTCTTTTATTTACGCGGTTTTTATAGTAAAATAAATCAAGGAGGAGAATTATGAAGAAGATAAACTGGAACATACCCGCTGTAATGTATGTGATAATTATGATCTGGATGTGTTTTGAAGACATTGTTCCGGACAGGCTCTGGCATGAGATGGGATTTTTCAATGTGATAGTCGTATGGTTTGCGGAAGATCTGTTCCTGTTGCATGATGTTCCCAAATTGGTAATTCCCGCGATGCTTACTGTATGCTATCTGACAAGCATATATTTCGTTGCCGTAAAGAAAAGACACAGATTTCTGCTTTTACCGGTAATAATCGCAGCTTTCGAAGGTTTTGTATGTTTATTTTATCAGACGGGGAATATGCTGCAGATGCTTTTGTATGCTGTGAGGCTCATTGGCCTTTACTGCATATTAAGGGCATATAAGAACGGAAGGCCGGTGTTGTGGGATGATTAACAAAGAAAAGGTGAAGAAAAATGAAGGCTATAAAATACGCAAAATGGCTTACAGTACTTACTGCCGTATTTAACATTATATTACCGCTTGATGTCTTTGGCGGATTGTATTCAAATCCAATCGGTGTCATTTCCGGATTCGGGTTTATGAATGTCCTTTCAATGCAAATGGATATAATTTCAAGAATGTCGGTGGTAATGCCTGAGATCGGGATGTTTATTGCAGCTATCCGTGTCGCATATGTTATCATGAGCGCTGCCCTTATCTTTGCGCTGATAAAGATATTCGCTCGAAATGAGTACAGATATTTTCTTGCGGTATCTGTAATAATACTCATTGACCTGATATTGCACACTGTCATGCTTTTGTCCGATCCGGCAGGGTATATGCTGACTTCTGTGGGATATTGTGTGAAGTTGCTGTCATTTTATGTTATTGGTAAAGCATACAGAATAAACAATGTAAAAGAGAAAAAATATGAACCGAGATAAGGAATACACTCTTGCAAAGATATATACGGTTTATATTGCGGTGGCGTCCGTATTTTTCGCTGTCAGTCTTTTGTTTGACGGAGCGACTTCTTCCGTATGGTTTGAAATTGTGACGGAATCCGGATTTCTGAGCATTACATCCATGGTAATTATCGCCATGCAGACTGCGCTTTATGCGACCGGCGGAAATAATATGGGTTCCGTTGTCCTCGGAACTCTTTATTTGTTGATCGTTGCAGGGAGTTTCGGAAGTGTGGCGATGGTCTATATAAAGAAGAAATACGTTTTTTTCCTCATCTCACTCTTTATTCTTGCTGTCGATGCCGTGCTGCACATCTTTGTCGGCGGAATAATGTTTCCCGCCGTCATAGGGTTGATATTCAAGGGTTTTGGAATATACATTCTTTTCAAAGCTTATAAGATACATAAAAACGAACAAAAGGAGAACAAAGATGACATTACTTGACATTATGAAGAACCGCAGAAGCGTAAGAAACTACACAGGTCAGGAAATTCCTGCCGAAAAGCTTGAAATGATCATTCAGGCAGGGCTTCTTTCACCTACGGGCAAGAATTCAAAGCCGTGGGAATTTATCGTTGTGAGAAACAAAGAGACTCTCGAAAAAATGAGCGGATGCCGCACAGGTGCCGCAAATATGCTCAAAGGTGCAGACTGTGCGATCGTGGTCCTCGGCGATACGGATAAAACAGACACGACAATCGAAGACGGTTCCATCGCCCTTGCGAACATGCATCTCATGGCAGATTCCCTCGGAGTCGGAAGTTGCTGGATTCAGGGAAGGCTCAGACCTGCCTCTGACGGAAGGACTACTGAAGAATATCTCCGCGAGATCCTCGGTTATGGCGAAAAGCATCAGCTCATCGCTGTCCTTTCTCTCGGAATGCCTGAAAAGAAGCCGGAAGGATATGTTCTTCCCGACATTTATTCAAGCGAGAAAGTACATTTTGACAAATTTTAATTTTTCAGCCCGCATATGCGGGCTTTTTTAGTCCGGTTGAGTCCCCCTTATTTATAAGGGGGATACAGGGGGATCGGAGGGATGTGGGGGTATGTGGAAAGAAGGATGTTCCGGTGCATGGCGGGGAAACCCGTTTTGTCCACTTTCCCGGCTTCATCGCTGTCCCAGTCGAAAGATCCTTATATCCGAGAAAGTGCGGCGAAGGGTGTGAGTGATAATATTCGGGGTGAAGGACCGATCCCCCTTATTTATAAGGGGGAAAGCGGGCGAAGCCCGCAGGGGGATGGGCATGCAGGGATGATTTTGTCGTTTATTGAATATGGCGAGTGATTTTCTTGATTATTGCGCGGTATTTTGCTATAATTATCTAAACATCCGTTTTGCAGGTGTGTTTTTGTCGTGTCATCTGCAGGACATATTGATATGGTGGGAGTATGAAAAGTATAATTATCATCGGCGGCGGTGCCGCAGGAATGATGGCATCGGTCTTTGCCGCAAGAGGCGGAAGTGATGTCACGCTTATAGAATCAAACGAAAAACTCGG
Organism: Eubacteriaceae bacterium; assembly: GCA_017531485.1. Taxonomy (GTDB): domain Bacteria; phylum Bacillota; class Clostridia; order Eubacteriales; family Anaerofustaceae; genus SVCP01. The sequence goes on along the minus strand of JAFXKY010000027.1, from coordinate 22,658 downwards.
AAAGAAGATATACATTACGGGCAAAGGTCGCTGTAATTACACCAACGCTGCAGACACGGAAGATTTTTTCAATTCGGTATTTGAAGGAAAGCGCTTTTCGTACAGCGCGGTTTACGGCTTTGACTCCTCAATGCTCATGGATCTCTTTGCGGAAGCGGGGATGAAGAGCAAGGTTGAAAGAGGCGGCAGGGTCTTTCCCGCAAGCGACAAGGCGTCCGATGTCACAAAAGCTCTCAGAAAGCTCATGGATGATGCGGGAGTCAAAGTAAGGCTGAACGAGAAGGTTGAAGACATTGTTGTGGAAGACGGAGAAGTGAAGGCAGTGAAGACGGACAGCGGAATGTACAGCTGTGATGCGGTCATTCTTGCCACAGGCGGAAAAAGCTATCCGACGACAGGTTCCGACGGAAACGGATATTCACTCCTTAAAAGGCTCGGGCATACCATCGAAACTCCGCGTCCTGCACTTGTGCCGTTTGTTGCGAAGGACAAGTGGGTGGAAAGTCTTGCAGGGCTGAGTCTTGTGAACGTAGAAGGCAGTTTATACGTTGACGGAAAGCTTACGGACAGGCGTTTCGGGGAGATGTTGTTTACTCACAAAGGCATCAGCGGCCCGATCGTTCTGACGATGAGTTGTTTTGTGAAGGAATATAAAAACGTCCTCGTCACCATTGATCTCAAGCCTGCGCTTTCAAAGGAAACTCTCGACAAGAGGATCCTGAAGGATTTTTCGGAAAACACCAACAGGGAATTCAAGAATTCCCTTGACAAGCTCATGCCGAAGTCCCTTGCGAAGGTGGTGGTTGATCTTAGCGGTATCTCACCGACAAAGAAGGTCAATCAGATCACTACAAAGGAGCGCGAGGAGCTTGTGAATCTCATAAAGGCGCTTCCGGTTCATATTTCATCCGACGCCGGATTTAAGGAAGCGATAATAACGACAGGCGGAGTAAAGCTGAAAGAAGTGAATCCGTCCACAATGGAATCCAAGATTGTGAAGGGGCTTTATCTCGCAGGAGAGGTATTGAATCTTCACGCATTTACGGGGGGCTATAACCTGCAGCTGGCATTTTCAACAGGCCACAGCGCAGGAGTGGCGGCATCGGAAGAATAAATATCCCGGAGGGAGAAATGGGAAAGTACAGTAAAGAGCAGCTCGCCAAGATAGTGTATGCGGTAGGGTATCTTGAAAAGATGAAAAGCGGACTTCATCCGAACAACGGCAGTATGTTGTTTGATGAGAGTGATGCTAAAAATAAAGGCATAGTAAATTGTCTGGGCTTTGTGTGTGAAGTTCTGGGAGAGCTTGTGAAGGAAGAAAGCAGTACGCCACGTCCGTTTGCAATGACGGAGCAGGCAAGAAGATCTGTTCCCATATCTTCCGAGAATCTGATAATCAGCAAATTTACTCAGATCATCAACGAACACGCAAGGGAGCCGGATATGCAGCGTCTCCGCGGCAGGCAGATCACCGGATGGCTTCTTAAAAACGGGTATCTTGAGATGAAGGATTTTAACGGAAAAAAATTCCGCGGGCCGTCGGAAAAAGGTATTTCTGTAGGGATCTCGTCAAATGAGTATCTCGGAGCGGATGCGGAATATCTGGTCAATTTATACAGCGCGGATGCCCAGAGATTCATCCTTGATCACATTGACGATATAATCAAATCAGAATAGAGGTTAGATATGTTAAAAGAAAAGATTGACAGAATAAACGAACTTGCAAGAAAGAAAAAGACAGTCGGACTCACTCCCGAAGAGCTTGAAGAACAGGCTGTCCTCAGAAAAGAATACATCGAGATCTGGAGACGGAACGTGACTCAGGTTGTTGAGAGCGTCGTTATCGTAGACGAAGAAGGAAACAGAAGAAAGATAACCAAAAAGGAAGAATAAAATGCTTGCATCACTTAGCGGAGTAAAGAAAAGCTACGGATCCGAAGAAGTCCTCTCGGGAATCGACGTCGTCATCAACGAACGCGACCGCATCGGGCTTATCGGAGTCAACGGAAGCGGAAAATCGACTCTACTGAAAATAATCACAAAAGAACTTGACATCGACTCAGGCGAAGTCTTTCACAAAAGCGGTCTCAGGATCGGTACTCTCAATCAGAATCTGAATCTCGACAGCAACGAAACGGTATATTCAGAAGCATTAAAGGCGCACGAAAAGCTTATTAGTATGGAAAACCGTCTTGAGGAGCTTCTCGAAAAGCTTTCGGGCACCGAGGACAGAGATGAGCTTGAAAGGCTTACGAAGAGCTATGATTCCCTCAGGGAAACATTTGAAGAAAACAAAGGATATTATTACAAAAGTCTCACATCTTCCACCCTGAAAGGTCTGGGATTCTCGGACGAGGACCTGCAGAGAAAGATCTCCACACTCAGCGGCGGGCAGAAGATGAGGGTTGCCCTTGCGAAGATACTCCTCGAAGAGCCGGAGCTTCTTCTTCTGGACGAACCCACGAACTATCTCGATCTTCGCAGCATTTCGTGGCTCGAAGGGTATTTACAGAATTATCCTCATACTTACATTATAGTATCCCACGACAGATATTTCCTCGAAACGACTGTGACCCAGATCTGGGAGATGGTCGACGGAACCATCGAGTTTTACAAAGGCAATTATGCCGCATATGTCACGCAGCGCGACGAAAGGTTCCTTGCGAGGATGAATGCGTACAAGAAAAACGCCGCATACATCGCAAAGCAGAAGGCTGTAATTGAAAAACTGAAGAGTTTCAACCGTGAAAAGAGCATCAAGCGTGCAGAAAGCCGTGAAAAGCTTCTGGCGAAGGTGGAAGTTCTCGAAAAGCCCAAGGAAAACAAGGTTGCGGGAATAAAGCTCGAATATGAATCTCTCGTCAGCAGGAATATCTTAAAGCTTGTGGATCTGACGATAGGTTATCCGGGAAAGGTCGTTGCGAGCGGATTCAATATGGACATCAAAGCCGGCGACTGCATCGGAATATGTGCGGACAATGCCACGGGAAAGAGTACGCTTCTGAAGACCATCACAGGTCAGATCGAGCCCATCTCCGGAGAAGTCATCATCGGAAGCGGTGTCTCCATCACTCATTTCAAGCAGGAGCATGAAGACCTCAATCCGGAGAACACCATTGTGGATGAGCTTGTTCAGTACAGCGGAAAGGACGTCCTCGCAGTAAGAAATCTTCTCGGCGGACTTCTGTTCACGGAAGATGAAGTATACAAGCAGATCGGCGTTCTCTCAGGCGGAGAAAAGAGCCGCGTTGCCATCGCGAAACTGATGATCGGCAAATGCAATCTGCTTCTTCTGGACGAACCGACGAACCATCTTGACATTTCTTCAAACGAAGTGTTTGAAGAAGCCATGAGGAATTTTGAAGGTACGATACTCGTAATATCCCATGACAGATATCTCCTCAGAAGTCTTGCGAACAGGATGATCTTCATCGACAAAGGAAAGGCATATATGTATGATCTGCCTTACGAAGAAGCCAATGCGAGATTCATTCTTGACACGGCGCCTGTTGAAGCGGTGGAAGTGAGAAAAGCCGAAACGAAGCCGGAAAGCCGCAAGGGTGAAGCGGGCAAGAAACCTCTGAGCAAGGATATGAGAAGGCGTCACACAGTCCGTCTTGAAAAGCTCGAAGAAGAGATGGATGCGGTTTCAGTCGAAAGGGCAAAGATCGAAGAGGACATGAACGGAGAGGATTTTTACAAGGACGGTATCAAAGCCAAGGAGATACTTGAGCATTACGACAGGCTCGGGGAAAAGTATCAGGAGCTTGAAGATGAGTGGCTTGAGATCTCTTACATTTTAGAAAACGAATAATGGTGAACCATCGGAATATTTCCGGTGGTTTTTTTTGCGGCGCGAGCGCCGAACGAGCGCAGCGAGTGAGGAGTTGCGAAGCGCCGCTTCTGTCCCCCTTACCTGTAAGGGGGATGTCACCGAGCGACTTCCGCGAAGGTGACAGGGGGATGCGGGCGGGCAGCGGTGGCTGCGGAGCAGGGGAGCCGGAGAACGTTTATATAAGTAAAAACGACCGCTTTTGCGGTCGTGTGGTATTGTCTGTCAGAATAATTTTTTGAAATTGAAGTCGGTTTTTATCCTGAGTTTTTCGATCTGTGCAGACAGGTCGTTATATATTGCAAAGATCTTCTCAAGGGATTCGTCGCCGTCTGTTTTGGAAAGTGAGTTATCCACAGGAAGTTTTTCCAAAACATTTCTGACTTCCCGGAAGTCTTCCGGAGTGATGCCGAAGAGTTCTGTGCACAGGGCTTCATCTTCCGCGATGGAATTTCCGTCGGGGGAGATGATATCAAAAGAGATATCGGAGATGTTGTCGGAGAGGAAAGAAACTTTCATTACGGCAGTCAATTCGTCGGTGATATTTTCTCTTGCTTCATAAACTCCGCTGAGGGGGAGGATCATCGTCGTCTGTCCTCCTGATGAGGCGCTTCTGAGGATCGCGGAAATGAGGGTGAGGTAGTCTTCGGTGAAGACATCGTCGCGCGTGTAGTTTATGCCCGTGACGCTCTGCATGGAGAGGGTCTGGTTATAGAGTGCTTTTCTCGCGCTTTTGAGTTCATTTATCTTTTCCGGATTTTCAGCGTCTTTATTTTCAAGGACGGAATCGGCGGAAGAGTTGAAATAGTCGAATCTGATGCTTTTGATGAGTCCGTCGGAGATAATCACCATTGCTGCGGGGGAAGTTCCGTCAGGGCGGAAATATCCGTATCCTGCGTAGTACGTTCCGTCGGTATAGGAATATTTTTTTTCCGTAAGGATGATCTCTCCCGTGTCCGCATTGTTGATGAGGTCCCGTTCGCAGGAACATACGGGGAGCACAAGAAGGAGGGAGAGGATAAGTAATATTATTTTCTTCATGTTTTCACCTTTAATGAGATTATAAACCACAATTCATCCCAATGATAGTTTTTTTTACATTTATCTTAAATTAAGTGTCAAAATGTGATAGAATATACCGAGTGAAAACACAGGGGGAGAATATGGCACAGCTTTATTACCGTTATGCCAGCATGAACGCAGGCAAATCAATCGAAATTATCAAGATCGCCCATAATTACGAAGAACAGGGCAAGAGAGTCCTTCTCTTTACTTCAGGACTTGATGACCGTTACGGCACGGGATATGTCGCTTCAAGGATCGGTCTGAAGAGAAAGGCTCATACTTTCAACAATTCAACATCCATCATTGACGTCGTACGCGAAGAGAACGGACAGGACCGTCAGAAAGTATACTGCATTCTCGTGGACGAAGGTCAGTTCCTTACGAGAAGGCAGGTCGAGGAGCTTACTAAGGTCGTTGACGACATGAACATTCCTGTAATCGTATACGGTCTTAAAAACGATTTCCAGAACAATCTTTTCGAAGGCAGTCAGGCACTTCTTATTTATGCGGACAAGATCGAGGAAATCAAGACGATATGCTGGTTCTGCAATAAAAAGGCAACTATGGTGCTGAGAGTTGTGGACGGAAAGCCGGTCTATGAAGGCGAACAGATCCTCATCGGCGGAAACGACAGCTACATTCCCGTATGCCGCCGCTGTTATTCAAACCCTGATTTTGAGGGAATGAAAGAGCCGATAAACGGGGAAGATGAGTAGAAAACGGCGTTTTTTACGGGTGGATTTTCTACAAATATAAAATTTTCAATTTCTGAATTGAATGACTTTCCTTTTACTCATTTTAATGGCTGAATTATGGATTCAAATTAAAATCATTCAAGTTAGTGGGACGTATGTGCCCCGAAAAGGGGTAAAAACGTCTGAAAACGAACTGTATGCCAAAAAAACGTTGAGTTTTAGGTAAGCATTTGATACAATATTGGTGGTAAAACGGGTAAACCGTTGACCGAGTTTCAATTATATCCCGGTCTAAAGATCCGGGGTATTGAATAATATTTTTTCAGACACATTAAGAAGGAGGTTTCGATGGAAACTACAAAACTTACAGCTCTTGAAGCAAGAATTGCTAAGGCTACTGAAAAACTTCTTATCCCTATCGAAAAGATGGAAGAAGAGTATGCAAAACTTCATGATATCGCTGTAGCTAAAGGTACAGAAACTTGGGAAGACAGAAAAGCTGCTCAGAAACCGCAGTGTACATTCGGTGAAGAAGGCGTTTGCTGCAGAATTTGTTCTATGGGTCCCTGCCGTATTACAAAGAAAGCAAGCAGAGGTATCTGCGGATGCGACGTTCACGGTATCGTAGCTAGAAACTACCTCAGATTCTCAGCTGGTGGTACAGCAGCTCACTCAGACCACGGTCGTGAAATCATGCACACATTCTCACAGACTGCAGCTGACAAAGATTATCAGGTAAAAGACGTTGACAAACTCCTCAAAATCGCTAAAGACTGGGAAGTTGAAACAGAAGGCAGAGACATTTATGACATCGCTCACGAAGTAGCTGAAATCGGTCTTCTCGAATACGGTAAAGTTCACGGTGTACAGAGATTCATCAAATGGGCTTCTAAAGACAGACAGGAAGCTTGGGCAAGAGAAGGAATCGAACCGAGAGCAATCGACAGAGAAATCGCTGAATGTCTCCACAGAACACACATGGGTTGTTCTTCAGAACCGATCGCTCTTATGAGACAGGCACTCCGTTCTGCACTTTCAGACGGTTGGGGCGGCTCAATGATGGGTACAGAATTCTCTGATATCATGTTCGGTACACCGATGCCGAGAGATACAGAAGCTAACCTTGGCGTACTCGATGCTGACTGCGTAAACATCATCGTTCACGGCCATGACCCGTCACTCTCAGAAATGATCGTTAAATACGCTGAAGATCCTGAACTCGTTGCTCTCGCTAAAGAAGTTGGCGCTAAAGGCATCAACATCGCAGGCGTATGCTGTACATCAAACGAAGTTACAATGCGTCACGGTATCCCGATGGCAGGAAACTTCCTCCAGCAGGAAAACTGCATTCTCACAGGCGCTGTAGAAGCAGTTATTGTTGATATTCAGTGTATCTTCCCGGCACTTGGACCGCTCTCTCAGTGCTTCCACACAAAATTCATCACAACAAGCGAAATCGCTCGTATCCCGTACGCTACACACATCCCGTTCAGCGTAGAAACAGCTGGTGCTAACGCAAAAGCTATCGTTAGAGAAGCAGTTGAAAACTTCAAGAACAGAGATAAAGAATCAGTATACATTCCGGATATGAAGAGAAAAGCAACTGTAGGTTACTCTTGCGAAGCTATTATCAAACAGCTCGATACAGTTACAAACTCTTACGTAGATGAAACAGGTACATACCAGCCGCTCGTAGACTGCATCACATCAGGCGTTATCCGTGGTGCTGTAGCAGTAGTAGGCTGCAACAACCCGAAGATCCGTACAGACTTCGGTCACATCGAACTTATGAAGAAAATGCTCAAGAACGACTGCGTAATCGTACTCTCAGGATGTTCTGCACAGGCTGCTGCTAAAGCTGGTCTTATGAGCAAAGAAGCTAAAGATATCTGCGGCGCAGGTATGAAGAGAGTTTGCGAACTCGCTGACATTCCGCCGGTACTCCACATGGGTTCTTGCGTAGACATCAGCCGTATGATGAGACTCGTTTGTGACGTAGCAACACAGTGGGGCGTTGACGTTCCTCAGATGCCGGTTGTTGGTTGTGCTCCGGAATGGATGTCAGAAAAAGCTGTTTCTATCGGTAACTACGTAGTAGCTACAGGTATCGACACATTCCTCGGCGTAGTTCCGTACGTTGGCGGTTCAGACGTTGTTTCTAACTTCCTCCAGGATGGAATCAAGGAATGGGTAGGCGCAAGCTTCACATTCGAAACAGATATGGAAAAACTTGGCGACCTCATGCTCGAAAACATCGAAGCTAAGAGACTTGCTTTAGGCATCTAATCTAAATTATTACCAAATTAGAAAAGAGGATTTAATCTTATGAAAATTGCCGTATCAGGTAAAGGCGGTGTAGGAAAAACGACTTTCTCCGCTGTTTTGTCAAGACTTTATGCTGAAGAAGGAAAAAGCGTTCTCGCAGTAGACGCGGATCCGGACGCAAACTTAGGTCTTGCACTTGGGTTCACACCCGAAGAAGTTGCTGAAATCGTTCCGATCTCGGAAATGAAGCAGCTTGCAGCTGAAAGAACGGGCTCCAGCGCAGACAACTTCGGTAAATTCTTCAAAATCAATCCGAGGGTAGACGATATTCCGGATAAGTATTCAAAGAAAGTCAACGGAGTCAAGCTGCTCACTCTCGGTACAGTTGATACAGGCGGAAGCGGTTGCGTTTGTCCCGAACACGTTATTCTCAAAAGGATCATTTCACACCTTGTCCTTCACAGTGATGACGTAGTTATCATGGACATGGAAGCGGGCATCGAGCATCTTGCAAGAGGAACGGCTGACAGCGTTGATGCATTCATCGTAGTCATCGAGCCGGGCGCAAGAAGCATCCAGACTTATAAAAAAGTCAAACAGCTCGCACTTGATCTCGGCGTAACGGAAGTTAAGGTCGTTGCGAATAAAGTGAGGGATGAACAGGATGAAAAGTTTATTATGGACAATATCGGTGAAGACCTTTTAGGATTCGTTCACTATAATCAGGAAGTAATAGACGCAGACAGACAAGGCAAATCTCCGTTTGATTTCAGCGAAAAGGCGATTGAGGAGATTAAAGCCATAAAGCAAAAGATTGACAATAAATTGACTAAATAGTCAACCATAAAAAAAATTACGAGGTAAAAATAGATGACACTTTTTGAAAGAGTTTTTAACGGTTCTGACGACATGTTCAACATGGCAGTTAAAGCCGTTGATGAAGCTATCGCTAAATACGGTGAAGATAAAGCAGTATCATTACCGAACACAGCATACGGTATCCCCTGCCTTTATGCTTTCACAGCTAAAAAATACGAAACACTTGGCGCTATCAAAAACGAAGCTCTTCCTGCAATCCAGGAAATGATGGTTAAGGAAAACAGACTTCACCACGCATTCACATCAGGTATCGCTACAGCACTCTCAGCTGAAGTTATCGAAACAATGAAATACGTTATGAACGACGGCGAAAAACCGTATGACGATAAATATCATGGTCATATGTCAGACGCTGAAATCCGTGAACTCGGTGTACCGCTCGTAACAGACGACATCCCGGGCGTTGCAGTTCTTATCGGACCGGCTCCGTCAAAAGAAATCGCTGCTGACCTCATCAAAGGTTACCAGTCAAAAGGTATCATGGTATTCATGACTGGCGGAATCATTGATCAGGCTATCGAAGCTAACGTAAACATGGGATTCAAGATCCGTGTCGTTCCCTGCGGTCCGGAACTCGAATCAGTTATCCACGTTGTATCAGTAGCTATCCGTGCTGCTCTCATCTTCGGTGCTATCCAGCCCGGCGACTATGACGGCATCCTCGCTTACACAAAAGACAGAGTTAAAGCTTTCGTTAACGCATTCGCTCCGCTTTCTGACAGAACAGTTGGTTGTGGTGCTGGCGCTATCGCTCTTGGTTTCCCGGTTATCACAGATGACAAAGAAAACACATGGAGCGTTCCGAAATCACTCATCATCTATGATGGTTACGAAAACTACATCCCGGCTTCAATCGAAGCAAGAGGAATCAAACTCAAAATTACTGACATCGATGTACCTATCGCTGTTGCTCCTGCTTTCGAAGGCGAAATCATTCGTCGTGGCGACATGCAGATCGAAGCTAACGGTTCAAGACTTGACGCTTTCGAACTCGTAAGAACACGCGACGCTTCAGAAGTAGAAGATCACAAGATCACACTCGTAGGTAAAGACCTCGATGAATTCGAAGCAGGTTCAAGAATCAACCTCGCTTACGTTGTTGACATCGCTGGTAAAGCAATGCAGCCGGACTTCGAATCAGTTATCGAAAGAAAGATCCACGCTTACATCAACCAGTGTGAAGGTATCATGCACACAGGTCAGAGAGACATGATCACAATCCGTGTTTCTAAAGCAGCATTTGAAGCTGGTTGGAGAGCTAGACACTTCGGCGAACTTCTCTGGGCTCTTATCAAGAACGAATTTGAAGCAGTTTGCGACAAATGCCAGGTAACAATCTACACAGATCCTGAAGAAACAGCTAAACTCAGACATGAACTCGCTGCAGCTACATACGAAAAGAGAGACGAAAGACTTGGTTCACTCACAGACGAATCAGTTGACGTATTCTACACATGCACAATGTGCCAGTCATTCTCACCGTCTCACGTTTGTATCGTAACTCCGGAAAGACTTGGTCTTTGCGGTGCTGTATCTTGGCTCGATGCTAAAGCTACAAAAGAACTCAATCCGGAAGGTCCGTGCCAGATCGTTACTAAAGACGGTCCGCAGGACGACAGACTCGGCAGATGGGATGGCGTTGACGCAGCTGTTAACAAATATTCCAGAGGCGCTGTTGAAAGAGTAACTCTCTACTCAATCATGGAAGACCCGATGACATCTTGCGGATGCTTCGAATGTATCTGCGGTATCGAACCGATGTCAAACGGCGTAGTTATCGTTAACCGTGAATTCACAGGCTACTCACCGATCGGTATGACATTCGGCGACCTCGCTTCTATGACAGGCGGCGGCGTTCAGACACCGGGCTTCATGGGACATGGTAAGAACTTCATTCCTTCTAAGAAGTTCATGGCAGCTGAAGGCGGCGTAGAACGTATCGTATGGATGCCGAAGGCTCTTAAAGAAGAAGTTGCTGAAAAACTCAATGCTACAGCTAAAGAACTCTATGGCATCGACAACTTCTGCGACATGATCGCTGACGAAGAAACAGCAGCTGATGAAGAAGCTCTCATGGCATTCCTCACAGAAAAAGGTCACCCGGCACTCGGTATGGACCCGATGATGTAATTTCCTTAGAAATTAACATAAAAATTTAATAGCACAGACGCAGGGGTACTCAGTTTGAGTACCCCTTTTTCAATGGGGAAGTGCATCTGATCGGTAAATATTAGAAGTGCTGTGTGGTAAAATACAAAACATACACCGTTGTGAATTATCTTTTGGTGTGTTAAAATAAAATCAGAGGTATTAAAATGATAGAAATAAAAGGGAAATACAATACAGCCATTGTTTACGCAGACGAAGTGGAATACTCTGCGATGGATCAGATCAAGAATATATGCAATTATGAATTTATGAGTTCATCCAAGATCCGCATCATGCCTGACGTTCATGCAGGGGCGGGTTGCACTATCGGAACGACGATGACTGTTAATAACAGCGTTGTGCCGAACCTCGTTGGAGTTGATATCGGCTGTGGGATAGAAACGGTTAAGCTCACAAATCGAAATATTGACCTGAAGGAGCTTGACAGGCTGATTTATGACAAGATACCTTCCGGAAAGCGTATCAGAAAGAAATATCACAGACTTTCGGAAGAAGTAACTCTCGACAAGCTTATCTGCAAGGACAGTGTAGATACGCAGAGGGGATATCTCAGCGTCGGCACATTGGGCGGCGGCAATCATTTTATTGAAATCGATAAGGATGAAGAAGGATATCTTTATCTTTGTGTTCATTCCGGAAGCCGCAACATCGGCTTGCAGGTTGCGAATTATTATCAGAAGCAGGCTGTGGAGTACTGCAAGCAGAACAGCCTTAAAATAGAAAAGAACCTTTCTTATCTGGAAGACACGCTTATGATGGCGTATCTGCACGACATGAAGATCATGCAGCATTATGCGGCGGTAAACAGAAAAGCGATGGTCGAAACGATCGTCGACGGGCTTGAACTTAACGTAATGGAAAGCTTCTCGACGATTCATAACTACATTGACATGGAAAGCATGATCCTTCGCAAGGGTGCGGTAAGTGCGAACGAAGGACAAAAGCTTCTTATTCCCATAAACATGCGCGATGGAAGCCTTATTTGCATTGGAAAAGGAAATCCCGAATGGAACAACTCAGCGCCGCATGGTGCAGGTCGTCTTTTCGGCAGAAAGGCGGCAAAGGAACGTTTTTCCATGAAGGAATACGAAGACAGCATGAAGGGGATATATACGACATCCGTGCATAAGGACACCCTCGACGAATGTCCGATGGCGTACAAGAGCATGGATGCAATAACATCACAGATCGGGGAAACGGCGGAAATAGTAAATATAATCAAGCCGATCTATAATTTCAAGGCAGGTGAATAATATGTGGGTACTGCCCGAAAGCGTACTTAAAGCTATAAATATAATAGAAAAAAGCGGTCATAAAGTTTATGTCGTCGGCGGATGCGTAAGGGATCATCTTATGGGGCGGACTATAAATGATTATGACATGACGACTTCCGCATCCACGGAAGAGCTGAAAGAACTCTTCAAAGAATATACCCTCATCCTTGCGGGAGAAAAGCACGGAACCATAACGCCTGTCATAGACGGAGAGCCGTTTGAGATAACCACATTCCGCACCGACGGGGAATACTCCGACGGCAGACATCCGGAGGAAGTGAAGTTCGTAACGTCATTCAAGGAAGATGCCGCGAGAAGGGATTTCACCATGAACTCCATCGGGTATAATCCTGCGGAAGGGTATGTGGATCATTACGGCGGCGTTGAGGACATCAAAAACGGTGTCATCCGATGTGTGGGAGATGCTGAAAAGAGATTTGATGAAGATGCTCTCAGGATAATGCGCGCGGTGCGTTTTTCTTCGCAGCTTGGTTATACTCTTGATGAAGGCACGAAAAAAGCTGCTTTTGTCAAGGCAGACAATCTTAAAAAAATATCCGGAGAGCGCGTTTTCGAAGAGCTGAAAAAGACGGTCATGGGGAAAAATTGTGAGGAAGTCCTTAATGAATATATGGGCATCCTTGCATCAGTTATTCCGGAGCTTTCCGAGATGATCGGTTATGATCAGCAGAATTATCACCACAATCTGACTCTGTCCGCACACACGGCGAAAGTTGTTGCCGGTCTTCCGGAAGATGAGGTTCTTCGTCTTGCGGGGCTTTTTCACGACATAGCAAAGCCGGCTTGTGCAACGGTAGATGAAAATGGAGTAAAGCACTTCAAGGGTCATCCGGCGAAAGGTGCGGAGATGGCAAAGGCGATATTGACGGATCTGAGGTGTGACAACAAGACGCTGGAAGATGTGTATACACTCATAAAAGAGCATGACAGCGACATTCCTGCGGAAGAAAAGTCCGTAAGAAGAAAGCTTGCAAAGCTCGGCGAAAGGCTGTTTTTCATGCTTATGGATATAAAGATCGCTGACAATCTTGCTCAGGCACCGGGATTTTTAAGGGTTGATAAATTTGAGAACATAAAAGATATTGCCCGGGAAATAATCAAAAGAGGAGACTGTCTCTCACTTAAAAAACTCAATATAGACGGAAAAGACATCTTGTCCATGGGATATTCCCCGTCAAGGAAGATAGGGGACTGTCTTGAAAGACTTCTCGAAAAGGTCATTGACGGAGATATTCCGAATGACAGGGAAATACTTCTCAGGGAAGCTGAGGAATATATGAAGACAAATCAGGAAGCTTAGTCAGGCTTCCTTTTTGGTATTTCGTATCCCCCTTAGGATAAGGGGGACAGCGGCGCAGGGTGCCGCAGGGGGATCGGGCGGGCGGTGGGGCTTGGTATGGTTACAGATAAATAAAAAAGGAAGCGGAAAACGCTTCCTTTATGTTATGTAATTACTGTTCCGGTGTGATGTTGAAGTGTTCTTTGAGAAGGCCGGGGATCTCATCTTTTGTGATGGGTGTTCTTGTTCTTACGCCGTTTTCGATAATTGTGAATACTTCGTCGTTAAGTCCTTTTGATCCCGTCGGTGTTCTGAGAGAAACCATGTGTCTGTTTTTGAAGATAGCTGTTTCGCCCATAGAGCATGTTTCGTTCGGAAGAACGAAGTCTGCAGCTTCCCATTTCTGCGGAGACATGAGCATAACGTCAACTTCTTTTACTTCGTTGATAGTGTTCGGATCGTAAGCTCCGAGCATACCTGATTCGCTTGTGCCTTTTGTCATTCTCTTCATGAGCCACCAGTATTCTCTGTGAGCTTCAAACCAGAATGTTTCGCCGTCAACTACCTGACGAACGCCGTCAACGAATTCGATAGCTCCCGGGGGCATCGGTCCGCCGTAACCTACGTCGCAGAAATATAATTTGCCGTCGATCCTTACAGTGTTGCCGCGGTGCATAACAGCGCCGGGCATTTCGATAGAACCCATGATTCCTCTGCAGGGGCTTGACCATGCTTCATATCCGAGACCCTGGAGAAGTTTGATGAAAAGTCCGTTGAGTTCGAAGCAGTATCCGCCGCGTTTTCTTTCAACGATCTTGTTGTAAAGGTCTGCTGTATTGAGAGAGATCGGTCTGTCGTAGTCGCAAACGTCGATATTTTCAAATACAACGTGTGTCTGATGGTTTAAAACGAGCTTGTCGAGGTATTCTTTGTCGAGTTTTTCAGGTCTCGGCATTTCGATTCTCTCAAGATATTTGTCGATCTGCTCGTCTGTGAGAGGTATATATAAACCTTCATACATATTCTGCATGATGTGTTTTCCTTTCTTATAATATATTTATCTTACTGTTCCGGTGTGATGTTGAAGTGTTCTTTAAGGATAACGGGGATTTCTTCCGGTGTAACCGGTGTTCTTGTTCTTACGCCGTTTTCGATAACTGTGAACGTATCGCTGCTGAGGCCTTTTGAACCTGTCGGTGTTCTGAGAGAAACCATTACTCTGCCTCTGAAACGTGCATTCGGGCCTTCGCCGCAAGAGCGGTTCGGAGCGAGGAAGTCAGGTGCGTACCATTCAGCTGTAGAGATTCTCATAACGTCAACTTCTCTGATGAGGTCGATAGTTGCCGGATCATACGGTCCTACTCCGCCTGTTTCGCTTGTACCTTTTGTCATTCTCTTGAGCTGCCACCAGTAATCATCAACCTGTTCAACCCAGAATGTTTCGCCGTCAACTACCTGACGAACGCCTTCAACGAACTCAATAGCTCCCGGGGGCATCGGTCCGCCGAATCCTACGTCACAGAAATATTTCTTTCCGTTGAGGTTGACAACGTTGCCGCGGTGCATTACGGGACCCGGAATGTTCGGATCGCCCATTCTGCACGGGCTTGAATATGCGTCATATCCGAGACCCTGGAGGAGTTTTACGAATAATCCGTTTAATTCAAAGCAATATCCGCCACGGTTTCTTTCAACGATCTTATTGAAAAGATCGGCAATGTTAAGTGAGATAGGTCTTTCATAATGACATACGTCGATGTTTTCGAAAGCGACGTGTGTCTGGTGATTGAGAACCAGTTTGTCCAAGTATTCTTTTGTAAGAGCTTCAGGTCTTTCCAGTTCGAGTCTTGCGAGATACTTGTCTATCTGCTCCTGAGTAAGAGGAGTATATAAAGGTTCATTCATGTTCTGCATGGACTTTTTCCTTTCTTGAATCATATTTGCTTTTGCTGAGATTATTATATAATATTCCGACAATAAAATCAATATCAAAAATTCAGCATAATAAATGATGTTATCAGTTTAAAACTGTCACAATGGCGATTTCAGAATATGTTCAAAATTTTAACCAAAAAATGCAAAAAAGGCAGTTCTGAACTGCCTTATCTGACTAAGTTATTATACTTACGCTCTTTCAACTTTTCCGCTTCTGAGGCATCTTGTGCAGACGCTAACACTCTTAACTGTTCCATTTTCAATGATTCTTACCTTTTTAAGATTCGGTTTGAATACTCTCTTAGTATGGATATTTGAGTGGCTTACAGTATTTCCGGCAACAGTACCCTTAGCGCATACGTAACATTGGTTAGACATCCTATTCACACTCCTAACATTTAAAATCACGTCCGTAATTACCAATCGGGCAACTACGCTAGCTATTATAGCACATACCCTATACAAAAAGCAACAGAAAAATGCGTTTAAATGCTTGATTTTTTTACTTCTTTTAATATAATAACATTATCTGTGATAAAAGCATGGTAATTAAGAAATTTTGTGGTATAATGTGTATTATAGCACATCAGAATGGAGAACTCTATGGAAAATATTAAAAATAAAAAAGAAAATTCTCCCGCTTCCTACATCAAACAGATCGCTGCTATCGCTGCGACAGAGTGTTTTGGTGTTGTCGGTATCAGCAAGAAGATGCCTATCTTAAACAGGATCATTCCGCGTGATGCTGCCGAACTCTCAAAGGGAGTGGAAGTAACGTATGTAGACATTGAAGAGAAAAGCTGCGGCGAAGATAAAGACGAAGTTATCATCGACGTATACGTAATCATGGAATTCGGGCTCCGCCTTACGAGTGTTGCCGAAAATCTTATGGATACTATCAAATATAATGTTGAGGCTCAGACAGACGTGAAGGTCAAAAAGATCAATGTTCACGTGAATTATGTCAGAGTGTTGTAAGAGGTATTTATGCACAAGGAAGTAAATAGCGAGCTTTTTGTCCGCGCGATAAAAAGCGGATACGCTAATCTTGAAAACAAAAAAAGCGAAGTAAACAGTCTTAACGTATTCCCCGTTCCGGATGGTGACACAGGAACAAATATGGCACTCACGATGCAGCACGCAAAGGATGAGCTTACAAAGCAGATCCCGGGTACTGTAGGCGAATGTGCCGTAAACGCATCAACAGGCGCACTCATGGGCGCAAGAGGCAACTCAGGAGTTATTCTTTCACAGCTTTTCAGAGGTTTCTCAAAATCTCTCGCAGGAAAAAGTGTCATTGACGTACAGAACCTTGCAAACGCATTCGACGGCGCAAGCAAAATGGCTTACAAAGCCGTTATGAAGCCGACGGAAGGAACGATCCTTACGGTTGCGAGAATGATGAGCGAATTTGCCGTTGCGAATTATGAGAAGTATACGGATGTTGATGTATTCCTCCGTGACATCCTCGCAGAAGGCGACAAAGCCCTCGAAAACACACCGAATCTTCTTCCTGTCCTCAAACAGGCAGGCGTAGTTGATGCAGGCGGCAAAGGTCTTCTTTGCATCCTCGAAGGCGCTCTCGCAGCAATCGAAGGAAATGACATCGTCATCTCTGACGGAACATCAGGCGGCGAAGAAACTGAAGGAATGATCGGAGAGATCGATTCAGAGATCACATTTGCTTACTGCACAGAATTCCTCATCCGCACAAAAGACGATGAAGAATATGAACGCTCACTTACGGAAAAACTCTTCAAGCTCGGCGATTGCCTCATCGTTATCCAGGACGGCAGGATCATCAAGGTTCATATCCACACAAACGAACCGTGGACAGCTATGAAGCACGCTGCGGGATGCGGTGAACTCGAAAAGATCAAGATCGAAAATATGCGTCGTCAGCACAGCGAAATGTTCGGCGATGTTCAGGCTGAAACAAAAGCTGAAGACATTTACGACAAAGAACACAAGAAATACGTCATCGCATCAGTATGCGCAGGAGACGGATTTGAAGACATCTTAAAGCAGCTCGGCGTTGATTATATCATCAAAGGCGGACAGACGATGAACCCGTCAACAGAAGATTTCCTCAACATTATCCAGAACACCGATGCGGATCATTATATCCTTCTTCCCAACAACAAAAACATCATCATGGCTGCAAAAC
Organism: Eubacteriaceae bacterium; assembly: GCA_017531485.1. Classification (GTDB taxonomy): domain Bacteria; phylum Bacillota; class Clostridia; order Eubacteriales; family Anaerofustaceae; genus SVCP01. The sequence continues at coordinate 5,077 of JAFXKY010000027.1, read as the reverse complement.
AGACTATTGAGATCAGTGACAAAAACATCACTGTTGTTGAAACGAGAAACCTTCCGCAGGCTATTGCCGCAATGATCGCGTTCTCACCGGAAGAAGAGCTTGAAGGAAACATCGAAGCTATGAACGAAGCAAAAGGCGAAGTCACCACAGGTCAGGTCACATTTGCTGTCCGCGACACAAGCGTTTCCGGAATTGAGATCCACGAAGGGGATATCCTCGGAATGATGAACGAAGACATCGTCGTTTGCGAAAAGAGCGTCAGGGAAGCGATGATACAGCTTCTTGACAGAATGGTAACGGAAGACAGCGAGCTTATTTCTGTTTATTACGGCGAAGACGTAACAAAAGAAGAAGCTGAAGCGCTCGCAGATGAGCTTTCCGAAAAATATGAAGACTGCGACATCGAGCTTTCAGAAGGCTCACAGCCGCTTTACTATTATATTATCGGTGTAGAGTAATGCTGTACGAAAATCAGGGCCTTGAGAGCATAAAGGGCATCGGAGAGAAGATCGCGGCAAATTTCTCGGAAATGGGAATTGATACAATAAAAGATCTTCTTGAATATTACCCATCTCGTCATATTGACCGCGGAATGATAAGCGACACTCTGGAAGGGATCCTTCCGAAGAGCAAGGCATTTGTGCGCGGGAAGGCTTTGAGCGGAGGCAGAACATACTTCATATCGAAAAAATTCACAAAGACCGTACTTTATTTTGAATGTAAAAGCGGCAGGTTTTCCGCCGTCTTTTACAATCAGCCATACAGGAAAAATTCAATTATAGTCGGTGATGAATACGTACTTTACGGCACTGCTGAGATCTCAAATGGCGGTGCCGTATCTTTAAATCCCGCACAATGCGAGCGCGCCGACAAGATAGTGAACCTGACGGAAGGGCTTTCGGGTATATATAAGATACCGCAGAAGTCAAAGATCACTCAGAACCGTCTCAAAAGCGCGCTGAAAGCAGCTCTGGACGGAACGGAGATCGCTGAAAACATTCCTTTCTGGATCAGCGAAAGGCTCGAGCTTCCTTCAAGGCATGAGGCATTGGAGGGGATCCATTTTCCGGAAAGTGAAGACGAGCTTACGGCGGCGAAGAGATATATTCTCGCAGGGGAGTTTATGAATTTCCTTGTGAGCCTTATGTATCACAAAAGCACGGTGCTGAAGAACCGTTCGAGAGTGATAGATGACTCATTCATATCCGAATTTCTCAAAACCCTGCCTTTTGAGATGACGGGAGCGCAGAAGAGGGCGCTTGCGGAGATCTCGGAAGACATGAAAAAGGGACTTCAGATGAACAGGCTCCTGCAGGGGGACGTGGGAAGCGGAAAGACGGCAGTTGCCATGGCGGCGGCTTACAGCGTTATAAGATGCAACTTTCAGGCGGCGTTCACAGCACCGACGGAGATCCTCGCAAGACAGCATTATGAGAAATATCGCGATACGCTGAAAGCCCTCGGATATGAGTCGGCGCTTATATATTCAGCGATGCCGAAAAAGGAACGCGCAGACGTTCTCAGACGCCTTGAAACGGGAGAAATAAGCCTTTTGTTTGGTACCCACGCAGTATTCTCAAAGGACGTGAAATACCATAATCTCGCCCTTATAATCATCGACGAACAGCATCGTTACGGAGTATCACAGCGGGCGGAGCTTGAGAAAAAGGGGGTATATCCCCATGTGCTGGTAATGAGTGCGACGCCGATTCCGAGAACGCTGGCTTTATGTTTTTACAAGGATCTTGACGTAAGCGTAATAGATGTTCTTCCCGCAGGCAGGAAGAAAGTGGCGACATATCTCGTTGACGAGAAGATGGAAAAGCGGCTGAGGGTATTTGCGAAGAAGATCCTCGATCAGGGGCAGAAGGTATATGTGGTATGTCCGGCGGTGGATGATGAAGAGATGATAAACGTGCAGGCGGTTTATGAAGAATTCAAAAAGGGCTTTGCAGGTTATGGAGTCGGGTATATCACCGGGCAGATGAACAAAGACGAGAAGATAAAGGCCATGGAAGACTTTTCTTCGGGAAAAACAAATCTCCTCGTTGCCACAAGCCTCATTGAAGTCGGCATCGACGTTCCGGAAGCGACGCTTATGTGGGTCAAAGGCTGCGAACGTTTCGGGCTTTCTCAGCTTCATCAGCTCCGCGGAAGAGTCGGAAGAAGTTCTCTTCAGAGCTGGTGCGTTTTGCAGATGAGTGAATACAGCGAAAATTACGAAAAACGCCTCGATATCCTCACAAAGACGAATGACGGCTTTAAGGTCGCTACGGAGGATATGATGAACCGCGGCAGCGGGGACGTCTTCGGATATGCGCAGAGCGGGAAACATTCATTTATTCTGGAAGCGGCGATGAGCGAAAGCGGGCTTTTTTTCGAAGTGAATAAGATATGCGAAGAACTTCTATCAAGCGAAAGACAGAGGGATATGGAGTATGTGAAGAGCATACTTAAAAATATAACGACAGACAAATCTATTGTATTGAACTGAGGTATATATGAGAGTTATAGCCGGAAGATTCCGCGGGCTGAAGCTTAATGAGCCCAAAGACGATAAACTGATAAGACCGACGACGGACAGGATAAAGGAGGATATTTTTAATATTCTCAGCATCTATGTTCCCGACAGCAGATTCCTTGATCTTTACAGCGGCACAGGCGCCATCGCCATCGAAGCGGTGAGCAGAGGGGCGGAATATGCACATATGGTGGAAAGAAGCAACGAATCCATAAGGATAATGACTTCCAACATCGAAAAGACGAAACACAAGGAACTTTTTAACATAATAAAGAGCGATGTGAACAAATTTTTGTCTACAACTGCCAATAAATATGATATAATATTTCTTGATCCGCCGTATAAGCTCGATAATGGAATACAGATCGTTGAACTTATCCTTCAGAGGGATATTCTGAGTGAAGACGGAATTATTGTCGTTGAATGTGCAAGGGAATACATAATGCCCGAAAAGATCGGCAGGATGAATCTTTTCAGACATAAGTCATATGCCCACACCAACGTCTACTTTTACAACACGGAGGAAGACTGTTAATGAAAGAAGCAATTTATCCCGGCAGCTTTGACCCCATTACAAGCGGCCATCTCGATATAATAGAAAGAGCCTGCAAGGTATTTGACAGGGTACACATCATCGTCGGAAAGAACATAAACAAGAAATGTCTTTTTACGGACGAAGAAAGAATGCAGCTCATCAGGGAATGTACGGCACATCTCGGCGATAAGGTCGTCATTGACAGCTATGACTGCCTGCTCGTGGATTATTGCGACAAAGTCGGCATACATACTGTCGTAAGAGGACTTCGCGCCATGACAGACTTTGATTATGAGTTCCAGATGGCTCTCACAAACCGTCAGCTCAACGAAAAGGTCGAAAGCGTCCTTCTCGTTTCCAACATCATCTATACATACGTTTCAAGCAGCATGGTCAAAGAAATCGCGTCATATAAAGGCGACATTTCCGAGATCGTTCCGCCGAACGTGCTTGAAGCTATGAAGAAAAAATATAACTACTGATCGTCGGAGAAATAAGATGAGTATTTACGAAGTTTTTGATAAATTACAGCAGGAAGTTGAAAATGCCGGAAGTGTACCCCTTACTTCAAAGGTAATGATCGACAAGGATCTGTTTTTGGATCTTCTCGATGAGCTCAAAGAGCTTCTTCCGCCGGAAGTCATTCAGGCGAAGAAAGTGCTTGATGATGCTGAGGGAATCATAAGCAGGGCAAAGGGTGAAGCTGAGGCTATCGTGAATGAGGCTGTCGTGAAGAAAAACGAGATCCTCGACATCAGCAGCATCACTCAGGAAGCACAGGCACGTGCCGACGCCATCACCAAAAAAGCGAGAGTCGATGCGTACAAGATCCGTCTTGGCAGCCTTGAACAGTCACACGCACTTATGAACGAAGCGAGAGAAGAAGTCGGAAAAGTATCCGCAGTTCTGGAAGAATACTGTCTCCAGCTTGAGCGCTCAAAGGAATCTCTCAACGCATCCGTAAGAAGAAAACCTTCTCAGGGTGAAAACACAGAAGAAACAAACGAATAATATAAAAATAAGATCCCGTTTTATCTGATATGCACCCCAAAAGTTAGACTTTTGGAGGTGCATATTTTTATGAGTAAAATAACAAGAACAAACAGAAAGTATTCCCCGGAGTTCAAACTGTCTGTTATAATGGATATGCGTGAAAACCATATGTCATATCGTGAAACAGTCAGAAAATACTGGTTCACAACAACAAGACAGCAAGAAGACGCTTACAGAAGTTGTGTTTTACGGTGGGAACGCATATACCTCGAAGAAGGAGCAGAAGGTTCGGCAAAAGAAAGACGAGGAAAGAAAGCAACAGGCAGACCACCGAAGCTTGATGAAAAAACAAGAGAGGATCTCATCGCTGAAAATCAGCGGCTGAGAATGGAGATTGAATACTTAAAAAAACTGAGTGCCTTAGTTCTTGCGGAAGAGCGAAAGAACGGCAAAAAGCAAAAATAATTGCAGAACTAAGGCAGAAATATCCTCTTAAAGACTTGTTGGAGATATCCGGTATTCCCCGCAGCACTTATTACTACTACCTGAAAGAATCGAAGAAGGAAGATAAGTATAAGGATATAAAAGAGTTGATCGTGGATATATTCAACGAAAACTATAAGTCTTATGGGTATCGAAGAATACTTCTTTCTTTGAAGGCAAAAGGTATTGTGATCAATCACAAAACCGTCCTGAAACTCATGAAAGAGCTTGGAATAAAGGGAAAAGTCAAGGCTGAGAAGTACTGTTCATACAAAGGTGAGCAGGGTGAATCCGCTGAGAATATTATCAACAGAGATTTCAGTGCGGACAAGCCATATGAAAAACTGACGACAGATGTTACACAGTTCAATGTTTGCGGTGAGAAGATATATCTTTCACCGGTACTTGATATGTGTACAACTGAGGTTCTGTCATATAACATAAGCAAGAGCCCGAACTTTGAGCAGACGAGGCAGATGTTAAGGGGATTGTTTGAAGTTCTTCCTGAAGATGCGAGACCAATACTTCATTCGGATCGGGGATGG
>JAFXKY010000026.1 GCA_017531485.1 Eubacteriaceae bacterium | reverse complement strand
TTTGCCGAAGGCGAAGCCTTCGGCAGCTCAGCGCGAAGCGCTGAGCACGGCGGCGGGGATATGGGTGGGCTGCGGTGGCTGCGAAGCAGGGGAGCGAACTTATCCATAAAAGCGTCAGCTTTTATACCTTATTCCCCGCGGAAATCCCATTTTCGCGGAATGGGGTGGAGAAGAGAAAAGATATATGATCAAATAAAAAAGGTGAAGCGATGCTTCACCTTTTTGTTATCATAGTGGAAAAACCTTTTTATTTAGCTGCAGCTGCTGCTCTTTCAGCTTCTTTTTTCTTCTGGTTTTCTGCTGCGTAGAATTTTGCGTCTTCGTCAGTGATCTTGTAACCTACGAAGAAGATGATGATAGCTACTGTTGCGAATACGATCGGAACGAGTGAGTAGATGTTCATGAATGTCTTTGTGAATGCGATCCATTCTGCAGATGTTCTGTCGAGTGTGCCTGCAACTTTCATAGCATTCCATTCGTCGAAGCCGATCCATGCGAGTACGTATCCACCGATAGCGCCACCTACTGCCATAGATATCTTCATCGGGATGTTTGTCATAGACATTGAAAGTGTTCTGAAGTCTTTGCCTGTCTTGTAGTAACCATATTCACCGATGTCGAGGTAGTAGTTGATACCGAATGACATTGTAAGTCTCATACCGATCTGCATGAGGAGGTTGGCTACGAACATCCACCAGATGCTCTTTGTTGCGAAGAAGAGCATTACGAGTCTTGAAAGAACGTTCATACCGAATGCGAATACGATTGATTTCTTCTTACCGAGTTTCTTAGCAACCTTCGGAAGGAACATAGCGAACACGAAGTTGATGCATGTTGTTGTACCTGAAACGATGGAGTACATGTGGAATGAGTCCATGATCAGTCTCCAGTAGTACATCATCATACCTGCAACGATCTGTGTACCGATCTGGTTTACTACCTGATATACCATGTAAAGTACCATCTGGTCGTTTGTGAAGATGGCTGTAACCATGTCTTTGATCTTTACTCTCGGCGGAGCCGGCATGTTCGGGTCTCTCGGAAGGTCGAGGTCGCCTGCTGCCATTGTAAGAAGTTCAACGCCTACGATGAGAAGGATCGGACAGATTGCTGAAAGTACTGTGTAACCGAGTGCTTCGTTGTTGAGGAGTTTACCAACTGCTGTGATAGCAGGAACTGTACCGAATGAAAGGATGATAGAAGATGCTGAAGATACCTGAGCAGCTCTTGATGTCATCTTGAAACGGTTGTCCATGTTTGCACCTGCGATGAGCTGCATTACACCTGAGAGACAGGTTGACATGAAGTTCATTGAGCAGTGCATGCAGCAATAACCTACGCCGGCACAGAATGCTTTAATAACAAACGGTGCACCCGGGATCGGAAGAACCTGAAGCATAGCGCCGATTGAGATTACCCAGCGGAGTGTTCTCATCCACGGAAGGAACTTACCGCTTTTGAGGTTTGCTGACTGAATGATACCACCTGCTGTGAGGGATACGAAGAAGTCGATTGACTTAGCAAAGAGGAAGATTGTTGCAACTTCTGCAGCTTTAAGACCCATGTAGTCCATAAGGAACATCTGTCCATATGTGAACGGGATCCAGAAGCCCCAGCTCTGCATTGTTCCGTAGAAAGAATAAACCGTTATTCTGAACTTGTCGGAACGGGGAGTTCTTTTGATTGCCATTATAAATTCTCCTTAATTCATTTTTACACTTATTGTGCATAGATAGTTTATCATATAGACTGTTCAAAAAACTACGTACTCGCGAACCAATAAAATTTATAGTTAGCGTAAACTTCTTCATATCGCGGAGCTAAATTTATAAAATATTCAAAAACTGTCCATAAATAAATCGTTTTTTCCGCTTTACAATATATCCTGAATACTTTTTTTGAGCAGTCTGAAAATCAATTCAGGAAAAACAAAAAAGGTGAAGCGATGCTTCACCTTTTTATGTTATCACAATGGAAAAACCTTTTTTATTTAGCTGCAGCTGCTCTTGCTGCTTCGATCTTCTTCTGGTTTTCAGCTGCGTAGAATTTCGCATCTTCGTCAGTGATCTTGTAACCTACGAAGAAGATTACGATTGCGATTGCGCTGAGAACGATCGGAATGAGTGTGTAAAGGTTCATGAATGTCTTTGTGAACGCGATCCATTCTGCAGATGTTCTGTCGAGTGTACCTGCCATATGCATTCCGTTCCAGGAGTCGAACTTGATCCATGCAAGGAGATATCCGCCGAGAGCACCACCGATAGCCATAGATATCTTCATCGGGATGTTTGTCATAGACATTGAAAGTGTTCTGAAGTCTTTACCTGTCTTGTAGAAGCCGTATTCACCGATGTCGAGGTAGTAGTTGATACCATAAGACATTGTAAGTCTCATACCTGCCTGCATGAGAAGGTTAGCTGCGAACATGAACCAGATGCTCTTTGTTGCGAAAAGCATCATGATGATTCTTGAGAGAGCTGCTGTTGCGAATGCGCCGATGATAGAACCTTTCTTACCGAGTTTCTTAGCGATCTTCGGAATGAACATAGCGAATACGAAGTTGAGGCATGTTGTTGTACCTGAAACGAGAGCGTACATATTCCACTGGTCCATGATCAGTCTCCAGTAGTACATTGTCATACCTGCAACGATCTGTGTACCGAGCTGGTTAACTACCTGATAGAGCATGTAAAGTACCATCTGGTCGTTAGAGAAGATAGCTGTGAGCATGTCTTTGATTGTAATTCTCGGCGGTTTCGGAGCGTTCGGGTCTCTCGGAAGGTCGAGGTCGCCTGCTGCCATTGTAAGGAGTTCAACGCCTACGAGGAGGATGATCGGGCAGATGTAAGAGATTACTGTGTAACCGAGTGCCGGGTTTCCGAGCATGTTACCAACTGCTGTGATAGCCGGAACTGTACCGAATGAAAGGATGATAGAAGATGCTGAAGATACCTGAGCAGCTCTTGATGTCATCTTGAAACGGTTGTCCATGTTTGCGCCTGCGATGAGCTGCATGATACCTGAAGAACAGGTTGCCATGAAGTTCATTGAGCAGTGCATGCAGCAGTAACCTACGCCTACGCAGAGAGCCTTGAGCGCGAACGGAGCGTTCGGCATCGGGATCATCTGAAGGAAAGCGCCGAGTGCGATGAACCAACGGAGTGTTCTCATCCACGGGAGGAATTTACCGCCCTTGAGGTTAGCTGACTGGATAATGCCACCAGCGATGAGGGATACGAAAAAGTCGATTGATTTAGCAACAAGATAGATTGATGCTACCTGTGCAGCTTTGAGGCCCATGTAGTCCATGAGGAACATCTGACCGTACATATACGGTACCCAGAAGCCCCAGCTCTGCATTGTTCCGTAGAAAGAATAAACCGTTATTCTGAACTTATCGGAACGGGGAGTTCTTTTGATTGCCATTATAAATTCTCCTTAATTTATTTTTGTACTTATTGTACTCTCATAGTTTAACACATTAACAGTTCAAAAAACTACGTATCCGCAAACCAATAAAATTTATAGTTAGCGTAAACTTCTTCATACCCGCAGACTGAACTTTCTTAATTCATAATTAACTTTTATAAAAAATAACGTTTATATTTTAAGCACTGATCTTGCAGCCTTATTTATCATATCGTCTTGATTTTTGCATAATAAAAAGGTGGAGAAGAACTCCACCTTTTCAAGAATCTGTAATATTGTTTTCCGATTATTTTGCTGCTGCCATTTCAGCTGCTTTTCTCTTCTGGTTTTCTTCAGCGTAGAACTTAGCGTCTTCGTCTGTGATCTTATAACCAACGAAGAAGATGATGATCGCGATTGATGCGAATACGATCGGAACGAGTGTGTAGATGTTCATGAATGTCTTCACGAATGCTGCCCATTCTGCAGATGTTCTGTCGAGTGTCTTAGCAAGAGCTGCTGCGTTCCACTCGTCAAAACCGATCCATGCGAGTACGTAACCACCGATAGCACCACCGATTGCCATAGCGATCTTCATCGGAATGTTCTGCATTGACATTGAGAGTGTTCTGAAGTCTTTGCCTGTCTTGTAGTATCCGTATTCACCGATATCAAGGTAGTAGTTGAAGCCGAATGCCATCGTGAATCTCATACCTGCCTGCATGATGAGGTTAGCTACGAACATCCACCAGATGCTCTTTGTTGCGAAGAGAAGCATTACAACTCTTGAAAGTGCGCTTGAAGCGAATGCGATGAGGATTGATTTCTTTCTTCCGAGCTTCTTAGCGAATTTCGGGATGAACATTGCGAATACGAAGTTGATGCATGTTGTTGTACCGGAAACTACTGAGTACATCATGAACTGGTCCATGATAAGTCTCCAGTAGTACATCATCATACCCTGAACGATATATGTACCGATCTGGTTAACGATCTGGTATACCATGTAAACTACCATCTGGTCGTTTGTAAAGATAGCCGTAACCATGTCTTTGATCTTTATTCTCGGAGGAGCCGGCATTGACGGGTCTCTCGGAAGGTCGAGATCTGCTGCTGCCATTGTGAGGAGTTCAACACCACCGATAAGGAAGATTGTACATACTGCTGAAACGATAGTATAACCGAGTGCCGGGTTATTGAATGCGTTACCAACTGCTGTTACGAGAGGAATTGTACCGAATGAAAGGATGATAGAAGATGCTGAAGATACCTGAGATGATCTTGCTGTCATCTTGAAACGGTTATCCATGTTAGCACCTGCGATGAGCTGCATTACGCCTGAGAGACAAGTCTGCATGAAGTTCATTGAGCAGTGCATGCAGCAGTATCCTACACCTGCGCAAAGCGCTTTTACGAAGAACGGTGCATTCGGGATCGGAAGAACCTGAAGCATAGCGCCGATTGAGATTACCCAACGAAGCTTTCTCATCCACGGAAGGAATTTACCGTCTTTAAGGTTTGCTGACTGAACGATACCGCCTGCTGTGAGGGATACGAAGAAGTCGATTGTCTTAGCAACGAGGAAGATAGATGCTACTTCCGCAGCTTTAAGACCCATGTAGTCCATAAGGAACATCTGACCGTATGTAAACGGTACCCAGAAGCCCCAGCTCTGCATTGTCGCGTAGAAAGAATAGACATTGATTCTAAACTTGTCTTCACGCGGCGTTCTTTTGATTGCCATAAAAATTCTCCTTTAATAATATATATTTGCACTTATCATGCAGTATTAGTCTAACATATTAACAGTTCAAAAACAACGTACTATATAACCAATGAATTTCTCAAAAATTGCGACGTTCTTCATACTGATTAGACAAATTTTTTTGCACATAACAGATTGTTCAATTGTGAACTTTATTTCTTAAAGTGATTTATTGATTTCATATTACAGAAAAAGAAATATTCACATATAAAAAGTGCCCGTTTTTGCGGGCACTCAGTAATAACTTTATTACAGTTCGAGAAGTTTAAGAAGCGCTCTTACATAAACTTCGCATCCGTCTGCGAATCTTGAGATAGCGATGCTTTCATCTGCCATATGAGCGTTTCCGCCTGTGTCGCCGGGGAAGCACATGCCGAATGCAACGACGTTGTCAAACGCCTTTGCGTATGTGCCGCCGCCCATTGTGAAAGGCTGGGATTTTGTATCTCCCGTTACTTCGACGTATGAAGAATGAAGAGCCTTGATGAAATCACTTTCCGGATCAACGAAAAGCGGTTTGTCGCATTTTCCGTGTTCAATGACGCATCCCGCATCAGTGAAAGCCTTTTCCATAACGTCCTGCGGGAAGTGGGCGATGATGGGGTAACGGATGTCGATAGTGAAGGAAGCCTTGTTGCCTTCTGTGTATACGATACCGATATTCATCGTAAGGTCGCCGTACTGATCTCCGCATTTAGCTCCGCATTTTTCTCCGTCGAAGCAAAGACCGATGAGTTCTGAATACATATTTACAAACGGGCTGTCCGTAATATATCCTTTGAGGAAGTCGATCATGTATGAAATGGAGTTTACTCCGAACTGCGGTGCGCTGCCGTGTGACGGGCGGCCTGTGAGTTCGAGGGTGAGTGTTCCGTTTTCAAAAGCAGCCTTTGTCTTTACTGCTTCGTTTCCGCCGTTGTATTTTTCAAAGCCTTCTTTGATCGCATCAAGGTTTTCACCTTCGAGAACGACTGTGCATACCGGGCAGACTACGTTTCTCGCTTCGCCGCCTGTGATGGATTTAATGACTGTCTTCGGGTCTTCGCCGTTGAGGGTCATTGTGAGCGTTGCGTTATAAAGACCTTTTTCGCCGAAAACGAGGGGGAATGCTCCGTCGGGAGAGAATCCCATTGTGAAGCCGCCTTCTTTTTCGCGGTAATATTTGACACATCTGAAGCCTGTTTCTTCGTTTGCGCCGAGAACGAAGCGGATTCGTTTGTTGAGGGGAACGCCAAGTTCTCTTACTGCTCTCATTGCCGCGAGTGCTACCATAGCGGGGCCTTTGTTGTCGCCGACGCCGCGTCCGTAAATTCTGCCGTCGCGGATCTCCGGTTTATACGGATCGCTGCTCCAGCCGATGCCTTCCGGAACTACGTCAACGTGGCAGAGCATACCGATGATGTCTTCGCCCTGACCCATTTCGATGTAGCCTGCGTAGTTGTCGAGGTTTTTCGTAACGAAGCCGTATTTATCGCCGATTGCGAGGGCACACTGAAGCGCCTTTGCGGGACCTTCACCAAACGGCATGCCTTCTTTGGGTTCTTCTTCAACGCTTCTGATGGAAGCGAGCTCGATGGTATCGTTGATGATATCCTGTTCGTATTTTTTGACAAGTTCTCTGATATCCATGATATTCTCCTTTTTATATTCATTTTACAAAAGCTTGCCCGGAAAAGGGCAAGCTGTAAGTATAAAGTTGTTGATTAAAGAGCGAGTAATTTCTGAATAGCGTCTACGTAAATTTCAACGCATTTGAAGATGCTGTCCAGTGCCATATGTTCGTCTGCCATGTGGATGAAGTTGTCTTCGCCCGGGAACTGGTTTCCGAATGCTACTACGTTATCGAATGAACGTGAGTATGTGCCGCCGCCGATAGAGAACGGTTTGTTTACTGTGTCGCCTGTTACTTTTACGTATGAAGAGTAAAGAGCCTGGATGAAGTCACTTTCCGGATCGATGAAGAGTCTGGGGAATACGCCCATTCCGCCGATGAATGTTGCGCCTGCATCTTCAAAGCTCTTCTTGAGAACCGGAACGTACGGTTCGAAGTCGCATGTGAGAGCATAACGGAGGTCGAGTCTTGAAGAAGCGATGCCGTTTTCTGTTGATACGATACCAACGTTCATTGTTGTTGAGCCGTATTCGTCTGTGCAAGCAACGCCGCATTTAGAACCGTCGTGTGTAAGGCCGATGCACTGTGTGTATGCGTTTACGTACGGGCATGTGTCGATCTGTGTTTTAAGGAATGTTGTGATGTGAGAAATAGCGTTGATGCCTTTTTCCGGTGTTGAGCCGTGTGCTGAAACGCCGATGATTGAGATTGTGAGTTTGCCGTCTTTAAGTTCAGCTTCAACCGGAAGGTTTACTTCCTTGCCGTAAGCATAAAGAGCCTGTTCGATTTCTTCGAGCTTTTCGCCTGAAAGGATAACTGTGCATTTCGGGCAGACTGCGTTGCCTGCGATACCGCCTGTGATGTCTTCTACGATAGTTTTGGCATCCGGTGTGTTAAGCGGAGCTGCGAATCCTGCCGGGCACATACCTTTTTCACCGAAGATAAGCGGGAATTCAGCGTCCGGAGAGAAGCCGTACTGGAAGCCGCCTTCTTTTTCCTTGTAGTATCTTACGCAAGCGCTTCCTGTTTCTTCGTTTGCGCCGAGAACGAGACGTACTCTCTTGTTGAATTTTGTTCCCATATCTCTTAAGATTCTCATAGCGTGGAGTGAGATCATAGCCGGACCTTTGTCGTCAGCAACGCCTCTTCCGTAGAGTTTGCCGTCGCGGATCTCCGGTTTGTAAGGATCGCTTGTCCAGTCGATGCCTTCGGGAACGATGTCAACGTGTGCGAGGATACCGATGATGTCTTCGCCTTCGCCCATTTCGATGTAGCCTGCATAGTTGTCGAGGTTTACAGCCTTGAAGCCGTATTTTTCACCGATTGCGAGTGCGCACTGTAAAGCCTTTGCGGGGCCTTCGCCGAACGGCATGCCTTCTTTTGCTTCTTCCTGAACGCTCTTGATGCTGCATACTTCGATAATGTCGTTGATGAGTTCGTCTTTATATTTGTTTACATATTCTTTAACTGTCATGATTGTCTCCTTGTGTACCCTGTCCCGTTTTCGGGGCAGGGTATATATTATTTTAATTCAAAGCCTGTAGGTATTAAAGTGCAAGTAATCTCTGGATAGCTTCAACAAATACTTCGCAGCATTTATAGATGCTTTCGAGGTGCATATTTTCATCCGGCATATGGATCTGGTTGTTTTCGCCCGGGAATTCGATACCGAATGCCACTACGTTTTCGAATGTCTTGGCGTATGTGCCGCCGCCGATCGTGAACGGTTTATTTTCCGTATCGCCTGTTACTTTAACGTATGAGCCGTAAAGAGCCTGGATGAAGTCGCTTTCCGGATCGATGAAGAGTGAAGAACCGAGGCGGTTCACGTTGAATGTGCAGCCTGCGTTTTCGAAGTTCTTGACAACCTGATCTGCCTGATCCTTGAAGTCGATTGTGATCGGTACACGGCAGTCTACAGTTACTGTTGCAACGCCGTTTTCTGTTGAGATGACGCCGAGGTTCATTGTGAGAACGCCGTACTGGTCTTCGCACTGAGCTCCGCATTTTTCACCGTAGTAGCAAAGGCCTACGAGGTCTGAGTATGCTTTTACGAACGGGCTGTCTGTGATATGATCTTTAAGGAAGTCGATCATGTATGAAATAGCGTTTACGCCCTGTTCCGGGAAGCTTGCGTGAGCTGCTTTACCTTTGAGGTAGAGTTTTAATTTGCCGCAGTCTGTGAATGAAGATTCTGTTGTGATCTCTTCATGGGGTTTATATCCGTCAAATGCTGCTTTGATTTCTTCAAGTCCTTCGCCTGAGATGTAAACCGTAACATCCGGGCATACCATGTTGGAAACAACGCCGCCTGCGATTGATTCGATGACTGTCTTTGCTCCGTCAACGCTGAGGGGAGCTGAGAAGTTTCCGCCGAAGCCGCCTTTTTCACCGAAGATAAGCGGGAATTCAGCATCCGGAGAGAAGCCGTACTGGAAGCCGCCTTCTTTTGCTTTGTAATATCTTACGCAAGCGCTTCCTGTTTCTTCGTTTGCGCCGAGAACGAGACGTACTCTCTTGTTGAGTTTGACTCCCATATCCCTTACGATTCTCATTGCGTGGAGTGAGATGATGCCGGGGCCTTTGTCGTCAGCAACGCCTCTTCCGTAGAGTCTGCCGTCACGGATCTCCGGTTTGTACGGATCGCTCGTCCAGCCTTCGCCTTCGGGAACTACGTCAACGTGTGCGAGGATACCGATAATGTCTTCGCCTTCGCCCATTTCAACGTAACCTACGTAATTGTCGAGGTTTACTGTCTTGAAGCCGTATCTTTCAGCAATTTCAAGGCCTTTCTGAAGTGCTTTTGTGGGGCCTTCGCCGAAGGGCATACCTTCTTTGGCTTCTTCACGTACACTCTTGATCTCGATGATCTCCATCATGTCGTTAATAAGTTCGTCTTTGTACTTATTTACATACTCTTTTGCGTTCATATTGTCTCCTTTATGTTTTCATGTATAGTTGAGAATATTATATACTATTTTTATTAATCTTTCCACCTAAATTTACTAAACATTATGAATAATTATTAAAAAAATTCACACCTGATCCTGAATATTCTCTTCGAGCCATCTTTTCGCCACATGAGCATAAACGGCGCTTCCCGTGAGGAGTGCTTCTTCGTTGAAGACGACTTTGGGGTTATGGGCGGGATAAACTGTCCTGCCGTCGGTAAATCCTGCGGAGAGATACATCAACACTCCCGGAACCTTTTCGGAAATGAGGGCAAAGTCTTCCGATGCGCTTGCGGAAACGTTGTCGATCCTGATATTCATTCCTTCCACTTCTCCGACATATCCGGCGATTTTGTCTGCAAGAGTCTTGTCGGAAATAAGCGGCGGGACTGCGGAAAGCTCTGTGATACTCGCTTCGCCGCCGAAAGCCGCTGCGACAGCCTGAGTTACTTCATAAAGTCTTCTTTTCAGCTTTTCCCTCTCTTTTACGTCATTTGTGCGGAGGGTACCTTCCATAACAGCCGTTTCGGGGATGATGTTGGCGGCGCTGCCTGCGTGGAAGCTGCCGATGGTGAGAACGCAGCTCTTTGACGCTTCCGATTCCCTTGCGATGAGGCTCTGAAGGGACTGATGGATATGGCAGGCGATCATTATGGGGTCGATGGATTCGGAAGGATATGCGCCGTGGGCACCTTTGCCTTTTACCTCAATGCGGAATCCGTCAACGGAATTCATCATTACTCCGCCGGAGTTATAAGCATAAAGTCCTGTGGGCATCTGTCCTGAGGTGATGTGAAACGCAACTGCCACATCGACCTTCGGGTCTTCGAGGATGCCTGAAGAGATCATATTCCGGGCTCCTTCGAATGTTTCTTCCGCAGGCTGGAACATGAATTTGACTGTTCCCTTCAGCTCGCTTTCGCACTCTTTGAGCATCTTCGCCGCCGTAAGGAGCATCGCCGCGTGGAAGTCATGACCGCAGGCGTGCATATTTCCGTTTTCGCAGGAAAATTCTTCTCCGCTTTCTTCCTTCATGGGAAGGGCGTCCATATCAGCCCTGAGGAGGATGACGGGGGAGCCTGAACCTGCTGTTGCGGTAATGCCCCTGCCGCATTCTTTCGGGGAATATCCGTATTCCGCAAGTTTCTTTGTTACGTATTCTCTCGCCATGGGCATATCAAGGCCCGTTTCGGCGTTTTTATGAAAAAATCTTCTGTGGGACACTGTTTCGTCCATGAGGGTCTTTGCGCGTTCGTAAAATGACATAATTACTCCTTTATTCTGAAGGTTACATTATTATTATAACACATATCCCCGGGTTTCAATACTTTACGTGGAAAATAGTACCAATTAAACTTTCTTTCAAAATATTGTCATATCCTGATATCGGTGGTATCATCATACAGGGGGAGAGGTATATGAACAAAAGGGCAAAGAAGATATTTTTAATAATGACCATAATGCTCGCAACCGCCCTTATGGCGGCAGAACTGAACATTACGGGCAAAGTCACCGCAGGGCATCTTTTAAAAATATGCGGGATAGTATTTATATGTCTTATGTGCTTATATAAAACAGCAGATACATAAAAAAACACCCGGATCATTCCGGGTGTCTGTGGTCTGTGGAGCATTATTTCTGATCATTCAATAACTTCCGTGTCGCCGACGGAGAATCTGAATTCCGTGTCGTCTGCATACTTATGGCTGAGGGTGACGCGGACAGTATCTGTGGCTTTTACGGTGGGAAGGACAGTAATTGAATTTCCGTCTTTGGTCGCCACTGATGACGGAGTATCCTTCGTTTCGTCCGCGAGGGTGATGGTAATATCTTCCGTCACGTCAAAGGAACGTATCTCCCTTGTTTCCGTCTGATAGTAATACACAAGGCGGAAGGTCACGGTCTGTCCGATCTCCACGATGGATTCGTCTTTCACGGAGCTTTCAAAGCGTCTGTCGAGGACAGTAACTTTTCCGTCTTCGAGCTTTTCGATCTGTTTTTCGATCTTATCTCCCGTTAATGAAGAAACAAGAAATACGAACATTACAATAAACAGCACCAGAAGTGTCACAGCGGTGATGAATTTTGTCTTATTGACGATGCGGATCCTTTTTTTTGCTGACATGGTGTTTCCTCCTAAAGGGTTATAGTCATATTATACATTTTAAAAAAAATCATTGCAATTCTTTTGAGAAATTTATTTGGGAGAATAAATGATTGTTGATTTAATTTGCGGGATATAGTATAATTTTATTATAATATCTTTTATTACTAATCGAATCGAAGGAGTTTAACATGGATTTTAACGAAATTCTTTATTGTTACAGAATATTCTGGGTAGACACACTCTTTTTCTCCGGCAGAACGAGAAGATTTGACTTCTGGGTTCCCGTCATCATCAACGCCCTCATCGGTATCGTCCTTTCCCTTTTCGGACCGTTCGGAAAGACTTTCCTCATGGCGTTCAACGTGGTTGCGTTCGTACCGTCGCTCGCAAATGAAGTAAGAAGGCTTCACGACATCGGAAAGAGCGCATGGTGGATGTTGTTATACTTCGTGCCGGTAATCGGATGGATCCTTCTTTTCATCTTCTTCCTTACGGATTCCAAAGGCGACAACATTTACGGTGAAAGCATCAAATATTCCGAAAGACACAATAAGTAATTCACGCGCCGCGAAATGCGGCGTTTTTTATTCGGGCGGGCCGCGGCGGCTGCGAAAGCAGGGGAGCGTGGGAACACGAGCCGGCGAGGGTTCCCCGTGGGAAGGAGAAAAGTGCGAATAAGGCAGGATGTCATCCCCGACGTTTACAAAAACTCACCTCCGCCACCCCATCTTCCGGCACCCATTCCCTGTCACCGGCAGGCTCTTTTTCAATGCGGTGAATATTGCTTTAAGGGGAAATGTGATGTATAATAAATGAATACAGACAATAAGGAAACGGGACTGAATTATGGATAAAGAAAATAAAAAAGTAAAATCAACAAAAAGCGAAGCCATTGAGTGGATAAAGGCGATACTCTTCGCCGTCGTCCTCGCAATATTCATCAGGGCGTTCATCTTCGAAATGGTTCAGATCGAGCAGTCAAGCATGTACCCGACGCTTCATTCAGGCGACAAGTGTGCAGTATGGAAAGCGGGATATATCTTCGATGAGCCGGAAAGAGGCGACATCGTCATCGCCAACGTTTCTTCAGGAAAGAGATACGTAAAACGCGTCATCGCCCTTGAAGGAGAAAGCATTGAGGTAGTAAACAGCGTTGTTTACGTAAACGGCGAAGTTCTCGGCGAAGAATATCTTCCGGACGGCCTTGTGTATGACGACTATCCCAAAACGACTGTTCCCGAGGGATCATATTTCCTCATGGGTGACAACCGCCCCACTTCCATCGACAGCAGAAACTCATCAATCGGCTTTATCAAAGAGAAAGACATCATCGGAAGAGTATTTTTAAGGATCTCTCCCATGACGTGGTATAACTGATATGAAAATAAAATATGATCCGAAAAAGATCATCGTATACATCCTTACGATAATCCTGTCGATAGTATTCTTCCTCTTTGCCAATCAGCTCATCACCTCAGGCGAAAGCGTACTGAACAGATCTTCCGATCATGAATACATCCGCGGTGAAGTAAAACACGTCATCTCTTCCGAAAAGAATGATTACGGCGACATCTACACCACCTTCACCATTACTACTCCCTCAGGAGAAAAGACCGCAACTCAGGTCACCAGTGATCTCGCGTCGGAAAACATCCGCACTGTGAAAAAGGGCGATGACGTCATCATAGTCAGAAACACAGGCAGCAGTCAGTATTACTTTTCCGAATACATCCGCTCCGATGCCCTCATCATCCTCGGAATCATCTTCGCCTTGATGCTCATCATCTTCGGCAGGACAAAGGGAGTCAACACTATCCTCTCCCTCGCTTTCACCTGCATATGCATATTTTATGTCATGATCCCCGCCGTACTCATGGGGAAGAACATATATCTCTGGACGAGCATCACCTGCGTATACATCACCATATCCACCCTTCTTCTCGTCAACGGCGCAAACAAAAAAAGTCTTGCAGCAGCGGTCGGATGCATAGGCGGAGTGGTAGTTGCGTTTATTATTGCAAAGCTTACTGATTTATTCATCAACATGAGTGGATACATCGACGACGGAAGCATATATCTTGCGGATCTTCCTTATCCCATTGATCTCAAAGCCATAATCTACGCGTCCGTCCTCATCGGTGCCATCGGCGCCATCATGGACGTGTCCGTTGAGCTTTCCGCATCCCTCTGGGAGATCGCGGGAAAGGTCAAAAAGATTTCCTTCAAAGAGCTGTTCCTTTCGGGAATGACCATCGGAAGGGAAACAATGGGAACCATGAGCAACACCCTCATCCTTGCCTACATAGGCGGAGGGCTTTCGGGCGTTCTCCTTATGGTTGCCAACAGCTCCTCTCTTCTGTTCTTATTCAACATGGAAACAGTAGTCTTCGAGATACTTCAGGCACTCTGCGGAAGCATCGGGATATTATTCTGCATCCCGCTGACTTCAGCGATCTCGGGCGTTCTGTTCAGGACGAACTGACTTCAGACCATCAAAATCATTATTTTGATGGTCTTTCTTTGATCCCGGCTTGTCCGAAAAGCTGAAGCGGCACAGACGTGCCGCTTTTTTATGTGACTGTTATTTGTTATTTTCCGAGTGCTTCTTTTCTTTTGCCGTAATTTTCAAGTTCGTCAGCAACCCATTTTCTCTTGTTGTTGCTGTCTTCGCTCGTTCCGACGATGCCTCCGTCCCAGAAGATAAGGCCGCCGTCTTTGCCCCATGTGTCGATGGCGTCTCTTACACTCTTTCTGACTGCTTCTTCTGAAGCAAACGGCATCGAGCCTTCGCCGTGACGGTCCCAGCCGCCTGTAATGACGAGGCGGTTCTTATATTCCTCTTTATTCTTCATCAGTTCGTCGTTAGGTTCAGGAAGCTGGCAGATATCAACGCCCATTCTGATATATTCATCAATGAGCCAGCTGTTGTTGCCGCAGTTATGGAACTCACAAAGTGCCCCTGCGTCATGGATGGAATCAATGAGTTTTTTGAAATACGGCTTATACATCTTTTCCCACACTTCTCTTGAGATGAACGGGCCCGTTGCGCTTGCAAGGTCGTCACCTGTGAAGATGATGTCGGGCTTGATATATTTTTTATAGTAAGTCATTATTTCCAGAAGGAAGTCTGTCAGGCGTGAGATAAGCGCTTCCAGTTCTTCCGGCTCTTCGTATATAGCGCAGAGTCCGTCGACCCACCCCATCATATTTATTGGGATGAGGAACAGTCCCGCCGTGTTGAGCATAGCGATATTTACCTTATCCGGATCTTTGTTGTCATGGAAGTTCTTTGCCATCCCTTCCCAATCAAGCTCGCTGAGAACGGGGAAGTTTATTATCTCCCTCCACTTTGTGATGTCTTCCATCGCCCTGTGGTTCTCGTCAGGCATCTTGCCTGCGTCGTTTGTGACCCATTTGATGTTCATAAAGTCCATCTTCGTAACCGGATCGGGAAACCAGAACGGCATAGCGAAAACGTTTGCGTCATCCGTAAAGCTCGGGACAAATTCGCCTTTTCCGCCTTTTGCGACGGCGAGGTAATTTTCTCTCTGATTCATGTTTATTCTCCTTGTTTTAAATCATATTTGCCTTGTAACGTAATTATAAACTGCAATTCGGACTTTCACAAGCATATATTCCTCAACAACTTCATTTCTTTTTAATAAAACAAAAAACGCGGGTGACGAGTCCGCGTTTTTGTGTCAACAAAGAATAAAAGGAAGCAGTCTTTATTGACGGGGCTTTCGCCCAAAAGGAAAGGAAACTATTAATAGTTAAAATCTTAATATTCAACGAGATCGTTTACGTAAACGTAATGTATCTCGCAGCCTTCTTCATCCGTAACATAAAGGTGAAGAAGCTGTGCGGGAACGTCGACGCGGAAAATATATTCCGTGCTTACTCCGTCCACCGTAAGGGTGATGGTCTGTGTTTCTTCGGTTTCTGCAGAAGCCTTCGCTGTGAGGGCTTTTGAATTTTCTGATGTGACACCGTTTTCGTCAGTAACGAGGGTTGAATAAATACCTGAGCCGTCTGCGTTGATGGTAATGCTCTCGTCCTTGAATTCGATGGGGTGTGTGTCTTTATATACGCAGTTGAGGTGCCACTCTCCGACAACGGCTTCGAATGTTGTGTCCAGTTCGACATAAGCTTCGCAACCGAAGGTGAGGAACATCATGGCAAGAACCAGAACCGCAATGAGTTTTCTTTTCATCTTTCCTCCGATAATATAAAATATATCAGTAGCATAATTCTAACATACGACAGATGTTTTTCAAAGAGATTTATTTATTTTACGGGAATATTTCATCATACGATGACTCTGTCGATGATTCCGCCGCCGAGGCAGACTTCCCCGTCGTAAAATACTCCCACCTGACCTTCCGTAACGCCGACCTGAGGTGATGAGAACACTACTCTGCATCCGCCGTCTTTGAGGGTAAGGGTGCAGGGGATCTCTTTCTGACGGTAGCGGTACTGTACGGTACAGTTTATCTCTTCCGCACCAAGGGGATTTATGAGGTTAATACTGTCGCACTCAAAGCCGTTCGTAAACAGATGCGGGTTGTCATGTCCGCAGGCAACGTAGAGAATATTTTTCTCAAGGTCCTTTTTCGCCACATACCACCTTTCCCCGCTTCCGAGGTTTCCGATGCCGAGGCCTCGTCTTTGTGCGATAGTGTAATACATAAGTCCCGTATGTTCGCCGACGACTTTGCCCGTGTCGATATCCACGATCTCGCCTTTCTGCGCAGGAAGATATGTCTTTAAGAATTTGGTGAAGTTTCTTTCTCCGATGAAGCAAATTCCCGTGGAGTCTTTTTTGTCCGCTGTGCGGAGGTTGAGGGAAGAAGCGATCTTTCTGACTTCAGGCTTTTCCATTCCGCCGATGGGGAAGAGAGCGCTTCCCACCTGTTCTTTGGAGAGAAGGCTTAAAAAGTAGCTCTGGTCTTTGTTTTTATCAAGGCCGCGGAGGAGTTTCACGCTGTCGCCACTTACTTCGTTGCGGACATAATGTCCCGTTGCGATATAATCCGCGTCAAATGTCTTCTGTGCATACTCAAGGAAGCATTTGAATTTTATCTCGCTGTTGCATAAAACATCCGGATTCGGTGTGCGTCCTTTTTTATATTCGTCAAGGAAATAAGTAAAGACATTGTCCCAGTATTCCTTCACGAAATTTACGGAATAAAACGGTATCCCCATTCTCAGGCATACGCTTCTTGCG
Organism: Eubacteriaceae bacterium; assembly: GCA_017531485.1. GTDB lineage: Bacteria > Bacillota > Clostridia > Eubacteriales > Anaerofustaceae > SVCP01. The sequence goes on along the minus strand of JAFXKY010000026.1, from coordinate 112,395 downwards.
TCGGCATAATCGTCCTCTGCGGTACATTCGCCGTTTTCGTCCGTTTCATCCCAGTTCTTCATAAAGACTCCGATGACGTCGTAGCCCTGTTCTTTCAATAAGTATCCCGCGACGGAGGAATCAACTCCGCCGGACATACCTACAACAACTCGTTTCATAATATTACCTACATTTCAATGTAATTATAATCCGCCTTCATACTGTTAAGCGCGTCCGCTTCCTGATTGCGGCAGGTGAAGATAATTATCTGTTTATACAGCGCTCTCTTCAGAAGGAATCTGAGAACGTTTTCAAGTCTGCCTTCGTCGTACTGAGTGAAGCAGTCGTCGAGGAAAACCGGAATGTTCTTTTCTGTCAGCACGAGATCCATTATCGCAAAGCGCATCGCGAAATAAAGCTGATCCACCGTTCCGCCGGAAAGGGAATTCATGTCCACAAGGCTTCCAAGCTCTTTGTCAAGAACCATCATCTTGAGTGATTCATTCACCACAACGTCGGAATACTTCTTGTTTGTGATGTCGGAAACTGTGAGGGAGATGAATGAGTTGAATTCTTCGGAGAAGCTTCCGCGGATCTCCTTTGAAAGCTCGCTGATCTCGCTTATTGCGATGTCATAAGCCTTCATCTCGCTTTCATATTCGCTGACGGCTTCTTCGAGATACGCGATCCTTTCGCATACTTCATTCAGCGCCGTCATATTTTCCTCACTTCTTCTGACCTGAGCAAAAAGTTCGGATGAATCTCTCGTGAGGGTGAGGATATCTTCGTTGATCTTATCCATTTCCTTTGAGAGTTCGTCTTCACTGTCGATGGAGGATTCAATATTGAGGGTCTTGGCGGTTGCGTATTTCTTTCTCAGCTCCTGAGGATCTTCCCCGAGGAGGATCTCGTCGATCATTTTAAGGACCGCTTCGTATTTCGCCTGTGCAACGGCAGTATTCTTGCTTCTTTCCACGATCTCATAAAAACTCTTCGCATCTTCGCATCCTGCGAGGGTATAGATCGAATTGATAATGTCGAGGTTTTCGTTTATGATATTATTCTGTTCACTTATCTCATCCGCAAGAACACGCATCTGTCTTTCGCACTCGGAAATGTCGCTTTCAAGCTTCGCAAGCTGAGAGGATGTTTCGTGATAGCTGATGAACAGATCCATAAGCTCCCTTGCGTCCTTGCAGGAATATTTCTTCGTGAGTTCGTCGATGTCGATCTCACACATAAGCATCAGGTTCGTCGTTCTGGACATAAGGGTGTCATATCTCTCATAATCCGGCTGCAGCTTCTTCCTCTTGATGGCTGCGTTTGTGCGCAGACCGAAGAATGTCGCCGTGAGGAACATGAACGCTCCTGCGAAATATAAAAATCTCGTATCAACAAATATTGCCAGCGGAGAAAATACTGCCGTCAGCACGAGCATGATGAGAGTGAATTTGGTGAAATTCTTCTCCTGCTTCTGAAGGGATTTGTATTTTCTGTATACTTCCGGACCTGTCGTTTCTTCCGACTGACGCTGCTTATGCTTCTCGAGCTGCTCCATCTTTTTGGTGAGGATCTCTTCGTCCGCAGCAATTTCCGTACGGTCAAAACCTGCGACGGTGCCTCTGAGAAGGTCGCGGGAGTCAGTAAGTGCCTTATGGCGGATGTTTTCCGTATTGAGCTTATCTTCCGCACTTTTCAGCGCTTCTTCCGCGCGGTCGATGTCGTCATTGGCCCTGTTGAACTGTCTTTCCGTTTCGGAGGTGACGGACGGGCCGTTTTCGATCTCGAGGCGGAGGCTGTCCGCTTCTTCCTTTGCGGAGAGGTATCGTTCATACTTATTTATCGCCCTGACGGAAGATATATTGTCCCTGACAGACGTCAGGTTGTCCTTCTGTTCCTTTAATATCTCAAGCTGAGATTCGATCTGTGTGGCGCGGATATATTTTTCCTTGTTTGCGGAAACTTCGTCTTCGATCTCTTTCTTTCTTGCTTTTAATTCCTCAAGCTCCTTGACGTTCTTTCCGTAGGGGGATTTTGTCTTTCTCTTCGTTCCGAGCTCGTCTTTGTTTTTCTTCAGTATCTCAAGCGCCTTGTTAAGGGAGATGCCTGCGGAATATGTTCCCGTGGCGTTGACGAACATATCCCCGATCTCTCTTGTGAGCTCTTCCCCTGTGGGGTTGCCCATCTGGGCGATGGAGGCGGTATTGCGGAACATCACGCTTGAAATATTAAGGTGCAGGTTCGCTTTCGGCATCTTCGCCGTCGCATCAAAATCGAGAGTCCAGGTAAGGTCTTCGCCTGTCTTGTGGTCATAAAGCTTGACCCATTCATGTCCGCGCATGAAGTTTCTTTCAAGGCGGTAAAGGCGGCCGGACTGTTCATATACTATCGCGCCCTTATATTCATCCCCGACCCACGGGAGATATTTCTCATAGTCGGGAGTATATATCTTATTTTTGCTGTACGGCTTGAAAAAGCCGAAAAACATACCTTCGATGAATTTATGCACCGTGCTTTTGCCTGCTTCGTTCTGTCCCGAAACGAGGTTAAGTCCGTTTTCAAAGGTGATGACCTTATTATGGAACTTTCCGAACGCGATGAGGTGAAGTTCTTTGATTATCATTGATTTTCTCCTTCCTCATATTTGTATAAAAGCGCGTTGAGCCCTTTGAGCATGGCGCTGTACATTACGGGATCCTGACTTGCGGCTTTCATCAGCTTCTGGATATACTTTCCGATGATGTTGTCTTTGTTCTGATGATAGAGTTTTTTGATGTCATAGTCAAAGACGCTCTTGTCGATGTAGATAAGGCAGTAAAATTCATCCTTGAGATCGCTTATTACATCATCAAGATTTATCTGCGGATTGACCGTTCCCGTGAAGACGACTCTGTATACGTTTTTGTCCTTTCCGCCTTCTGCGGCTTCAAGGATCTTCTCTTTGATGTAGTTGGAGTCCATCTTGCCTGTGAGTTTTATTATGACAGTCTTGAAAAGGCACTTCGCCGAAGGCACGAAGCTGACCTTGATGCTTTTCTTGTCGAGGTTTGCGTAGAAAAAGCCGTGGTTTCCGTCTTCGCCGAAATTCAGCGGTTCGGGAGAGCCTGAATAGAACACTTTCTTCTTGACCTGACCTGCTTTGTGGATGTGTCCGAGGGCCGCATAATCAAATCCGAGAGATTCGATGAGCTCCGCATCAATGGGGAGATAATCCGAACGGGAGATAACGTCGCAGTGAAGGCAAAGAAGGTTGATCTTTGTCTTGTCGAGGGGGACGAAAGAAAACGGCATTTCCGGATAGCGGTTCTGTTTCCAGCCGAAGCCGTAAACCACCGTATTGAGTTCGGGGATCTCCACCGCTTCGAACTTATCCCTGAAGATATGCACGTTGGACGGGAATCTCACGATGCGGTAAAGGCTGTCTTCGTCGTTATAATCATGGTTGCCCGGAGAGATGAAGACTCTCGTTTCCGGAATTCCCGCGAAGGCATCTGCTATGCGCTTCACGTCGGAGATCTTTGTATATCCCGCTTCGAACAGATCTCCGCTGAGAAGAAGGATGTCGACTTTGTCGCGAAGGCATAATTTTATAATATTTGAAAATGAATCATAAAGTCTGCTGCGGTGCTTTGCGGCAACTTCCGCAGGAAGCGGCGAGGATACGAAACCGCTGAAAAGATGAAAATCTGACGCATGAATTAATTTCAAATTATATCACCTCTTTAAAAATAGTCTTTTTTAATATATAATAGATTTACACGGATAAGCATACTTGTCCATGTTACAATTCTGTTACTTTATATAATACCACATTTTTCGTGGTTAGAAAAGAGAAGGACATACAAAAATGCCAAATAAAGAGACCATTTTAGTCGTCGATGATGACGAACAGATCCTGAGATTTTTAAAACTGCAGCTTCTGCATAATGAATACGGCGTTCTCACCGCCACAAACGGCGAAGATGCCCTCAAGATCCTTCAGGGCAGGAAGGATGTTCCGATCATTCTCCTTGATATAATGCTTCCGGGAATCGACGGCATCAGCCTCTGCAGCAAGATCAAGGGAATAGATCCGGAAATCAAGATAATAATCGTCAGCGCCAAGAACGCTTCCGACGACGTAATCTTAAGCCTTGATTCGGGGGCGGATGATTATGTCAAAAAGCCGTTTGTCTTTGATGAGCTTCTTGCGAGGATAAGGGCGAACCTGAGAAAGACAAAGGGCAGGGAAAGCGGAAACCTGCTTGTTTATGAAGACCTCATCGTGGACCGCAACACCTTTGAAGTCAAGAGAGGAGGAACGGAGATCGAGCTTTCAAGGACGGAATATGACCTTCTGGAATTTCTCCTCATCAACAACAACCTCGTTCAGTCAAGGGAGACCATTCTCGACAGGGTGTGGGGATATCAGTACGCAGGCAACTACAACATCGTGGACGTATATATAAAATATCTCCGCGACAAGATCGACAAGGATAATCCCAGAAAGCTTATCCAGACAGTAAGGGGCAGGGGTTATGTCATCAAATAGCGATAAAGAATTAAAAAGATCACAGAGATTAAAAGAAAACGCAAAGAAGTCCGCTGATGCGAATAAAAAGAAAATAAAGAAATTCCGGAACGAAAAGCTTTACCGCCGCATCAACCTCTCTTTCAGCGTCCTGAACGTATCGGTAACCGCCATCGCCGTACTCATCATGCTCCTCGTCTGCATCTTCTCCATGAGGAACTTCCAGAAGAACTCGCTGACGGATTTCTCAAGGAAGCTTTATGATCAGGTTATGGCTCAGTCATCCCATATCCTCGCGCATGATGAGAATGACAGGGTGGATCATATCTTCGAAGAATGCATCCTTCCTCTCGGGGACATGAAGCTTGAAGTAGGCATCGCTGTGGGAGACAGTTACAACAAGCGCGCGGACACATATTCCTTCGATTCGTTTTACACCTCCGCAAGAGAGACTTTTGAAATAGAGTACACGGATTTCGGAAGCGGGGAAGTGAACGTACAGCGTTTCAGGCATGAGGGCATACCGTACATCATGATAAACTCCCGTGTGGATCTCGACGGATACAGATTCCTCGTCGTCACATATCAGAACACTTCCGACACGACGACATACACGATCTTTCTGTCAATCATAGTCGCCGTTGTGCTTATAGTATGTATCCTTGCGATGTTCCTTCTCGGCATCGTCGTCAGCCGCAAGGCCCTTGCGCCCCTTGAAGGCATCGCGGAATCCGTAAAGAGCATCACGGAAGAAAACCTCTCCATGAGAATCGCGCCGAAGCATGATGATGTGGAGGTGGACAGCCTTATCATCGCCCTCAACAACATGCTTCAGAGGCTCAGCACGTCCTTTGAGATCCAGAAGACCTTCGTCAACGACGTTTCCCACGAGATGCGCATTCCGCTGACCATAATTCAGGGGAATCTGGATATAATATCCTCATGGGGTATGGAAGATGAAAATATTCTCAGGGAATGTATCGACGCTATCGGTGATGAAGTCAGAAACATCAAGAATATGACGGAAAGGCTGTTATATCTGCATAACGTAACTTCCGGAAATTACCGCTTCAACCCGGAACCGTCGAGAGTGACAACGCTGATGGAAAAGATATACACCGACACCCTTATGCTCACTCAGGAGCATGAGATAATCCTTGACTGCAAGGTAAAAGAAGATGTCATGATCCTCACAGACCGCAGGACCATCTCCGCATCCCTCAGAGCCCTCATCGACAACTCAATAAAATACACTCCCGACGGCGGAAAGATCACTCTCACCGCCATGCAGGAGAGGGGGAATGTACTCCTCATAATCTCCGACACGGGCTGCGGCATTGAAGCGGAATATCTCAGCAAGATCTTCACCCGTTTTTACCGCACAGACTCCGCAAGAAGAAAATCAACAGGCGGCAGCGGGCTCGGGCTTGCGATAGTAAAGGCGAACGTGGAAGCCATGGGCGAGGATATTGAAATAAAAAGCGAAGTGGGAAGCGGCACGACAGCAATAATTACATTACCCGTATATATCGACAAAGAAGGAAAGAATGCAAGAAAATAATTTTTACACCAAGACAGAGCTTCTCCTCGGAAAGGAAGCGATACAAAAGCTTAAAAACTCCTCCGTCGCCGTCTTCGGTCTCGGCGGAGTCGGTTCATACGCCGCGGAAGCTGTGGCGCGTTCGGGAGTCGGAAAACTTACCCTCATAGACAAGGACACCGTCGACATCACCAACACAAACCGTCAGCTTTACGCGCTTTCGTCAACTGTGGGAATGAAAAAATCCGTTGTGGCAAAAGAGCGTTGTCTTGACATAAACCCGGAGTGTGAAGTTATTGAAAAATCAATAAACGCAACTCCCGGCAACATCCCCGAAATCCTTGACGGAGAGTATGATTTTGTGATAGATGCCATTGATGATGTAAATGCGAAGGTGGCGATAATAAAATACTGTCATGAAAACCATATCCCCGTCATCACCTCGATGGGCATGGGCAACAAGGTGGACATCTCGAAGATCGCCCTTGCGAGAGTGGAAAAGACGACGGTCTGCCCTCTTGCGAGAGTGATAAGAAAGCGTCTGAAGGATGAGGGAATAAAGAACATAATGTGTGTCTATTCCACGGAAGAGCCCATCATCCGTCCCGAAAAGCCGTCAAGCGTGGTCTTCGTTCCGGCGGCGGCAGGGCTTTATATGGCAGGGCACGTCATACAGACTCTGACAAAAGAATAATATCTTCACGGACCTTTTACAGGTCCTTTTTTTGTGGATGATTGTCCCCCTTAGGATAAGGGGGAGGTGATCAAGGCTCTCAGCCGCAGATCACAGGGGGATGCGATACGAAAAAGTATGGTGGAAAATGTTGTTTCAAAGAAAGTTCGGAACACACCGTTCTGTCTTCTCTGCGGATTCACCATATCCCCCTTACTTGTAAGGGGGACGGCGGCGCTGTCGCTCACTCGCGGGCTCGTTCGCGCCGTGCGCCGCAGGGGGATCGGGGAACACACTTGTTTTTTCGGAAACAAATAAAAAAGGGCGCGTATGCGCCCTGTGAACATTAAGAATGTTTGAAGTGTCTTGTGCCTGTGAAGATCATTGCGATTCCGTATTCGTTGCACTTGTCGATTGAAGCCTGGTCGTTTGTTGATCCGCCCGGCTGGATGATAGCTGTGATGCCTGCTGCGTGAGCTGCTTCTACACAGTCATCAAACGGGAAGAATGCGTCAGATGCCAAAACTGCGCCCTGTGTCGGCATATTAGCCTGCTTGATAGCGTTTTCGAGAGCCCAGATTCTGCTTGTCTGTCCCGGTCCGTTTGCGATGAGGATCTTGTCTTTTGCGAGTGAGATAGCGTTTGATTTTGTGTTCTTGACTGCTTTCCAACCGAAGATAAGGTCTTCCATTTCTTTTTCAGACGGAGCACGGTCTGTTACTACTTCTAATTTTTCGTAAAGCTTTCTGTCTCTTTCCTGTAAGAGAACGCCGCCGAGAACTTTCTTTGTTTCGTATCTGTAATCGTTGAATTCGATGCCTTCGAGTTCGAGAAGACGGATGTTTTTCTTTCTTTCGAATACTTTGAGAGCGCCTTCAGTATAACCCGGTGCTACTACTACTTCGAGGAAGATCTCGTTCATCTTTTCAGCTGTTGCTTCGTCGATAACTGCGTTTGTTGCGATGATGCCGCCGAAGATTGATGTCGGGTCAGCGTTGTAGCAGTTTAAGAATGCGTCATAAATGTTGTCTGCGCTTGCTACGCCGCAGGGGTTGGAGTGTTTGACAGCAACAACAGTTGTTTCGCCTGCGAAGTCTTTGAGGATTTCGAGTGCGCCGTTTGTGTCGTTGATGTTGTTGTATGAAAGTTCTTTACCCCAGAGCTGTTTAGCTGTTGAGAGGCTGCCGTATGTACCTGTGATCTCTTTGTAGAATACAGCGTTCTGGTGCGGGTTTTCGCCGTAACGGAGATCCTGTGCCTTGTCATAAGCAAGTGTGAGGTTTTCCGGGAATGATTCATCTCCGCGTACTTTCTTGAGATAGTCGGAAATGAGTGTGTCATAGTAAGATGTAAGAGCGAAAACTTTGTTTGCGAGGTAAAGTTTTGTGTCGTATGTTACTTCGCCGTTTTCTTTGAGTTCTTCGATTACTTTGTCATAATCTCTCGGATCTGTGATAACCGCAACATCCTTGAAATTCTTTGCTGCAGAACGGAGCATTGTCGGGCCGCCGATATCGATGTTTTCGATAGCTTCAGCAAATGTTACGCCTTCTTTGAGGATAGTGTTCTTGAACGGGTAGAGGTTAACAACCACGAAGTCAATAGTCTGAACTTTTAATTCTTCGAGCTGTTTCATGTGTTCGGGGTTATCTCTCATAGCGAGAAGACCTGCGTGAACGTTCGGGTGGAGAGTCTTGACTCTGCCGTCGAGGCATTCGGGGAAACCTGTGATGTCTGAAATACCGATAACATCAATGCCTTTTTCTTTGAGAAGCTTTGCTGTTCCGCCTGTTGAAATGATTTCAACGCCTAATTCTGCCAACTGCTTTGCGAATACGTCGATTCCGCTTTTGTCTGATACGCTGATGAGCGCTCTCTTTGCCATAATACTCTGGTCTCCTTATTATATTTTATTTATCTTTTTAAGATGAAGTACTTTGTAAATCACGGCTCCGCCGTGACGGGGGATTATTTTTTTATCTTGACTCTTCTTCCTTCGAAGTAAAGCTTATCCTTGCAGAACAATTCCACTGCCTTCGGAAGGATAACGTGTTCATGCACGAGGATCTTCGCCTGAAGGCTTTCCGGTGTGTCATCATCTTCGACTGTTACAGTCTGCTGAAGGATGATGGGGCCTGTGTCTGCGCCGTCGTCTGCGAAATGAACCGTGACGCCGCTGACTTTCGCTCCGTAATTTATAACCGCTTCATGCACCCTGATCCCGTAAAAACCTTTTCCGCAGAAAGACGGAATGAGGGAGGGGTGGATGTTCATGATCTTATTATGGAAACGGTCATAAAACTCCGGTGTGAGTATCTTCAGAAATCCCGCAAGGACAACAAGATCCGGATCGAGTCCGTCAAGTCTGTCATACAGGTCTTTGAAGAAATCACTCTTGTCTTCATATCCCTTATATGGAAGTGCAAATGCTTCGATTCCCGCGTTTTTCGCTCTTTCAAGGCCGTATGCGTCCTTGTTGTCGGAAATTACGGCGATGATCTCGCAGGAAACTCCGTGAACCTTGTCAATAAGGCTCTGCAGGTTCGTTCCGCCGCCGCTTACGAGGACGACGACTTTTTTTAATACTTCAGACATACCTTTTCTTCGCCTTTTGTGATTTTTCCGATAACTTTCGGATCGTGATCAAATCCTGAAAGGATCTCAATGGTCTTTTCAACGTCAGAAGGATCAACAGCGATGATGAATCCGATGCCCATGTTGAATGTGCCGAACATTTCCATCATCTCGATGTTTCCTTCTTTTGCGATGAAGTCGAATACGGGGTTATATTTAACTTCCGTAACGTCCATATCAGCGCAAAGTCCGTCGGGGATCATTCTCGGAACGTTTTCGATGTATCCGCCGCCTGTGATGTGGCACATTCCGTGAACGTCGATTTTTTCCAAAACTGCCATTACGTCCCTGACGTAAATTTCTGTCGGAACGATGAGCGCTTCGCCTACTGTCATTCCAAGCTCTTCGATATAGCTGTCCACATCATATCCTTTGAGATCAAAGAGGATCTTTCTTACGAGTGAGAAACCGTTTGAGTGAACGCCTGATGATTTAAGACCGATGAGGACATCCCCTTCAGTCACCTTTTCGCCTGTGATGAATTTTTCCTTGTCCACGATTCCCGTTGCGAAACCTGCAAGGTCATAATCATCAACAGCATACATTCCCGGCATTTCCGCCGTTTCGCCGCCGATAAGTGCGCATCCTGCTTTTTTGCAGCCTTCCGTAACGCCTTTTACGATAAGGGCGATCTTGTCCGGCTCGTTCTTGCCGCAAGCGATGTAATCGAGGAAGTAAAGCGGCATAGCTCCGTGGCAGAGTACGTCATTTACGCACATCGCAACGAGGTCGATTCCGACAGTGTCGTGTTTATCCATCTTCTGGGCGATGATGAGCTTTGTTCCGACGCCGTCTGTTCCGGAAACGAGAAGCGGTTCTTTATATCCCGCAGGAATTGCAACCGTTCCGCCGAATCCGCCCAGAGAGCTGAGAACGAACGGTGTGTACGTTTCCGCAACCATTCCTTTTATCTTTTTGACGCTTTCATATCCGGCTTCTTTGTCTACGCCTGCGTCTTTGTAAGTGATCTTTGTGTTGTCCATTTTTAACTCCTTATCATTTAAGGTGAATCCCCCCCGCCCGGTCCGCCCTGACGGGGGAAAACTGTCCCGCCAAACGGGATCAGATATTAAACTTCGCGTCTTTTTCTTCGACGGCTTTCTTCATCTTTTCTTTGTATGCGATCATTTTGTCCATAAGTTCCGGATATTTCAATGAAAGCATCTGGATCGCAAGAAGCGCTGCGTTTTCGCTTCCGTCAACGGCAACTGTCGCAACGGGAACGCCTTTTGGCATCTGCACGATGGAAAGAAGGCTGTCGAGTCCGCCCATCATTGATGTCTTGATGGGGATTCCGATAACGGGAAGGGGAGTGTATGCGGCGATAACGCCTCCGAGGTGTGCCGCTTTGCCTGCTGCGGCGATGATGACTTCGATCCCGTCTGAAACTGCGTTTGCCGCAAAATCGTGTGCCGCGTCGGGAGTGCGGTGTGCGGAGATGATTCTCACTTCGCACTCTACTTCAAATTCCTTGAGAATATCGATCCCTTTTTTTACTACTTCAAAATCAGAATCGCTTCCCATTACTACTGCTACTTTTGGCATACTTCCTCCGTTTATTTAAAGTAATTTACACCTGATGTGAAGATCGTTTCGTTGAATGTTGACGGGAGGTTCTTGTAAAGGTATGAGTCGATTCTTTCGGAGTGACCCATCTTGCCGAGAACTCGTCCGTCGGGGGATGTGATGGCTTCGATGTTGTATGTTGAATAGTTCGGGTTTACAACGCCGTTTCCGATAACATTTCCTTCGTCATCGCAATACTGTGCCGCAACCTGTCCGTTTGCGATAAGTGCCGCAAGCGTTTCATCATCCGCAACGAATCTGCCTTCGCCGTGAGAGATAGCAACGCTGTGAACGTCGCCGACGTTTACTCCTGCGAGCCACGGGGATCTGACCGATGCGATCCTTGTCTTTACTACTTTCGCAACGTGACGTCCGATGGAGTTATATGTGAGTGTCGGTGAATTTTCCTTCAGATCAACGATCTGTCCGTAAGGAACAAGACCCGTCTTGATAAGCGCCTGGAAACCGTTGCAGATGCCGAGGATAAGTCCGCCGCGGTCAAGGAGGCCGTGAACAGCATCTTTGATTACGGGGTTGTTGAGAACAGATACGATGAACTTACCTGATCCGTCCGGTTCGTCCCCTGCGGAGAATCCGCCTGCGAGAGCGAAGATCTGTGCGTTATTGATCATCTTCGCCATTTCTTCTGCGCTGTAATTGATGTCGTTTTCGTGTTTGTTTCTGAAAACGAAGCTTGTGCCCACTGCGCCAGCCTTTTCGAACGCACGGAGTGTGTCAACTTCGCAGTTCGTTCCGGGGAATACCGGGATGAAGACTCTCGGATTTGCGAATTTTTCGCCTTTGTTGATGAGAGTAACTGAAGAAAGGTCGCTGATAGCTTCCGCTTTGTTTTCTTCTTCTTTTCTGATGGGGAATACATCTCCGAGTGTCGTTTCCCACTGTTTCACGAACTTGCAGGAGCATACTTCTTCGTTTCCGAATCTGAATACTCCGTCGTCTGTGGTAACGCCGAGGATAACTGCGTATTCACCTAATTTTTCGATCACGCTGATGTCGCGGAGTTCGAGAACGCCTGAACCGTAATATACTTCGTTGAGTTTGTCAAGCTCGATTCCGTCAACATATTCAAATCCCAATCCGTTTCCGAGACACATCTTTGTGACTGTTTCCATAGCTCCGCCGTAAAGAACGCTTCCTGCTGAGAGGATGTCGCCTGAACGGATGAGGGATGTGATCGTTTCCGCAAGAGCTTTGTAGCTTTCTACGTTGATTACTCCGTCTTCATCTTTTTCCGGCACAGCGAGAACCATTGTTGAACCGGCTTTCTGTGCTACGTTTGTGAGGATGTTTTTCTGATCCGTCACACCGACGCCGAATGTGATGAGTGTGGGAGGAACGTTGATGTCTTCGTATGTTCCGCTCATTGAGTCCTTGCCGCCGATAGCGCTGATTCCGAGAACTCTCTGCGCTGTGAGGGCACCCATGAGTGCTGAGAATACGTTGCCCCAGTTTTCCGGCTTGTCAAGGAGCTTTCCGAAATATTCCTGTGCGGAGAGCTTGATGTCTTTATATTCGATGCCTGCGAGAACCATTTTGTTTACGCAGGAGATAACGCTGTAAAGTCCGCCGAGGTACGGATTTTCCTTCGCGAGATACGGGTCATATCCGTGTGCCATGACGCTGACTGTTGATGTGTTGCCGCTCAGTACGGGGATCTTCGCTGCCATGACGTCGCTGGGTGTGAGTTCTTTCTTTCCGCCGAAAGGCATGAGGACTGTGCCTGCGCCGATGGTGTTGTCGAAGATCTCAACAAGACCCTTCTGGGATGTCGTATTGAGGTTAAGGGCGATATCCTCCATTCTTTCCGTGAAGTCTGTGCCTTTGATGTTGATCACTTCAACATCATCTTTCATATCAACTTTAACTTTTGAATATTTGCTTGCGCCGTTTGTGTCGATGAAACGTCTTGAAAGGTTAAGAACTTCCTGACCGTCATGACGCATGATAAGTCTGCCTGAATCCGTAACAACGGCTGTCTTTGAATATTCAAGGTTTTCGCTTCTTACGAGTCCGAGGAACTTTTCTTCGTCCTTAGCTTCGATTACGACTGCCATTCTTTCCTGGCTTTCGCTGATAGCGAGCTCTGTTGATGTAAGGCCTTCATATTTGAGAAGGACAGTATCAAGGTCAATATCAAGGCTGTCTGCAAGTTCGCCGATAGCTACGCTGACGCCGCCTGCGCCGAAGTCGTTGCATTTTTTGATGAGTCTTGCAAATTCAGCATTTCTGAAAAGTCTCTGAAGCTTTCTTTCTTCCGGAGCGTTACCCTTCTGAACTTCGCTGCCTGATGTTTCAACGCTCATGCGGTTGTGCGCCTTTGAAGAGCCTGATGCGCCGCCGATTCCGTCACGACCTGTTCTGCCGCCGATGACGTAGATGATGTCGCCGGGTGCGGGGGATTCTCTTCTTACGTTTTCTTTCGGAGCTGCCGCGATAACTGCGCCGACTTCCATACGTTTTGCCGCAAAGTCAGGATGATAATATTCCTTTACCTGACCTGTGCAAAGACCGATCTGGTTGCCGTATGAAGCAAAGCCGCTTGCCGCTGTTGTTGTGATCTTTCTCTGGGGGAGCTTTCCGGGGATAGTTTCCGAAATGGGAACTGTCGGGTCTGCGGAACCCGTAACTCGCATTGACTGATAAACATAGCTTCTTCCGGAAAGCGGGTCACGGATCGCACCGCCGAGGCATGTTGCCGCGCCGCCGAAAGGTTCGATCTCTGTGGGGTGGTTGTGTGTTTCATTCTTGAACATGAGAAGATAAGGAATGATATCTCCGTCAACGTCAACGTCGATGTTGTATGAGCAGGCGTTGACTTCTTCGCTTTCTTCCACGTCATCAAGAAGGTGTTTGTATTTATTTATCTTGGCACCGATAGTCGCAAGGTCCATGAGTGTGAGGGGACGGTCGCTTCTGCCGATAGTTTCTTTGTCTTTGAGGTATTCTTCGTATTCTCTCTTAATTCTTTCGTTGATCATGCCGTCGGCAAAGTCAACTTCTTCGATGATGGTAGAGAATGTGGTGTGTCTGCAATGGTCAGACCAGTATGTATCGAGAACTTTGATCTCCGTGAGAGTCGGATCTCTCTTTTCTTCGTCACGGAAATATCCGATAACGAGCATAAGGTCGTTTTCGTCCATAGCGAGGGAGTATTTATTTATGAATTCCTTCACTCCGTCACCACTTATTTCCCTGAAGCCTTCAATTTCAACTCTTCTTTCCGTGCTGAGGGATTCTTCGTCGAAGTTCATCATTTCATAAACGTCAACAAGGCGTGAGTCTACGGGGTTTACGATATAATCCGTAACTTTATTGATCTCACTTTCGGTAACTTCACCTTTAAGGATATATATTTTAGCATGTCTGATCTTTACGTCGATCTCAGGATCAACAAGCTTCATGCACTGCTCCGCGCTGTCGCAGCGAAGGTCGTACTGACCGGGCTGATAGCTTACGGCGAAAACGCTTTCGTCGGATTTTAATTCACCGAGTGTATAATACACATCGTCCTGATTGATCTCGGCGAAGATGCCGTAAATAAACTTATTGATATCACAGCCGTCATTTGTCTTTACGTCATAACGGTTGATGATGCGGACACTTTCAAGTCCTTTAAGTCCGAGCTGAGCTGTGAGCTCCCCAAAGAGCTTCTTTCCTTCAACGTCAAATCCCGGTTTCTTTTCTGCGAAGATTCGGTAGATCAAGATTTCATCCTCCATGTTTATCTTTAAAGTCCTTTAATGGACGTACGCACACATTATATCATAACCATAAGAATATTAACAGCAAAAAAGTGAAATTAAGGTTAATTATGGCGTTTTTTGGCACGATTTGCAACATTTTAAACCGACGCGTGTTGCAAATTTAATAAGAGTTGAGAATATTTCAAATAATCATCATAAGACTGCCTCAATTACGACAGAATATGCCATATAATCCCTTGTCGTGGAATGTCATGTGGAAGGTGTGGTATAGTGGGGGCGTAAAAAAAATACCATAAGGAGTTACGAAAAAATGGCAAGACCAAAAAAAGAAGCACTTGATTATTTCCCCCTTGACTGTGCGGACAGCACACCTGTAAACCTCGTGACGGCAAAATACGGCCCTCCGGGATATTACGTATACATCAAACTTCACCAGAAGATCTTCGGCGAAAAAGGTTACTACCTCGAATGGAACGACGATGTGAAGATATTATTCGCAAGGGAAATAAACATAAACCCATCCCTCCTGCAGGACGTCCTCACAGAGCTCTTAAACAGAGGCATCTTCAACAGTACCCTCTTCACAAAGCATTCCGTCCTCACAAGCGAACTCATCCAGAAGATCTATATCGACGCTACCTCAAAGCGCACAAAGGTTTCCATCAGGAAGGATTATATGCTTATCAACACCATCGATAACCCCATTCCGTCACACATCACCATCACCTGAGTTTACGGGGAGAAAATCCCCGTTCAGGTTGCCGTAAAGTACACAAAGTAAAGTAAAGGAAAGAAAAGGAAAGTAAAGAAAAGTAAAGCACAGTAAAGTCAAGTAAAGAAAGGGTGTGGGGTGGCTGCGCCCTCACACCACCCCTTCCGTCGGGCTTCGCCCGACACCTTCCCCTGAAAGGGGCAGGCAGAGTTCGCAGAACACTTTATCTGTAATAATGTATTTATCTTTAATTCAGATCCCCCTTACCCCCTTACTCTCAAGGGGGAACGACCGGGGGTAAATGCTCCATCGGTTTATATATGTTCAGACGTGAGTATTGAATTCAGTGGAAGGGACGCTGCGCCGGCGGCGACTTTATTTTTAATCTTTCTCTTTTTATTTTGACATACTCCGTATGAGTATGGTGAACATCGATCATCTTCCGACAGCGTTGCGATTTACAATTCACGCTGACGCTTACGGTTGGTGAGGGCGGAAGAAGTACCAACGGGAACTTATGAAACAAGGAAAGGCTTTTTATGGAAAACGATGAAATATATAACGATACCGATTTCCCACTCTCCGTAACGTTTGATGAAGCTGTCCCGACGAAAGAATATTCCCTTGCGGACATCTCATTTGATGAAAGCGGATATGGGGAAGATGATAAAAACAGCTTTTTCAGCGGCGACGTTTCATTTGACGGTTCATACGGGCTGTGTGATGCGGCATACGCGGGGTTTTCTTATTATACTGATAATACCTCGTATTTCCCTTCGCCCGTAAAAACGGCAGATGAACATTCTGACAACGACCGTGGGGATACGATGTCTTATGATAATATTTACGCACATGCGTATACGGATAAGAATGAGGATGAACCTCAGATTGAAGAAAATTACGCAGGTGCGTATATTGCTGACGCGGAAGAAGGGGAGCAGACTGAAGACATTTACGCAGGTGCGTATATCGGTAATGATGAAGGAAGTGAGCCGACTGACGTAGTTTACGCAGCTGCGTATACAGACGGCAGTGAAGACGAACCTCAGAGCGAGGAAATTTACGCACGTGCGTGTATCAATAAGAATGAAAACGCTTCTGAGATCAATGAAGTTTACGCAGGTGCGTACATCGGTAATGATGAAGGAAGTGAGCCGACTGATACAGTTTACGCAGTTGCGTATACAGACGAAAGTGAAGACGAACCTCAGAGCGAGGAAGTTTACGCATGTGCGTATATCAATGAGAATGAAAACGCTTCTGAGATCAATGAAATTTACGCAGATGCGTATACAAATGAGAGTGAAGAACCGGTTGAGCAGTCCGAACCGGTTTACGCAGGTGCGTACACACCCAATGATGAAGACAGCAGTTTCAACGAAGGAAGTCTGACGTTCGGAGATTTTCTTGAGGACTACGAAAGTTATTACAAGGAACTCAGGAAAGATCTTCTGTCCCGTCCTGCGGGAAAGGCTCCGTCCTTTGAGGAAATAAAGGAGTATGCGGCGGCATTTTCCCTTACGGGCGTTGACATATACAGATTTTTCGACTTCTACACACAAAATGATTCATGGCAGAAGCTCCGCGACTGGAGAAAGGTCCTCCGCAGCTGGCATAAAAAAGACATCGCAAGGATAAAAGAGGAGCTCGAGAAGGCAAACGGGGAATACCGCAGGGAGATGAGTGAAAAATTGAAGAATAAAGACGGGCAGGGTGAGCAGATGGTCTTTGATGCGGACATTCCCGTTGACACAGACTTCGACATCGCCGCCTTTTACGGCAAAAACCGCCGCTTCCCCACGTTTGCGGAAATGCGCCGGGGGAGTAAAGCTGGTTACGCACATGCGTAGATATATAGCTGTTATTTACGCAGATGCGTACACAGCAATTTACGCACATGCGCAAACATAATATTTTTCACATAAAAAAGCAGGTACCGTTTTCGGTACCTGTCTTATTATCCGTATTTTCCCCTTCATCAGTCAACGTATCTTACGGGCATGATGAGGTAAAGGTATTTATCGCTGTCCACAGGCTTCAGAAGAGCCGGATTCGTTCTGTTCTTGATCTCAAGGATAACTCTTTCGTCGGAGAGGTTCTTGAGGATCTCGAGAAGGTAGCGGCTGTTGAAGGCGATGGAAACGTCTTCGCCTGACTTCTGAACTTTCATTCCTTCTGTGATGTGTCCGATCTCGGAACGTGAATATATAGTAAGCGTATCGTCTTCAAAATCCATCTTCACCATTGATGAACTGATGGAGTCGTTGATGAGTGCGCAGCGTTCCACGCTCTTTGTGAGTTCTGTGGTGTCGAGGTTTATTACAGTATTGATATCCTTCGGGATAAGCGCTTCGCAGTTGATGAATTCGCCCTGAAGGAGATTGGAGATGATCTGGGTATCTGTTCCCACGTCGATGATTATTTTTTTGTCATCCGTTCCGATGAATACGTCGTATTCATAAATACCGATGATCCTGAGAAGCTCGCTCATAGTCCTTGCGGGAACGACGCATCTGAGGTTGTCGGAAGAATTTTCGATGACTTCCGTGCGGATCGCCATCTTGTAACCGTCGAGGGCGGAAAAGCGGATGATGCCGGAAGATATCTCAACGAGCATACCCGTAAGGATCGGCGCCGTCGCATCACTCACCGCGCAGGCGAATACCGTTTCCTTGATAAGGCTCTTCATGAGTGAAGACGAAAGTCTGATTGATCCCTGGGGATATGTTTCGATAGGCGGATATTCCATGGCGTTTCTTCCGAGAAGGGTAACGTCGGAATTTATCGCATTGAAACCGCATGAGAATTTGATGACGTTCTTTTCGTCAACAAAAAACTCGATGTTGCCTTCCGAATAAGTCTTTACTATGTCCACAAGTTTTTTCACCTGACATACGATCTCCCCGTCAATATATACGATAGCGGGGATCTTGGTGATGATGGAGAAATCTCCGTCACTTCCCTTCAGGAAGATCTTGTGTTCTTTGCTGTCGGCTTTTATGTATACACATTCCAGTATCGGAAGTGCAGATTTTGGGGATATTGCTTTTGATACTACCGCAAGAGCTTTGTTGAGCTCGGAAGCATTGACCGAAAACTTCATGTTGTTCTCCTTTACATTTTATGACCACCATGTCCGTCCGGACAAAACAGCCGTAACGGGACGGTGGTTCTTCTTTATCATTCATTTTTTTGTTAATAGCAGTAATAGGGGACGTTGATATGTTGATATATGACTTTTTTGCCATAAACAAGGGATTTGTTTTGGAGTACGGACCTTGATTGTCTGTTGGTAAGTCGGTGGATAAGTGTTGAAGGTGATGTTGATAACTTTAACTTTACTTTATCCAAAACAGACAAATACCACAATCCTGGGGTAAACTTCATGTCCCTTATCAGTAATTCGAGTTCTTGATGTCGTTTGTGATCTCTTTAAGTTCTCTTGCGAACATCATATCGCTTTCCGCCTGTGAACGGATCTTTGTGCAGGCGTGGATGACGGTGGAGTGATCCCTGCCGCCGAAACTTTCGTCGATGCCTGCCTGAGAGAGGTCCGTAAGCTCCCTCGCCAGATACATTCCCACCTGTCTTGCCTTGGCGACGTTGGATGTTCTCTTTGAGGAGAGTACGTCGGCGGTTGAAACGCCGTAATGTCTTGAAACAGCCTGAATAATGGCGTCGGCAGTGATTTTTTTGTCCGTTGCGGGGACGATGTCCGTGAGCATTGACTTCATGTCGTCCCTGGTGATGTTTCCGCCGTTGAGTTCGTAAAGAACTTTAAAACGCAACAGCACACCTTCAAGCTCACGGATGTTGCTTGAAACGTTCTGGGCTATGTATTCAAATACTTCATTTTCGTTCGGGAACTTCATTCCTTCTTCTTCCGCTTTCTTTCTGAGGATCGCAACTCTCGTTTCGAAGTTCGGAGGAGCTACGTCGCAGGAAAGTCCCCACTCAAAGCGTGAACGGAGTCTTTCTTCAAGATCGGGAATATCTCTCGGAGGCTTGTCTGAGGAGAGGATGATCTGTTTTCCTGCGCTGTGAAGATCGTTGAAGGTGTGGAAGAATTCTTCCTGCGTACCTTCCTTTCCCGCAAGGAACTGTATGTCGTCAATAAGGAGCATATCCACATTTCTGTAAGTATTTCTGAACTGGATATTACTCTCCCTTCTGATGGCATCGATGAAGTCGTTGGTGAATTTTTCGCTTGAAACGTATACGATATTCATATCCGGCTGATTTTTCAGCACTTCCTGAGCGATGGCATGCATAAGGTGCGTCTTTCCGAGACCTACACCGCCGTATATAAACAGCGGATTATACTTCTTCGCCGGATTCTGCGCCACAGCAAGC
The DNA here is from genome assembly GCA_017531485.1 of Eubacteriaceae bacterium. GTDB lineage: Bacteria > Bacillota > Clostridia > Eubacteriales > Anaerofustaceae > SVCP01. The sequence goes on along the minus strand of JAFXKY010000026.1, from coordinate 92,703 downwards.
GCCGCTGCGTGTGCCATGCGGTTGTTTGAGCCTACAACGAACGTATCAAAGGTGTATTTCGGGCTGAAACGGCTGATATCCGAAGAAGGAGCTTTGGTGCGTGATTTCGGGGATGTTATGACAGGTTCTTCATTGATCTCGTATTCACCTGCCACAGCATACGGTTCGTCACATCCCAGAAACTGCACTGTGATATCCCTGCCGCCTGTCGCAAAGCGAAGGGCCTTGAGGATAAGGGTGTTGTATTTCTGTACTGTAAGATCGATCTTGAAGTCCGCGTCTACTCTCAGGACAAGATGCTTTTCGATCTCGTCGTAATGCACGGGCTTGAGTGTTTCCATATACTCCTGATATACTACCGGCGACAGATTCGGCTTCAAGTAATCAAGAGTCTTTTTCCACATCTGTTGTAAAGACATTTTTTCCTCCGATTCCTGTTGTTAATAATTTTTCGTTATGCTATGTTTTTTATTATGTTATGAATAAGCGTTTTTTTGACCTTCGGCAATTTGTGACTGAACATAAAAAAAGAGTTATCCACAAAATGCGCACTGATATAATAACAAATCCATTTAAAGTTATCAACAAAAAAATCCTCAAATCACCAAAAAACAGGCAGTTATCCACAGTTTTTTCGTGAGTTATCCACAATTTGGGTCATGAAGGTCGTCCCCCTTACCTGTAAGGGGGATAAAGGGGGATCTGTGGGAGAATGGGGGAGATCAGGATGATTTCACGCACTGCGGGGACACACCGATCTCTCCGCATTTTTGCCGGCTGACCCATCCCCCTGTCATCGTCCGTCCTTACGCATCCTTCCGTGAAAACGGGATGTTCCCTTCCGTCGGAATAAGACGATGCCGTCCCCCTTACTTGTAAGGGGGATAAAGGGGGATCGTTTTTTTCAGATCTTTTCGTATTCGTATAACTTATAAAGCCCTCTTGCGAAACTGCCTGCATACAGCTTTCTGAAGATGAACCTGTCGGTTGCGGGCAGCTCGTCCGAAAGATGATAAGGGCTCATGTCGCGGGATGAAACGAACTTTAATTTTCCGCACTCAACCTTGCGGGGATCATCAAGCCCGTAAACTTCATATACTCCGACTTCATTTATGGGGTTTTTGTATTTTGATAACTTCGCCGCCTTTTCGCTGTAAAAGTCTGCAAGAATGTGAACTTCGCCGAAATGACTTTCCGCACGGGCGAAAAACTTTTTCAGCTCCTCCCGTTTCAGGTACATACAAAGCCCTTCCATGAGTATCACCGCAGGGCGGTCATCCGGTATCCCGTCAAAGATTCCTTCATCGGTGACGTCACGGGGCAGGATCTTGTAATTTTCATCTTCATCGTAATACATCTTCCGCTTTTGAGCCACATCATAAAGGTCGATGTCGTACCAGAGAGTGTTTTTTCTGTCGACCCTGAGTGATCTTCCGTCAAGACCGCATCCGAGATTCAGTACCACCGTATCTCCGGGGGAAGCGATCTTCTCCGAAACATAATCATCAAAGACCTTCGCCCTTATTGCCATGAAATAGGAAAGGAATCTGCTTTTTGATTTTCTGCCGGGAGTGAAATCGTTGTCTTGTATGATCTTTTCCGCCATCGGGTCGTTGAGGATGATACCTTTTTTCGTCACATAAGCCTTGCCGTAAAGGGGAATGAATAATGTGTCCGATACTTTCTTTTTTTCTTCAACGTGATCTGTCATACGCTTCTCCATAATGTTTTGTTTGGGGATTAATATGATAAATGGAAAAGTGCGGTTTGTAAAGCATAAATTTACGTTATTGACAAATTTACGCACGTGCGTAAATTCAGGGCGATAATATAAACGACGTGTTGTTTAAAGTGCTGTCCGTGATTCATCCGCATCTGCCGATCCCCCTGAGGACTGCGTCCTCTTTCCCCCTTATAAATAAGGGGGACGCGGCAGATTCCGCCCGTCCCGTTTATATTATAATTCAATCTTCCTCTGATCCTTGATATCGCTCTTCGGAAGAACAAGCGTCAGGAGTCCGTCGGTATAATCCGCGGTTATTCCCATAAAGTCTATATCTCCCATATAAAATGTCCTCGAACGGCTCATGACAGAGCTCTCGCGGTGTACATACCTTTCATTTTTCTTCTCCGCAGACGAATTTTTCGTCGCGCTCACCGTCAGCTTGTCTTTCGTCGCTATTACTTCAAGCTCATCTTTTGCATATCCCGCAAGATAACAGCGGATAATAAAGCTGTCGCCGCTGTCCATGATGTCGGCTTTGAATTTCTCCGTTTCGCACATTGAGTTGTTTCTCGGTTTTAAATGCTGCATAAATTACCTTCCTTTCGGGATTATTATCTGTAATGTCCGTCATAATATATATGGTATATTTACCCGACGGGAAAATTAAATTATCATTAAAGTTGTTGCTTTTATTTTCCCGCAATAGTAAAATCATATAATCAGGAGGAAATTATGACAGAACTGAATATCAACCTTAACATCCCCGATATACTCTTTTGTGTACTTATTATATATAACGCATTTTCAGGAGCGAGGCAGGGCTTCGTCAGGACCGCATCCGCCTTTCTGAAATATATCGCAGCGTTTTTGTCCGCAAAGATTTTTTATAAATCCCTTGCGGAGTACCTCACGGTAAATTCGGGAATATACCGCGTGATAAACGAAAATATCACCAACGCAATATCTTCCGTCTCCCTGGAAGAAGCCACCACCGACAAGATCATCGAAATTTTCAACATAGAGTTCGTCCCGGAACCGATAAAGCTCTATATCGAAGATCTCGTCACAAAATCCCACCTCTCCCTTCAGGGCTTTGCGGAGTATTTCTCCGAAAATCTCTCTATGGTGATCTATGAAGCAATGTGTTTCATTATCGTATTTATCCTTACGCTTATATTATGGAAGATAATGACCCTCATCGTCGACAGGATCATGGGGCTTCCCGTCCTTAAACAGGTCAACGGGCTGGGCGGATTTGCTGTGGGGCTTTTAAAAGGGCTTTTCCTTTGCGTCGTCGCATCAAGCCTTCTTTACACTCTCTCAATGATGGATATGCCCGCCCTTTCAAAGGCGCTTGAAGGGTCATATCTCGCGAAATACTTTTATATAGGTTCGATCCTTAACTTATAGGAGGAAATATGGAATATAATCTCAACGACATCATCCGCATGAAAAAGCCCCACGCCTGTCAGGCGAACCGCTGGCAGATCATAAGAATGGGCGCTGACATCAAGATAAAATGCCTCGAATGTTCGAGGATAGTAATGCTTCAGAGGGCGAAGTTTGAAAAAGGCCTGAAGAAGGTCATTGAACCTGCTGTGACGCCCGGAGACGTGACTGCCACAGAAGAATAGTGTTTCACGTGAAACAGTATATATAGCCGCCGTATGGCGGTTATTTTTATGCGGTGGAGTCCCCCTTATTCATAAGGGGGGAAAGAGGACGCAGTCCTCAGGGGGATCGGGGGATGAGGATGGCGGGGGAAATAAGGATGTTCTGCGAACCGACTCCGGAACGGGTGCTCTGACGCCTTATCCCCCTGCCATCATCGCGGGAGTCGCCCGATGACGTCCCCCTTACTCAGTAAGGGGGATAAAGGGGGATCCTTGAAACCTCAGAAGTGCGGAGGCAGTGATGAACCACCGCATTTCCGACCATTCCCCCCACCGCCACCTGCCGTTTCACGTGAAACAGTGTCATTTAAGGACTTTCTTTCTCAAAACTATGTAAAAACGGCTTCGTTTGTGATAAAATTATAGGAACTGAATCTGAAATAAAAACATTGAACGGAGATAGATATGGGCGTTGTAATTGCGTTGTTTAATCAGAAAGGCGGAGTGGGAAAGACCACTACCTGTGCGAACCTCTGCGCAGGTCTTGCCCTTCATAATAAAAAAGTGCTTTGCGTGGATTTTGACCCGCAGAGTAACCTCTCGGGCGGCCTCGGTGTTGACCGCAGAAGCCTTGAAAAGACTGTGTATGACGTGCTTCTCGGAAACGAAAAAGCCGAAGACTGCATCATAAAAGGAAACATCGAAGGTCTTGACATCCTTCCCGCGAGCATCGACCTTGCAGGGGCGGAAATTGAGATCTCAAACGTGGAAAAGAGAGAAACGGTGCTTAAAAGAGCCCTTGCGGGAATCATTGATAAATATGATTACATAATCATCGACTGTCCGCCGTCCCTCGGACTCCTTCCTGTCAATGCCCTCGCGGTATGTTCCCACGTGCTTATTCCCATTCAGTGCGAATATTACGCACTCGAAGGCGTAAGCCAGCTTATCAATACGGTAAACCTCGTGAAGAGAAGCCTGAACCCGAAGCTGGATGTTGTGGGAGTATTGCTCACGATGTTTGATTCACGCACAAACCTCTCGCATCAGGTGGCAGGAGAAGTAAAGCACTTCTTCGGAAGCAAGGTGTTTAATACCATCATTCCCCGCAACGTCCGCCTTGCGGAAGCGCCGAGCCACGGAATGACCATATTTGAATACGACAAACAGTCAAAAGGTGCCGAAGCGTATTATAACGTAGCAGGCGAACTCATAAAGCGTATGGAGGTGGAAAATGGCTAAAAAGGGTCTCGGAAAGGGTCTTGATGCCCTTATTCCCATTTACGTGCAGGACGAACCTGCGGAAAATAACGAAAACAATAAAGATGTGACTCTGGTGGATATCAAAAATATAATTCCCAACAAGGATCAGCCGAGAAAGGACTTTGACGAAGAGGCAATACAGAGCCTTTCCGAATCCATTAAGGAATACGGCCTTCTGCAGCCTATCGTTGTGAGTAAAACCGGTGATAAATATAAGATCATCGCCGGCGAACGCCGTTACCGCGCCTGCGTCATGGCAGGGCTCAGGGAAGTCGGAGTTATCATAAAGGAAGTTGAGGAAGACAAACTCCTCAGACTTGCCCTCATCGAAAACCTTCAGAGGGAAGATCTGAACCCCATTGAAGAAGCCCTCGCTTACAGTACTTTAAAAGATGAATATAATATGTCCCAGTCCGAGATCGCAACTCTCTCCGGCAAGAGCCGTGCCGCCGTCGCGAATACTCTCAGGCTTTTAGCCCTTCCCGAAGAAGTGATCCTTTATGTCAGGGAAGGAAAGCTCTCCCCGGGACACGCAAGGGCAGTACTGATGCTTGAAGACAAGGATATGATGAAGCCCTTTGCGGAATACATTATAAAAAACGCACTCTCCGTCCGTCAGGCGGAAGCTCTCAGCAAGACTTTCGGACAGAAAAAGGAAGAAAAGAAGACGGAAAAGCCTGCGCGCGGAAGCTATATGGAAAAATTTGAGGCTGATCTTTGCATGAGCCTCGGAACGAAAGTCAGAATAAAGGAAAACGGTGAGAAAGGCAGAATCGAGATCGAGTATTACGACAACGACGACCTTGCAAGACTTATCGCGATCCTGACAGGGGAGGAAGAATAATGAAGAAGAAAAATAATTATGTCGTCCCGACCATCCTTAACATAATGCAGATCCTTCTCGCCGCATCCACTGTGGGCGTAAGAAAGATCGGGGTCCTTGATAATATATACGTAAGAATAAGCCTTTTTGCGCTGGAAGCGGCGCTGTGGATACTCATGTCAATGTATCTTTATATCCGCTATGACCTCAAAGGCGGCAAAAATGCCTTCAAAACGGCGTTTTTCAGCGTTCTGCCCGTGATGATCCTCACAGGTGCGGCGGCAGTATTCGGATACCTCGGGGACAATTCATCATCCTCATGGCTCCTTTTCTCCATTCTCGGAACGTCGCTTACTTTTTATAACAAACCTGCCGTTCTCCTTACGGGGCTTATCCCCATCGCAGATGCGTACATAATGTTTATTGCGAACTATGCAGTGATCTTCATTTCCTGCTTTGTCGGTTCATTCTTCGGTTCTGCGATAAATATAAAGCTCGACAAGGATGAAGAAGAGGAAGAAGATGACGAAGAAGAGGATATGAGCGTCACGCAGTATATCGAAAAGATCGAAGACGTCAGCCATGAAGAAGTTGTGGCAGACGAAGAACTTGACAGCGTGGTTCTTGAAGAAAGTTACGACGACGAAGACGAAAACGATTCAACGACAGCTATTGTCAGCATCGACGATGATGACGATGACAGCGAGATCCTCTCTCAGGAAGCCGTTGAGATCATCTCCCTCGAAATGGATGAACTGGGTCAGGCCGCCGAGGAAGAACTCAAAAAGCGTTATGACGACATTTCATCCGACGAAGATGTTGAAGATGAGCTTGTCGGAGAAGTTTCCGAAGACGAAATCATTTTCAGCGAAGTCGATGATGTTTTTGAAACTGACGAAGAAAAAAATACGGAATCAGACGCCGCTGATGAAATCTTCACGGAAACGGCTCCGGAAGCGGCAGCAGAAGAAATAAATGATGCTTATGTCGAAGAAACTGTGGTTGCAGAAGCGGAAGATGCCGCCAAAGAGGAACAGGCAGAATATACAGAAGACTCAGGCGGAATGGTTACGGAAGAACTTATTCCTGAAGAGATCCCTGAAGAAATTACTGTTGACACAGACGAAACGGAAGAACTTCTCTCCACAGACGAAGAGATCGAAAGCCTCATATCCCTTACGGACGGCATCACGGAAGAAAACGGCTGGACATTCCTCACAGAGGAAGAATCCGACTGCCTGATCTCCCTCGCTCTCGCGTCAGGCGGAAACGTCACAAAAGAAGACGAAGAGTATGACAGCGAAGAAGGTGAGGAAGTGACTGAAAAGGTGAGCTTTGAGGAAATAATGGATATTATCTCAGGCGAATCACCTGAAGAAATGCCCCTTATTGACCCGTTTGACGATGAGGATGCGGTGTCTGTCGAAGAGATCATCAAAGAAGCGGAAGAGACCCCGGTTTCCGAAGACGGAATTGTATCCCTCGAAGAAGATGAACTGATCAGCCTTGAAGAAGAGTTCAATAACCTGACGACCGAAGATGTAACTGCGGAATTTATCACTCCCGAAGATGAAATAACGGACGAAGAAGTTATTGAAGAAATCATCTTTGATGAAATGATCCTTCCGGAAGATGAAGAAATCATCCCCGAAGAAGAAATTCCGGACAAAATGGATGAATTTATCATCTCTGAGCTCGAGGAGATGGATGCGATGTACAGCGAAACAGAAGAATTCACTTTCTCCGCCGCAGAAAATATCGTTGAGGATTTCAGCGACATCACCATCGAAGATATCGAATCTTCGGGCGAAATAACCTTTGAAGACATCTTCGGAGAAGAAACGGAAGATCCTTCAGAAGTCGTCATCACAGCGGAAATTCCTTCCGAAGAGGAAGATGACCTGACGATAGACGAAGAGACCCTTGAGGAGATACTCACAGGGGAAGACGACGATATTACGGAAGATGAAATAAAGATGATCCTCCGCGGAGAAGTTATTTCCGAAGACTCTCCCGCAGAAGATGATCCGGAAGACATTTCCGAAGATGAGCTTTCAATAATCGCGGATTATGTTGAAGCTATCTCCCGCACAGAGATCGAAAATATCGTAAAGAGCGAAAAGACTGATGCTGTGAAGAAAAAACAGCCGTCAGCAGCAAAAGACAAGGAAAAACAAAAGAAGAAACAGCGCGACAAGGAATTTGACAACTGGCTCAACAGAAAGACCGCAAGGCTTGATGTCCGCGCTATAAAAGAAGCGCTGAAAGACAGCGAAGAATAGGGAAATATCCCCCTTTGTCCCCCTTACAGTCAAGGGGGACCGGATACCTTGAAAAATATGGAGGAAAAAATGACAGATAAGATACTTGTTGTTGACGATGAAGTAAATATCTGCGAGCTTCTGAGCCTCGAACTTGAGCTTGAAGGATACCGCACCGAAAGGGCACACGACGGAAAAGCCGCCCTTGAGAAGTTCGAAAGCTTTCAGCCCGACCTCATCATTCTGGATCTGATGCTGCCGGAAATAAACGGAATAGACGTATGCAGGCAGATCACGGCGAAAAATAACGTGCCGGTAATAATGCTGACGGCGAAATCGGAAGTTTCCGACAGGATCCTCGGACTTAACTGCGGCGCGGATGATTACATCACAAAACCCTTTGATACGGGTGAACTCCTCGCAAGGGTAAACGCACTTCTGAGAAGATATAAAAAGATAACTCAGATAAAGGAAAAAGAAGAATACCATAACGGCGAGATAACCGTAAAGACCGAATCAAAATCCGTATTTATCTCAGGCGAAGAAGTTGTTCTGACAAATACGGAATACTCTATCCTCTTGTTATTCATCAAAAACAAGACGAAAGTGTTTTCACGTGAAACAATTTCCGAAAAGATAGGCGGCAAGTCCCACGACGACGATACGAGAGCGATAGATATGCATATCCAGCGCCTCAGAAGGAAGATCGCCGCAAAGACAGACGTGAAATATATCGAAACTGTCTTCAGAAGCGGATACAGAATGAAGGATATGAGCGATGAAGTATAAGTCAAGGCTTATTATTTACAGTATTTTTATCGTAATAAGCCTTCTCACGTTCAGCGGCATCATCGTGACCAACGGAATATACAGATATATGTTCTCCAATAACCTCTCATCCGCCGCTATGATCGCCGAGGACACCAACGTTTTCATCAATCAGTCCGTCGGCACAGCTCAGTCAAAAGACCAGACACCGGTTTTGTATTCCTCTTCCGCGGAATATTACGCCCAGAGGATCGCATCACTTTATTCCGTTGAAGTAATCCTTTATGATACTTCATTCAACGTTGTGGGAACGAACTTTGCCAATGCGGAGATAATAGAATATAAAGCATTCGCATCAAAAGTCATGGAAACGGGGAAAACGTCTTATATCCTCACGGAGATCGACGGAACGGATCACATCATCCTGTTTTCAAACCTCCGTACGACGGATTCTGTTTACGGAGTCTGCGCAATAATCAAATCCATGGCATCAGCCGCTTCCCTTATTGAGCAGGTAAGCGAGATGTATATATATGTAGGGATCGTTGCGGTATTGTTCTGCGCGGTCATTTTCAGCGCAGTATACAAAAAGATGCTCCGCCCCATTACGGAACTTACGCAGTACAATAAAAAAATAATCTCCTCCGACGTTCTTACTCCGCCTGAGGTGGAATATGAATACGACGACGAGATATATCAGCTTATTTCTTCAAGCTACAATATGGCAAACATCATCGGCGAGAAAAACCATGCCCTTCTGATGCAGAACGAAAAGCTCGAAGCGGTCATCGCAACCATGGAAGATGCCATAATCATGCTGGACAGTTCGGGAAGGGAGATCCTTTCAAACAAGAAGGCATCGGCTCTGTTGCAGGGCAGGAAATATAACGAATTTATCCCACGCATGGACGAGATCCTCGAAGAAGTCTTCTCAAAACAGAAAAATGTCAGGGAAGAATTTGTTTCCGACGGCAGGAATTATGTCTTCACGGTGGTTCCGGCTCCTTCGGAAGACGGTCTGCAGGCAGTCATCGCCATCAGCGACATCACCGCCGTCAAGACCTTCGAAGCGGAACAGAGCAAATTCATCAGCAGTGTTTCCCACGAACTGAAAACTCCGCTGACGACGATCATCGGATATATCGATCTTCTCAGAAGACGCGGGACAGATGACAAAAATCTTACCCAAAAGGCGCTTGACGTAACCGTAAGCGAATCGAAAAGACTTCTCAGGCTCGTAAACGATATTCTCAATATCAATACTTACAGCCGCCTTGACTTCGACTTTATCTTTACGGATGTGGATATGAACGAGCTTCTCAGCGAAGCTGTGACGGAAATGAACGTAAAGGCGGAGGAAGAAAGGAAGTATATAGTATATAATTCCATTGACCTTCCTATGATAAACGGGGACTATGACAGGCTTAAACAGGTGATTCTCAACATACTCGACAACGCACTTAAATATTCCCACGAGGAAGATGTAATAAAAGTCACAGCCGCATATTTCGAAGAAACCCTTGAAGTCACCATCCGTGATTACGGCGAAGGCATTCCGGAAAATATGCAGAGCAAGGTGTTTGACGCGTTTTACCGCGTCGGGGACGACCGCAGCCGCATGACGGGAGGTTTCGGCCTCGGGCTGAGTATCGTAAAACACATCATCCAGAAGCATAACGGCGAAGTGGAGATCGAGAGCGTTCCGGGACAGGGAACACTCGTTACGGTGATCCTTCCCATAAAGGAAGGGGAGTATGTTTATACCACAGACGAGGAGGAGTACGATGAAGCGATTGATGAATAAATTTATCTGTGTCGTTCTCGCCCTTTTCGTGATAATGACACTCTCATCCTGCGGAAGAGTCAAAAAAGACGTGCTTTATGAGTACGAAAACGACGGAACCACACCGACGACTTCCGCGAAGACCACGGCAGTTGTCGAAGGATATACAGAAATGTTCACGGGAAACATCATCGCGTATAATTACTGGAAGGATCTTTCCGTATATAACGCGCCCCGTTCCCTTGAAGGTGCAACATCAGGCTTCGGCATCAGCACCCTTCAGGGAGAGAATATGAAAAACATCTCCGTGTCCACCAATCGTTTCATCTCCGCTTCCGCAAGCGAGAACGGGGAAGTTTATTTTACGGAAAAAGACCCTTCCGGCACGGAATACGTCTATTTTTCCGACTCCCTCGCCGAAAAGAAGATCCTTCTTGCGAAAGGTGAAGCGGGAAAAGGGATAGTGTGGTGCGTGAGTGAAGGCAATACATTTTTGTATGTGGATCCGTATAACAGGATAAAGAGCGTTTCCGGCGGGACGGAAAGATTGATTTACGAGATCCCCGAAGGATATACCCCCTCAAAGATACGTTACTGCGAAACGGACGGGATAATAATGATGCTTGCGACCTCACAGAGTTCGGCAAACAACCTTTACCGCATCGACCTGTCCGACAAAAGACTTACGGCTATCGACGTTTATGTCACAGATATGTCCGTGGTCACTTCCGCAGACAAGACCGCATACGTAAAGATCGACTCCCGCGGACAAAAACAGCTTTATGTTTATGATCATAACACCGTAATGAGAAAATATATCCTCAGCGGCAATATCGACCGCTTCACCCTTTCTCCCTTCGGAGGATATATCGCATATTACCTCCGCCCCACAGATGGCGGAAGCGGATCGGTGTGGATAATCAACACAAGGGACTACACCAACGTGCAGATAACTGCCAACACATCCCTTTCGAGTGACATTTACTGGGCGTCCACGGAAAAAGAACTCATCTTCACCCGAAGCGAAACTCTTGAAAATGAGGAACTTAAAGAAACGGTATATAAGACATACAGAATTAAATTTTATTACGCATACACCGAGGAGTAATATATGAGAGCAGTAGTTCAGAGAGTCAGACACTCTTCCGTCACCGTTGACGGGGAATTGGTGGGAAAGATAGAAAAAGGACTTACGGTCCTCATCGGAATAACCCACGACGACGAAGATAAAGACATAAATTATATTCTCGACAAAGTCGAAAACCTCCGCATCTTCGAAGACGAAGGCGGAAAGATGAATCTGTCCGTGAAGGACATCGGCGGCGGGATCCTCTACATCAGCCAGTTCACCCTTTACGGCGACGTCCGCGGCGGAAGAAGACCGTCATACACACAGGCGATGGCTTATGATGCCGCAGAAAAGCTCTTTGACAGACTTGTGGATGCGGCAAAAAAGAGGGAAGTGCCCATTCAGACGGGACGATACGGCGCGGATATGAAAGTCGAGATACTGAACGACGGACCGGTAACCATCTTAATAGACAGCAAAAAGGAGTTTTAAATGACAGACAAGATCACTGAATACATCAAACGCGAACTCTGCGGCGGAAAAAAGGCGACGGGAAAGATCCTGGGAGTGTATCCGGAGCATATCCTCTGCGCAGTTGAAGAAGAATATCTCGGCTATCCGGGGCTTTATACTTACCTTGAAGGAATCACGGGTAACTATGACGTGGATTATGTCGTCATCAGCACCCATCTTCCCGACGGACTTGAGAGTGAACTCATGGGATATTTCGCAAAACACATAATCTCCGTCAGGACTTCAAGCGAATTTGACGAAAAAAACAAGATCGCCATGATCATCTGCCAGAACGACATCGACAGATCGGACGTGATGTTCAGAATTGATGTTCCCATGGAAGTATATAAGCTTATGAAAAAGAAAGTATGCAGCGACTGCCATGAAAAGATCGCAAAGGATTATCCCATGGCGGCATACACCATGAAGAAGATAGGCTTTTTCTCATCAGAAAAATGCCCGATGTGCGGAAAGTAGGAAAATATGAAGATAATGCACGTTCCTCTCGGAGCACTCGGCACAAACTGCTATATTTTCCACGACGGACAAAAGGCGGCAATGGTGGATATCGGCATATATTCCGACAAGCTCATCGACCTTCTTGACGACAACGGACTCAGCCTTGAATATATCCTCCTGACCCACGGACACTTTGACCATACCACGGGGGTTCAGAAATTAAAGGAAAAGACAGGCGCGAAGGTAGGGATTTTATCGGAAGACGGCGAAATGCTGGGAAATGCGGCATTAAACGGCGCGGCAAGCTTCGGAATGGAGTATGACGATATTATCACGGCGGATATTTTATTCAGCGACGGCGACGAGATAGCTTTCGGCGGGGATAAGATAAAGATAATCGCAACTCCCGGACACACCAGGGGCGGATGCTGTTATCTGCTTGAAAACGAGAAGGTGCTTTTCGCGGGAGATACCCTCTTCCGTCAGAGCATCGGCCGCACAGACCTTTACGGCGGGGATATGGATACTCTCATTACTTCCATCAAAGAAAAACTCATGGTGCTTGATGACGAAGTGTTCGTATGTCCGGGACACGGAATGATGACGAATATCGCTTACGAAAGGGAAAACAACCCGTTTGTCAGATAAGTATGTTAAAGATTTTAAACGAAGAAACTTCATTCAACACCCCGCAGCTCGTTGAGATAATAAATCTGTTCGACGCAGGGGAATATGATATTACCGTTGAGGTCGTAACCGTTGACGGAGCGAAAAAAATACGCACGTGCGTAAACAATAAAGAAAAAACACTCCCGCTTCTGGAAGACATCCTCACCAAGACAGCCAAGCTCCTCATTTACCTCACACTCTCGGAACTTACGGGAAAAACATTCCCGTGGGGGGCGATGACGGGGGTAAGGCCGCTGAAAAAATACGTTCAGCTCTCCGAAGAAGGATATTCCGACGGGGAGATATACAACTTCTTTAAAGAGAACTACGCCGCATCAGACGAAAAGATCAGCCTGCTTGGGAAAATAAATAAGGTACAAAAGCCGTACCATAATTGGGACAGCCGTTCCGCAAGCCTTTATGTGCATATTCCGTTATGCCCCATGAAGTGTAAATACTGTTCTTTTCCCTCCCGCGTCACGGGAATCGGAAGTGATGACTGCGAGGTTTATATCCACGCGCTCCTGAAAGAACTTTCATCCGTCGCCGGATATATGAAAGATAAGGGCATTAAGACGGAAAACGTGTATATTGGCGGAGGAACGCCGAGTATCCTCTCTTCACGACAGATGAAGACCCTTCTTGACAGGATCAATATGTATATTCCGTCGGGCATCGAATTTACCGTCGAGGCAGGCAGGGCAGACACCCTTGATGAAGAAAAGCTGAAGGTGATGTATGACGGCGGCGTCAGCAGGATCTCCCTTAATCCGCAGACCACCAATGAAGATACTCTCCGCGGCATTTCGAGAAACATCACCAACGACGAATTTTTCCGACTTTACGAAACGGCAGACCGCATCGGCTTTTGTGACATCAACTGCGACCTTATCTTAGGTCTTGAAGGCGAAACGGAAAAGGATTATGAAAAGAGCATAAACGACGTTTTATCCCTTGGTCCTACAAATATCACCCTTCACACTCTCTGCGTAAAGCGTGCGGCAGATCTGACGAAGGCGGAGGCGAACAGCCCCGTTGACATCGGAGTATATCAGAATATCGCCCGCAAGGTGCTGGAAGATAAGGGGTATGAGCCGTATTATATGTATAAGCAGAAAAATGCCCTCAACGGCGCGGAAAACGTCGGTTACAGCCTTCCGGGACATGAATGTGCGTATAATATCGCCATGATGGGATATCACCGCAGCATCTTCTCCGCAGGCGCGTCCTCATCCACGAAGATAATCTTCGACGGGGGATATAAGAACGTGTTCGTGCCGAAGGAATTTTCACTTTACGTAAATAACATAGATGAAATAATCCTGAAGAAGATCGGAAAACTTGATGAAGTTTACGATAATTTTGTAAATCAATAAACCTGACGCCCCGAAAGGGGCGTTTTTTGTCCCCCTTATTTATAAGGGGGATACAGGGGGATCGGGGAAAGCGAAAAAGGGTGCGGAAGGGGAGTGTTTAAAGTATTTATGTAATCATCCGCATCTTACGCCTTTTTGCGGATCACATCCCCCTTGCCCCCTTATCCTAAGGGGGGATAATAAGGCTCTCTTAGAATAAGGGAGCTGTCACGGAGTGACTGAGGGATCGGTTGAATACCGGCAAAGTGGATGGAAGGGCGTGTTCAACGCATTCTTGTAATCATCCCCACCTCCCGCCTTTCTGCGGATCACATCCCCCTTACCCCCTTATCCTAAGGGGGACTCATACAAACAAAAAAGACCGCATATGGTGCAGTCTTTGATATATTCTATTCCCTGAAATCCGTAAGCTTCCACATCTGAAGCGTGATCCTGCGAAGCTCCATTACGTCATCATAAACCACATAATATATGGTGCAGTCGCCTTCTTCAAGAGTATAATACGCATCGCTTCCTTCGTACGGATAAAATACTTCCGCCGCTTTCGGCTCTTCAAGACGTCTGTATATGGCTGAAATGATGTCATCGTTCTTTTTTATGTATTCTTCCCTGAGAGAACGATCTTCGTCAAGAACGCTGAGGATCTCTTCCACATCTCTCTGGAACTGGGTGGTTGCGAGTAAACGGTATCTCATTTTGCTCTCCTCCTGCGGATGACGTGAGTAAGCTCTTCAAAGGTGTATCTCGTCTGATCGATCTTTGCGCTCAGATCCGCTTCCTTTAATTTGGAAATGACGTACTGATTCACCACAGGCTTTTTGACCGGAACTTCGTATACTATCTCCGGCTTTACGACCGGTGAAACAGGCTTTTCTTCTTTTCTTGCTTCCGCCTCAACGGTCTTTACAGGCGGAGTTTCCTTCTTGTTTTCGCTCTTTGCCGTGATCTGAAAGGGAATTCCCTGCTCTCTTACGGCCTGCCTGAGAAAAATATTAATTGCCGTCGTCATATTTATTCCCAGACCTGCGAAAAGCTCTTCTGCCTGCTTTTTCAGCTCTTTGTCAAGCCTGAGGTTCAGATTTGTGGTATCACTCATGGAAATTCTCCTTGTATTTTTTCAGTATTATACCATATCATAATTACGCTGTAAAGAATTTCGCAGAAATAAAAGAAATTTACATCCATAATGATATTGTCATTACTAAAAATCCACACCTCTTTTTCAGGGTGTGGATATAAATCTTATTTAAATGTAACCGTTCCTTCTTTTCTCGGACCTCTGTCTTTGGGCTGACCGTCGCCATAGCCGAAGAATGCCGCCGCACAGATCTCATATTCTTCCGGGATTCCCCAGAGAGCTTTCTTGTCAGGTGTGTTTGCAAGGCTTCTTACTACCATGTGTGTCCATCCTGACATTACATCAAAGCTTGCCGCCGCGTTCATCATATTTCCCATTGCGAGAACACCGTCAGAAAATGCTGTCGGAACATTCTTGTCCGTTGATACGATGATGAGAACAGGTGCTCCTCTCATTTCACTTTCCGGTTTTACCACGATTCCCGCAGGCTGTGCAGGCGGCGGACCACCGGGACCGTTTTTGGCCGCTTCTGCCATAATGGCTTCGATCTCGGATTTAAAGAGTGTTCTTCCTTCTTCGCTTGTGACGACTGTGAAGTGCCACGGCTGACGGTTCATTCCCGTCGGAGCGTATTTGCCCGCTTCGATGATCGTTTCAAGAACTTCTTCGGGGATCGCATCACTTTTGAAGCCTTTGAAGCTTCTGCGTGCGAGGATGGATGAAATTGTTTCGTTTCTGATCATTGTTTTTCTCCTTTGATATATTTTCTCTTCGCTTCCTTAAAATTACTCTTCGTAAAGCCCTCTGAGGAGTTCAATCTCTTCTTTGTAACCTTCGATCTCCTGAGGTGTTTCAAGGATGAACGGGAGGTTACGGAGCTTTTCGTGATTGATGATCCTTCTGAAGGCTTCGATGCCGAGAGCGCCTTCGCCGATCTTTTCGTGACGGTCTTTGTGGGATGAATAAGGGTTCTTGCTGTCGTTGAGGTGCATGGCTTTTAATTTGTCAAGACCTACCACATCGTCAAATTCCTTTATTACGTCATCAAGCTTATTTACCACATCATACCCTGCGTCATATAAATGACAACTGTCGAAACATACTCCGATATTGTCTTTTCTTTCCGTCAGCTCGATGATCTTTGCGATCTCTTCGAAGCGGCTTCCCACTTCGCTTCCTTTTCCTGCCATGACTTCCAGAAGCACCGTCGTCGTCATGTTGTCAAACATTACCGTATTCAGAACTTCCGCAATAAGCTCAATGCCTTTGTCGATGCCCTGACCGACATGGGAGCCCGGGTGGAAGTTATAATAATTTCCCGGGAAATATTCCATTCTCTTTAAGTCCTCTTCCATTGCCATGAACGCGAAGTTTCTTACCTTCTCGTCCTTTCCGCAGAGATTGAGGGTGTACGGTGCGTGGGCAACGAGCATTGAAACGTCGTTTTCCTTTGCATATTCGTGATATTTTCTTACATCTTCTTCATTTATCGCCTTTATTGCTCCTCCGCGTGGGTTGCGGGTGAAAAACGCAAATGTGTTTGCGCCGATTGAAACCGCCTGCTTGCCCATCGCGAGATATCCTTTTGATGAAGTGAGGTGTGCGCCGATTCTTAACATATCATATCTCCTGTAAGTTGTCGTAATTGTCAAAACTGAGTTTTGTCATTATCTTCTTCATGTCCTTCGCAGGCGGCGCCGTGACGGTAATGGTGTCAAAATCCGTCGGTATCGTCACCTTGTAACAATGAAGCATCTGCCTTTTTGAACCTGTGTCTTTCGATCTTTCCTTTGACGTTTCGCTGAAATATTTCATATCCCCGATGATGGGATGACCGATATATTTAAGCTGTGAACGTATCTGATGAGTTTTTCCCGTAATAAGACGGCACTTCACAAGGGAATATCCTCCGCCATAACATATCCCTTCGAATACACTTGCCATCATCACGCTTCCTTCCGTCTCTTCCTCCGTAAGGATCATCATGTTTTTCTCTTCGTCCTTTACCGCGTAAGTCACTACTTTTCTCTTTCCCGAAAATTCACCTTCGACGATTGCGAGATATTCCTTTATTACCTTGTTCTTCGCAATAAGCTCCGCAAGGACTCTCGCATAACTCGGGGTCTTCGCGGCGAGGACGATTCCGGAAGTGTTGTAATCAAGGCGGTTCAGCGGCGCCGAAACGAATGCGCCGGAATATTCTCCGCCGCCGTAAAGGTACTTTATGAGCCTTTCGGACAGACTTTCGTCGTGGTTCTTGTCCGGATGGGTCACTATCCCTGCGGGCTTCATTATGCAGATAAGGCTCTCATCTTCGTATAATACTTCCACATCCCCCACATCCTGACGGACGGTGATTGTCTTTTCTTCGTCAAAGGTAAATACCCTTACTACATCCCCCTGAGATATTCTCACTTCTCCCGAAGTCTTCTTCCCGTTAAGACGGATGTCGCCTTTTCGGAGCATCTTCTGCACCTTGCCTTTCGGAATGGTGGGGAAGAATTTTCCCACAAAGCGGTCGACTCTGGATCCGTCGTATTCTTTATCAACTGTAATTTCTTTTCTCATTTAAACTCTTCTTCTGCGCCTTGAGTACGCGCTTCTTCTTTGAATTTAGTTTATCATAATATTCTTCTCAAAACAACAAAATTCATTTTCTCAGACTCCGTCATAATGAAAAAATGACTGCCGCAATATACGACAGCCACTTTGTTACTCCTTGTTCAGCTCGAAATAAAACGTGCTTCCCTGAGAAGGAATGCTCCTTACTCCGTAAGACGCGCTGTGCTTTTCGAGTATGCTCTTTACTATGGAAAGCCCGAGCCCCGTGCCGACGATGCTGCGACGGTGAGAGTTTTTATTCTGTATCTTGTAATACCTGTCCCATATATCCGCGAGCCTGTCTTCAGGGATGCCTTCGCCGTGATCGGTGACTTCAATGAGGACGGTCTTTTCCTTTTCTGTCTGACGGATGAGGACTGTCTTGTCGTCACCTGAATAGTTTATGGCGTTGTTTATGAGATTATATATCACCTGCGTTATCTTCACTTCATCCGCATTTACGAAAACTTCCTTTTCATACTCAAAACCGATGATATATCCGTCTTTTTCCGTAAGTGCGCTGTAACGCCCGATTATATCATTGACTGTTCTCGTCAGGCTGAAACGTGAGAAACTCATCTCTCCGTCCGTTGACTGCAGTTTCGAAAGATCAAGTATATCACTTACGAGGTTCGACAGATGCGTGGTCTCGTCAATGATGACCTGTAAGTTTTCAACGCTCAGTTCTTCCGGAATATCCATCATCATTTCCGAATATCCTTTTATCATCGTAAGCGGCGTTCTGAGATCATGTGAAACATTTGCAATAAGCTCGCTTTTTAAGGTGTCGACCTTCTTGAGTTCCCCTGCCGCATAATTGAGGGATTCCGCAAGGAGCTTCGTTTCGAGATAACTTCCGCCTTTGAAATTCGTTTCGTAATTCCCCTTTGCAAGATCTCTCGCAGAATCCGTCATCTCCGAAATGGGCTTTGAGATGCCTGAGGAGATGAACCACGAAAACACCAGCCCAACAAGCGCCATGATAAACGTGATCCACAAAAGCTGTGTGCGGAGAGTGTTGACGGTGGAAGTGATGGGGGAGATGTTGGTGTTGATTATTACGGCATAATTTTCCCCGTCGGCGGAAGACGCGATCTTCGAGTATATCACGATAGTGCTCATTCCTTTGTCGTTCTTGGGGACATTTCCGAAGAAATCGTTTTCGTCATATTTCATATCGCGGAATGCGTGTCGTTCGATCTCCTGAAGATATGTCCCGCCGCCTGAGAGCGCTTCGGAATAAAGGCGGGAAGTCAGAGTGTTGGTGCTTTTGTGAATGACGCAGTCAGCAAGGACGTCTGCGTACAGATATGTCCTGCCGTATTCATCCACAATGGATATGCACATCTGATTTTCCGTTGCGAACCGCCTTATGAGCCTTTTTATGTTGTCGCTCTCAATATTCTCGCTTACTGCCTCGGCGGCAAGCTTTACCTGAGATATCTTTATGTTGCGATAAAAATCATCAAGAAAGACTATCTGAAACAGCCATAAGAGAATCAGCATCACAAATAAAAACATAAGAAGATACATATATATCTTCTTTTTAAGCGGCAGTCTGTCAAATTTTTGTTTCAAAGCGGTACCCCATACTCCTGAGGGTCACTATCATCTTAGAATATTCCCCGAGGTGCTTTCTGAGCAGTTTGATGTGAGTGTCGAGAGTGCGGTCGTCACCGTAAAAATCATATCCCCAGACTTCCCTTATGAGCTTTTCGCGGCTAAGGGCGAGGTCTTTGTTCTGAATGAAATAAAACAAAAGATCGTATTCCTTCGGGGAAAGATCCACTCTTTTTCCGTCGACATAAACAAGCCTTGCGGCAAAGTCCACCTTTAAGCCTTCATGTTCGAAGATCTCTCCGCTTTCGGCGGAAGTGCGGTGGTTATATCTTTTGTATATAGCCGAAATGCGCATCATCAGCTCTTTCGGCGAAAACGGCTTTACAACATAATCATCTATCCCAAGCTCGAAACCATGTATCCTGTCATACTGCTCGCCTCTTGCGGAAAGCATGAGAACGGGAACGTCGGAGAATTTCCTTATTTCTCCCACTGCGGAAAAGCCGTCAAGCTCCGGCATCATGACGTCCATGATAACTATATCGACCTTTTCATTTCTCAGTATCTCCACCGCTTCAAAACCTCCGGAAGCTTCGAGGACTTCGTGGTTTTCCAGCGCGGCGTATTTTTTAATGAGTTCCCTTATTCTGAATTCGTCATCAACGACAAGTATTTTCATAAGTCACCAATTCCTGTTTTTATATTCAGATGATAACATATTAATGTGTCTTTTAAGTGAAGGATGTTTGATTTAAAGAAGGTTTTCCACCCTTCCTTCGAAAAGCCCTTCAAAAACTTCCATCAGCTCTTCAATGTTATCTTCAACACGGAACTTGATAGTATAAAGATCTCTTTCTTCTTCGCGGCGGTTCTTTAATGTCAGGCAGACGTAATTTTTGTCATAAAACGTTACCTTCACCACATTCGTCATCTTCACGCTTGAAATAAAGTGCGGTCTTGTTGTGGCAAAGACCAGATATATGTCAAGAGAACCGACGTATACATATCCTTTGTTGATGAGAATGCTGACAGGGACTTTGATTCGATAATCCCCGATGCCCTGCTCATACATCTTGTATCGCCTTTCACGGAGAGTGATCTTCATCGCCATGATGATCGGCGCGATGAGGGCGAATAAGAACGCGGAGTTTATGGAATTCTCCGGACTGAATGCAGGATTATGGGATATTGCGTATACTGCCTGCATAAACGCGAATGAACCGAATCCGAAGAGGATCGATTGAGTGTATATTCCGTGGTACGGACTTTTAGGTTGTCTTTGCTGAGTCTTTTGTTTGTTTTCCATGGTCTTCTTCCTTGTTACTGTAATTATACCACACTTAATGGAAATACACATACTTTTCATATAAAATCTTTCTGCTCATCAAAAATTATTCACTTCTCAGGTGTAACGAAGATCGTTCACTGTCAATACGGGTGTTGATTTTTCCGGGACGGATGATATAATAATAAAAAAACGAAGGTGCGTTATGAATTTTGAAGATGTAAAAAATAAAGTATATGAATATTTCGACTCCCTCGGAATAGAATATGAAAAACACGACCACGAGATGATATTTACCATGGAAGAGATCCATTCTTCAAACCTCGACCCAAACGGATATATCGCCAAGAACCTGTTTCTTCGCGACGGTGCCGGCAGAAGACATATGCTCGTTACAATGAGCGACGGCAAAAACGCCGATCTGAAGGTCCTTCGCGGAATATTCGCTTCAAGCCGCCTTTCCTTCGGCAGCGAAGAAAGACTTATGGACAGATTATCCCTCACAAAAGGCAGCGTTTCCCCGATGGGGCTTCTGAACGATAAGGAAAATACTGTGGAGTTTTATTTTGACAAAGACCTCCTCACAAAACCCCTCATCGGCATCCACCCGAACCACAATTCATCAACGGTGTTCCTGAGCCCCGAAGACCTCCTTATGGCAATAAGAAAGACGGGACATGAAGTGATTTTAATTGAAATATAGACATGAAGGCGGTTTAACCGTCTTTTTTCTTGTCCCGAAAATGGGACGGGGATGAAAACATCTCTGTTTCCCCGTGTTTTACGATTCCCCGATCCCCCTGCGGCGCATTGCGCCGCTTTCCCCCTTACCCTGTAAGGGGGACGTCACCGGGCGGCTCCCGCGAAGGTGACAGGGGGATGAGCGAGAAGAATTCAGTGCAGATGCGGATGACTTTATGAATACTTTGAACACACCGATCCATATATTCCCGTGCTGTTCAACCGATCCCTCAGTCACTTCGTGACAGCTCCCTTATTTTAAGAGAGCCTTATTATTCCCCCTTAGGATAAGGGGGCAAGGGGGATGTGATCCGTAAAAAAGACGTAAGATGCGGATGATTTTATGAATACTTTGAACACTCCATTCTATACACTTTCTTCGCTTTCCCCGATCCCCCTGTATCCCCCTTATAAATAAGGGGGACGCTACTCCTCCAATAAAAAACCGCCACAAAGGGCGGCATAAAAACTACCTTACTTCTCCGTTTCCGAAGATGATGTATTTGTAACTCGTCAGCTCCTTGAGCCCCATGGGTCCTCTTGCGTGAAGCTTCTGAGTGGAAATGCCGATCTCCGCGCCGAGCATGAACTCGCCGCCGTCGGTGAAACGCGTGGACGCATTTACGTAAAGCGCCGCGCTGTCTATGGACGAAACGAAATATTCAGCATTTTTGTCATCACGTGTGACGATGGCTTCGGAATGATTGGTGGAATACTTTCTGATGTGGGAAACAGCTTCCCTGACATCACTTACCACCTTTATTGCAAGAATGTAATCATTGTATTCCGTGTAATAATCTTCTTCCGTCGCAGGTGTGATGTCTGTGAGGACTGAGAGAGTCTTTTCGCATCCCCGGAGCTGTACGTTATTCTTCGAGAGAACTTCCGCCATCTTCGGAAGGAATTCCTTGTAAATGTTTTCGTGGATGAGCACCGTTTCTACCGCGTTGCATACGCTCGGGCGGGACGTCTTGGCATTGTCGATGATGCTGAGCGCCATGCTTACGTCAGCCGTTTCGTCAACATAAATGTGACAATTTCCCGCACCGGTTTCAATGACGGGGACGGTTGCGTTTTTCACGACGCTGTCAATAAGACTCTTGCCGCCGCGGGGAATGAGCACGTCAATGATGCCGTTTAACTTCATCATGGCGTTTGTGCTTTCCCTCGTTATGTCTTCAATGAGATATACGAAGTTTTCGTTGTGTCCCATTTCCCTGAGGGTTTCTCTCGCAAGGGACGCGATGGCCATGTTGGAATTTATCGCTTCCTTGCCGCCTTTTAATATGACGGCATTTCCCGTCTTGATGCAGAGGGTGAAACAATCTGCCGTAACATTCGGGCGGGATTCGTAAATTATTCCTACCACACCGATGGGTACACGCACTTTCCTGATGTTGATTCCGGATTTTGCTGCGTATTCATCGAGAACTTCTCCCACAACTCCCGGAAGTGATACCACATCCATGACCGAATCGGCCATGTCGTTTATTCTCTTCTCCGTCAGCCTGAGACGGTCAACCATAGACTCCTTGATTCCGTTCTCAGCAGCTTTTTCAATGTCCTTTTCGTTTTCGGAAAGAAGATAGGGGATGTTACTTCTTAATTTGTCCGCGAATTTTATGAGTATGTCGTCGCGCTCTTCGTTGGATAAGACCATGAGCTCGAAAGATGCGTCCTTGACAAGAGTGCATTTATCTTTGAAATCCATAATTACTCCTTCTTCGAATGGAAATGCGTTCCGATGTTTTTGCCGTCAACGAGATCATAAAGCCCCATGGGGTTCGTTCCGCTGATGATGAAACAATCAATGCCTTCCTTTGTTGTGATGCTTGCGGCACGGACTTTCGTTTCCATTCCGCCTGTTCCGAGCCCGGAGATGCTTCCGCCTGCACGGGAGATGATGTCATCATTTATTTCATATATGTCCGAAATGAGCGTCGCATCCGGATCGGTCTTCGGATTTGAGGTGTACATTCCGTCGATGTCCGAGAGGATAACGAGAGCATCGGCTTTCGTAAGCGTCGCAACGATTGCGGAGAGAGTGTCGTTGTCACCGAAGACGATCTCTTCCGTTGCAACAGTGTCGTTTTCATTTACGATAGGGATAACTCCCATTTCTTCAAGCCTTGCGAATGTGTTGATTACGTTCTGCGTTCTTTCAGCGCTGTCGAGGATGTCCCCTGTGAGGAGGACCTGCGCGACGGTGTGATTGTATTCCGTGAAATATTTGTCATATAAATACATCAGCTCACACTGTCCCACTGCTGCCGCGGCCTGCTTTGAAGGGATGTCCGTAGGTCGTGACTTCATTCCCAGCTTTCCGAATCCTACTCCGATAGCTCCGCTGGAAACGAGGATGATGTGTTTGCCCATGTTCTTGATGTCCGCGATGACCTTCGTGAGAAGCTCCATGTTTCTGAGATTTACCATTCCCGTGCTGTGCGCAAGGGTGGAGGTACCTACTTTGATTACGATGTTCTGATAATTTCTGAAGTCAGTCATTTTATTTTACCTTTGTCCCTTCTTTCAGGCGTAATATACCTGTAATGAGTATTGTATTTATTTAAATATAAAAAGTCAATATTTTTCCTGTATATTATTGAATAATATCCCTTTTCCCGTCATATAATAATTTATATCCCATGATTTACTTAAATGCATTGAAACAACACATAAAATATAAACTTAAAAAATACCAAATTCTATTGACAAACGGCTTTGAAAGATGTATTATATTTAGGCGTATCGAGGTGTAGCGCAGCTTGGCTAGCGCACCTGGTTTGGGACCAGGGGGCCGGGGGTTCGAATCCCTTCACCTCGACCAAGTTCGTCACGCGGGCTTTTAGCTCAGTTGGTTAGAGCGACCGGCTCATAACCGGTTTGTCCGGGGTTCAAGTCCCTGAAGGCCCACCATATTGTAAATCAAAGAAGTCGTAATGACTTCTTTTTTCTTTATATAAATATACGCCTTCGTGATTCCGAAGACGTATATCCCCATGATAAGGGTATAAAGTGCGCAAAGATATTTTTACATCACCATGCAGAGAAATACCGGTATTATTATCCCCGGCAGCATGTTCATGACCTTTATATCCGTTATCTTCATCATGTTCAGGGCGATGGCTATTATCATCAGGCTTCCCACACACGTTATCTCGCCCATAAGAGCGCCCTGAGTGAGATACGGCGCAAGATATCCTGCCAAAGCGGCGATGCCTCCCTGATATATAAATAACGGAACTGCCGCAAGCATGACTCCCGCTCCGAGGGTCGAACCGAGAACTATGCAACTGATGCCGTCAATGACCGCCTTGGAAAAGAGAGTGGAATTGTCCCCGCTGAGCCCGCTCTGAATGGAACCTACGACAGCCATCGCTCCGACACATACGAGCATCGTCGTGGTGACGAATCCTTCCGCAAGGGAAGGGGAGTTTTTCTGATTGTTTTTCACGAACTTCTTTTCCAGACCTTCCGCGAATGATGAAAGACGATGATCAAGATCTATGACAGAACCGATGAATGTTCCCACCGCCATGGAGATTATCGCAATAAGCGGATTCTGCCCTTCGAAACATCCGCTGATGCCTATGTATAATACGCATAACCCAAGCGCATTTATCAGAGCATCGGAAACTTTCTCCGGAAGCCCCCTTTTTACCATAAGCCCCACTCCGCCTCCGAGGACGACCGCAAGGGCGTTTACTGCACTTCCAAACATATTTTTATCCTCCTGAAAAATGTTATTGCAATAATAACACTTTTGGTGTATAATTGCAAACGTAAAGCCGCTTCGGAGGCACGAAAAAAATATTTAAAAAAATAAAAAAAAAGCTTGACAGACAGTAAAGTCTTTGATATACTACTATTGCTGTCGCGGGGTGGAGCAATTGGCAGCTCGTCGGGCTCATAACCCGGAGGTTGTAGGTTCAAGTCCTGCCCCCGCAACCAAAGTTTCACATATTATGGCTGAGTAGCTCAGTTGGCTAGAGCATGCGGTTCATACCCGCAGTGTCGGGGGTTCAAATCCCTCCTCCGCCACCATTTTTGTGGCCCCTTGGTCAAGCGGTCAAGACATCGCCCTTTCACGGCGGTAACAGGGGTTCGATTCCCCTAGGGGTCACCATCTTAGACAGCAAACGGAGTTATCTCCGTTTTTTTCTTGCGTAAAGCAGATGCAAGTGTACATTGCATCTTTAATATATATTTAATTCTTTGCAGGGGGATATATAAGATATCTCTTTTTTTTTATTTTCATGTCTTTGTTTTTCATTGAGCATCACGTAAGAATCGGGTATAATTGACAAAAACCGACATTTTTATGGAGAAGATATGAAGACCGCCGCAGAAGTTATGAATAAACGCCCGATAGTGTATTTTGCCCTTATCTGCTCTTTGTGTGTCGCCATGAGCCTTTATTCATATTTGCTTTCTTATATTCTCATCTTCGCCGCCATTATCTTTTCACTCATTTATTCCGACAAGAAAACAGTCAGTATCTTTCTTTCCGTAATATCCCTGTTTATAATTTCCCGCGGGTGTATATTAAACATCCGCGCGGAAGAACTCTCAGGAAGAGCGTCCGGAGGGACATATATTTTAAAAGCTCTTTCTTATCCGGAAGAAAACGTTGAAAGAATCAAATTTCTCGCCGCGGCAGAGTATTCAGATGATACCCTCGGAATAAAAGACGGCGAGAGGATATTTGTATACATATATAAGACAGACCTTCCCGTGAAGATATATCCGGGAAGTATTTATGAAATAACGGGAAATATGAAAGCTGTCCGCGGAAAGACAACTCCCGGCGGATATGATTATAAAAATTATCTCCTCAGCGAAAATGTTTTCTTTACTGTATCTGCAGAAGATGAGGATGTAAAGCATATATCAGACGGAAAGCTCCCGTTTGGGTATGAAAAGATCCTGTCCGTGAGATATGCTTTTGAAAAGACACTTGATAAATATATGAGTGAACTCACGTCAGGTCTTTTGAAGGGAATAATGTTTTCTTCAAAGGAGACAGACATGGCTGTTACGGACAACTTCCGCATCCTCGGAATTTCTCACGTCCTCGCCGTGTCGGGGCTTCATGTTGGAATAATATATTCATTTTTTATGATGCTCATATCACGCATTAAAACGAAAAATAAACTGCTGAAAAGAATAACAAGGTTCGTTCCCGTAATTTTCATCATTTACTATATCGCTCTCAGCGGATTTTCCGTTTCCTGCATAAGGGCGGCGTTTCTGATAATGCTGTCATCCTCCGTTTCGGAAAACAAATTTCTCCGCGGAAGATACGACACCCTGACTGCGCTTGGGATGATAGCGCTTATAAGTATGGTATTCTGCCCGTTTGTAATTCTCGGTGCAGGATTTATTCTTTCTTATCTTTCCGTTGTGAGCATATCTCTCTTTAACCCGCCGGTAAGTATGTTACTGAGAAAATATAAGGAAAGACTTCACCTTTCTGAATATATTTTATCCCTCATCTCTGTCAGCATCTCCGCTCAGCTCGGGATACTGCCCGTAAGCGTCATCATCTTCGGGGAAAGTACTCTCATGAGCGTGATATTCAACCTTATCTTCGTCCACGTCCTCTCCCTTTGCCTGAACCTCGGGATAATGACTCTCGCTATTCCGGTGTCTTCGCCTCTGATTCTGCCCGTATGTGATATTCTCCTTTCGGGTGTGGCTTATGCGAGCGGTATTGCAGCGAAACTGAGCGTTATGAACGTCACTTCCGGCTTTTTCGGTTTTGCGACGACGGTAATATATTATCTTATGGTCTTACTTCTTACGGGATATGTAAGACTGCCGGACAAACGCAGTATATTCCTTGCCTCTGCACTGATTATTCTTACAGTCGGAGCTGAATGCTGTAAGTACTTTCCGCCGAAAGATCCTTACGTCAGCTTTCTGGATGTGGGCTTCGGGGACTGCGCCGTGATAGTGACGGAAAAGAATGAATGTATCCTCATCGACAGCGGCGGAGGATTTTATGGCGGCGATACGGCAAACGACGTCATCCTGCCTTACCTTAAAAAGACAGGTATAAGAAAAATAAACGCCATAATCTCCACCCACTCCGATGCGGACCATTCGGAAGGTATACTTTCCCTCATTGGTGAGATACCCATTGATGTGATCTTCGCCAATAATGACGGAGGAAAACTGTATTATGAGATATGCGCCCTTGCGGATATGTATGATGTTCAGGTCAAAAGCCTTTACCGCGGCGAGAGCCTTGAATATTATGACTGCGAAATAAATATCCTCAGCCCGGATATAGATAAAAAGTATTCTTCGCAGAACGACTCTTCCATAATATCGGAAGTGATATTAGGCGGAGTGAGATATCTCTTTATGGCTGACGGGGATAAGAATGCGGAAATGACCGTAACGGAAAATGCCGGAAGCTTTTCCCTCGAATACGATATCCTGAAATCCGCACATCACGGTTCTGACTTTAAGACGGACGAATTCAGACTCAGGCTGTTTACGGATGTGGTAATAATAAGTGTGGGAAATAACGGGTACGGTCTTCCGAATGAAAAGTTCATCTCTTCCCTTGAATATATAGACGTCGATATTTTCAGGACGGACCAATCGGGACTTATAAAAATCATATCCCATGGCGGCGGAAAGTATGATATAATGAGCTATATGGGAAAATGGAGAAAGATATATGAATCTGAATGATAAGATAACATCTCTTGCAAAGACCTTCGGCGCGGCGGACATCGGGTTTTCCGACGTGGAAGGACTTAACGATTACGGATATAAATACGCCGTCAGCATCTTCGTCAGACTTCTGGACGGAGTTGTGGATGAAATAACCGATAAACCTACTTATGAATACTATTCTCACTATAAATCCGTCAATACTCTCATAAACGACCTGACGCTGAGAGTTGCCACCCTTATCGAAGACAGCGGATATAAGGCCCTTACTGTTTCTTCCTCCCAGAGCGTCGGCGAAAGGGAAGAATACCGCGGTATGTTTCCTCATAAGACGGCGGCGACGAGAAGCGGCAGGGGATATATCGGAAAGAGCGGACTGTTCGTTCATGACGACTTCGGACCGCGCCTTCGCATCGGTACGGTCCTCACAAACGCACCGCTGATCGTCGGAATACCTAAAACGGAGAGTGAGTGCGGAGAATGTAATCTGTGTGTCAGAAACTGCTCCGCAAGCGCACAGACAGGTAAAAACTGGTACGCAGGTATGGAGAGAAACGACCTTTATGACCCTCGCGCATGCAGTGAGTTCATGAAAAACTACTTCTCCCACATCGGAAACGGCTTTGTATGCGGAATCTGTATGCAGGTCTGCCCGAAAGGGAAGAAAAACAAGAGATTGTAATGATGATGTCATTACTGAAAAGCTGTAATGACAAGAGTGTAATGATAAAAAATACGTAATGCAGATGTCTTTACGTGCCAAAAATATATTATTTAAACGAAAAGACTATGAAACCGGAAGAAAATGTAATATTATATTCTCATATGGAGGAAAGATATGAATTTTATTGATGATTTTGCCCGCAAACACAGAAACTTCGGCATAAAGAACCTCATGCAGCATGTGTGCCTCATAACGATGATAGTGTTCATCGTTGATACACTCACAGGCGGCAGACTCACGCCGTTTTTATATCTCGACAGAAGCCTCATCTTCGGCAAGTTTCAGATATGGCGCCTTGTGACGTTTTTGTTTATTCCGCAGACAGACAGCATATTCTGGATACTGTTTTCACTTATGCTTTATTACACTCTCGGAAGTGCCCTCGAAAACCTTATGGGAACGGCGAGGTTTAATTTATACTATATCACCTGCGCCGCATTTACGGTTA
Source organism: Eubacteriaceae bacterium (assembly GCA_017531485.1). Taxonomy (GTDB): domain Bacteria; phylum Bacillota; class Clostridia; order Eubacteriales; family Anaerofustaceae; genus SVCP01. Next base: position 63,256 of record JAFXKY010000026.1, on the reverse strand, counting down.
TTTCCGCGCTGATCTTCGGCGGAGCGTATACGGGATATTATGTATATATGTGTATGTTCCTTGTCTTCGCTTACTATTACCCGAACTATCAGATCCTGCTGTTCTTCATCTTACCTGTTGAAGTAAGGTATCTCGCGTTTTTCGATCTTGTACTCATCGTAATCGACGTGGTCAGGGCGATAATGTGGCTGGATATAGCAAGCGCGATCACCATCCTCGCACCTTTCGGCGGAATCATCCTCTTCTTCGGTCCCGAGATCCGCGACGGAATTAAGGCTTACAAGAGAAGAAAAGATTTTCAGAAGAAGATGCGCGATTAAAAATAATCTATGAACCACAGGCTGTCGGAAACGGCAGTCATTTTTATATGAATGTCATATTTTGCGCAGATCATATCCGGTGGAAAATAAGGTATAAAAGCTTGCGCTTTTATGAATTAAGATCGCTCCCCTGCTTCGCAGCCGCCGCGGCCCACCCATATCCCCGCCGCCGTGCTCAGCGCTTCGCGCTGAGCCGCCGAAGGCGAAGCCTTCGGCAAAATCCGCTTCGCGGATTTTACGGCGGCGGCCGCGCCGCGCGGCTGTGCCCGCACAGCCGCAGCCCGTGGCGGAGCCACGGGCTGATCAAGGCGAAGCCTTGATCCCGGCGCGGGGGAGGTGGGCGGGAGTGAAGATGTAAACAGTATTAAAAATGCGGATGATAACCATGCACGTGGAACAGAAATTTAAAATACCATAAATTATTTCCCTGACTATTTCCCGAAAATATTGACTACTTGCCGGGAATTTGTTAAAATGATTTGTTAGAAATACATTATAATATACCCTTAATATAAAGGAGAAACCATGCTTTATTACCGCGATACCATCGCCGCCATATCTACCCCTACAGGTTACGGCGGAATCTCCATAATCCGTGTAAGCGGAGTGGATGCATTCGAAGTTGTAAATAAAATATTCCGTCGCCCCGGCGGAAAGAATTTCCTTGAGCAGGGAAAGAATACTATCCACTACGGCCATATCATCGACGAAGAGGGAAATATCCTCGATGAGGTCCTGGTGTCAAAAATGCCTGCACCCCATACCTTTACGGCGGAAGACGTTGCGGAAATAAACTGCCACGGCGGTATCGTCGCCGTAAGAAGGGTCCTCGAACTTGTGACGCGTATGGGCGCGCGCCTTGCCCAGCCGGGAGAATTTACAAAAAGGGCATTCCTCAACGGACGTATCGACCTCTCTCAGGCGGAAGCTATCAGCGACGTCATTACCGCAAAGACAAACCTTGCCGCAAACGCCGCTATCGGCCAGCTTACGGGGGTTCTGTCCGAAAAGATCAATGAGATAAAACAAAAGATCCTCACCCTTATCTCCAACGTGGAGGTTACCATCCAGTACCCCGAATACGATATCGAAGACGTCACAAACGAAGAACTCCTCGACTCCCTCAGAGAGATAAAACACGACATCGAAAAACTCCTCAAGACTTATAAACAAGGCGAGATCCTCCGCGAAGGACTTAAAGTCGCTATCTGCGGCAAACCCAACGTGGGAAAATCCATGATGCTTAACGCACTGCTTAATGAAGAAAAAGCTATCGTAACGGATATCGCAGGAACTACGAGAGATATCGTCGATGAATATATCTCCCTCAGCGGCCTCCCCGTCAGGATCATTGATACGGCAGGCATCCGCGAAGCAGGGGATATCGTCGAAAGGATCGGCATCGACCGCAGTATCAAAGCCGCAAACGAAGCGGACCTCGTATTGTTCTTGTGCGACGCATCAAATCCCCTCGATGAAGAAGACGAAAAGATCCTTGAGATCTTAAAGGATAAAAACGTTATTTATATCCTCAATAAGACGGATCTTGGAATATGCGATGAGGTAATAAAGAGATTTGAAGATAAAGTAAATCTCCGTACTTCCGCACTCACCAAAGAAAACATCGACGTCCTCGAAGAGATGATCATCTCTCAGGTGCTGTCAAATAACGAAGACGTCATGAGTAACGCCGTCGTAACGAGCGTGCGCCATAAAGGCCTCCTTGACGACGCACTCAGAAGCGTCAGTCAGGCGCTGGACTGCGTAAGTATGGGATATGAAATAGACCTCATTCAGGTCGACATCAACGACTGCTGGGCATCCCTCGGAAATATAACGGGACAGGCAGTCACGGAAGACATTATCGACGAAATTTTTGCGAATTTCTGTTTAGGAAAGTGAGTTTATATGGAAATTTTTGAAGCAGGAAATTATGACATAGTTGTTATCGGCGCAGGCCACGCAGGCGTCGAAGCTGCACTCGCCGCAGCAAGGAAGGGTAAAAAGACGCTCCTCCTGACTCTGCACCTCGATGCACTTGCGATGATGCCGTGTAACCCGTCTATCGGCGGCACAGGCAAAGGCCACCTCGTCAGGGAGATCGACGCTCTCGGCGGCGAAATGGGTAAGAATATCGACAAGACATATATTCAGAATAAAATGCTCAATACGGCAAAAGGCGCCGCTGTTCATTCTCTGCGTGCGCAGGCAGATAAAGAAAAATACCGCGTAGAGATGAAGAAGGTCATCGAAAAGACCCCCAATCTCGAACTGAAACAACAGCAGGCAGTGAGCCTCGTCGTTGAAGACGGTACAGTAAAAGGCGTTATCACACAGACCGGCGCGAAATATGACTGCAAGGCTGTCATCATCTGCTCCGGCACTTACTTAAAAGGCAAGATCATCATCGGCACCACTTCATACGAAGGCGGCCCCGGCGGACTTCTGCCGGCTAATTACCTCAGCGAAGACCTTAAAAAGCACGGCTTTGACATCATCCGCCTTAAAACGGGAACCCCCGCGAGGGTAAACAAGAGAAGTATCGACTTCTCAAAACTCTCCCCGCAGTACGGCGATGCTGTCCCGACACCGTTCTCTTTCGACAACGAGGAAGTGGAAGTCAGAAACGTTCCCTGTTACCTCGGATATACAAACGAAAAGACCCACGAAGTCATCAGACAGAACCTTCACCGTTCCCCGCTTTACAGTGGCATGATCGAAGGCGTCGGACCGAGATATTGCCCGAGTTTTGAAGATAAGGTAGTCAGATTCGCGGACAAGGAACGCCATCAGCTTTTCGTGGAACCGGAAGGCCTTGATACGGATGAAGTATACATTCAGGGCATGAGCTCCTCTCTTCCGGAAGACGTTCAGCTTAAATTCATGAGAACCATCGAAGGCTTTGAAAACGTTGAGATCATGAGAAGCGCTTACGCCATCGAATACGATGCCATCGACCCGACTCAGCTCAAACTTTCCCTCGAAACACGTCTCGTCAAAGGACTTTTCACAGCAGGACAGATCAACGGCACAAGCGGATATGAAGAAGCCGCAGCTCAGGGACTCATCGCAGGAATCAACGCTTCATGCTATATCGACGGCACAGACCCGCTTATTCTTGACCGTTCGACGAGCTATATCGGCGTACTCATCGACGATATCGTAACGAAAGGCACGAAAGAACCTTACAGGATCATGACTTCCCGCGTTGAATACCGCCTGTATCTCCGTCAGGACAACGCCGACAGAAGACTTACCCGCCTTGGATATGAATACGGCCTTGTAAGCAAAGAAAAATACGAAAGAGTTCTCAAAAAAGAAGAAGATATCAATTCTCAGATCGAAAGATTAAAGACAGTCAAGATCCCGCCAACAAAGGAAGTCAACGAGATCATTTCTTCCCGCGGAACTTCACCTATCAGCGGCACGATGAGTATTTACGATCTTCTCAAACGTCCGCAGCTTGATTATTCATGCCTGAGAGATTTCGATCCTGAAGGCGGGAATATGGACGAAAAACTCATTCCGCTTGTGGAGATCGAGATCAAATACGAAGAATATATCAAAAAACAGTACGCACAGATCGAAAAATTCCGTCAGATGGAAACAAGACTCCTTCCGGAAGACATCGATTATGCAACAGTCCCGAACCTCAGACTGGAAGCAAGGGACAAACTTAACCGCCAGAGACCGCATAACTTAGGTCAGGCGGGCAGAATTTCCGGTGTTTCCCCGAGCGACATCTCTGCTCTCGTGGTACACCTCGCGAAATCACAAAGGGAGGATAAAAATGAAGACTAACAGGGAGCTTCAGAGCGTCAGGACTTCCCGCATAATCCCCAATCCGGATCAGCCGAGAAGATATTTTGACGACGACAATATCAGGGAGCTTGCGGAATCAATAAAGGAGCTTGGGATCATCCAGCCCCTTACTGTAATAGACAAAGACAACGGTTTTTACGAACTCGTCAGCGGGGAAAGACGTCTGCGTGCGGCGCAGTCCATCGGGCTTGAAAGAGTGCCTTGCGTGATAATCTCTCCGACGGATGAAGAAAAAGAGCTCATCATGCTCGTGGAAAACATTCAGAGAGAAGACCTCACATATATCGAAGAGGCAAGGGCTTATAAAAAGATCATCGATTCCCACAACCTTACCCAGACGGAACTTGCGGAAAAGATCGGCAAAAAACAGTCCACCATTTCCAACAAACTCCGCCTGTTAAGACTCGGGGATGAGGTTCTCGACAAGCTCACAAAGGCGAACCTTTCCGAAAGACACGCAAGGGCACTTCTGACCATTCCGGATACAAATCTCCGCCTCAAAGCTATCGACATCATCATTTCCCGCGATTTCAGCGTCCGTCAGACAGAACAGCTTGCGGAAAAATTAAAGAGCGAAGTCGTTCTCCGTTCGTCAAACGAGAAAAAGAATATCAAGACGGTGTTCAACTATAAGATATATACCAACACCATCAAACAGAGCTACGACGCTATCGTCAAAAGCGGCAAAGACGCTATTTATGACGAAGAGCAGTATGACGATAAGGTTGTCGTAAAGATCACTATCCCGTTTAAATAGGCGAAACTTATATTAAAAGTCAAAAAGATGTTCCACAAATGCGCTTTTGAACGCACTTGCGGGAACATCTTTTTTATATGCCGCAGGGTGTCGCATCCCCCTGCATCCCCCTTATCCTGAGGAGGGCAGAATTATGATTTCTTGATCACAGCCTTGTAAAAATCAACTCCCATGGGAAGTGTGCCGCTGTAAATGTTTTCATCAATGCCGTGGATGGATGAATATTGCTGCGGATCGATATAAAGCGGGGCAAAGCGGATGGCGTTTTCGCATATTTCCGAATATGACTTCGCATCCGTACCGCCGGTCATGATGTAAGGAGAAACTCCCACTCCCGGATATATCTCATTTACTGTCTCTTCAACGATCTTAAATTCCCTTCCTCGGTAATCAACTATCGGACAAGGCTGCGCCTGATAAATGACTTCCGTTTCTATGTCGAACTTCTTCGCAAGGGAAGAAATGATCTTTATGCTTTCGTCATTTGGCTGATGCTGAATGTAACGCATGTTTCCGACGACCCACGCTTCCTGCGGAAGGACGTTCGCCCCGTCTGAGCCACATGCCTGAGTGAAGGCGAGAGTGGTTCTCATCATCGCTGCCGCCGCTGAACTGACTGACGGGATTATTTTTACGATAACGGGACTGAGTATATTCATGTTCGCAAAAATAAGCTTCATTCCGAAATCCATGTTCGGAGCAAGACGACGGAACATTTCCTTTAATTCGTCCGTAAGACGGGATGAGAACGGATAATTCTTCTCAACTTCCGCCATAAACTTCCCGAGACGTACAAGCGGCGTGTTTTTTGACGGTGCGCTTGCGTGTCCTCCGCCCGAACGTGCGGTGAAACGTACATCCCCGTATCCTTTTTCCACGATGCCCACCATTGCATACGTTCCGTGAACTCCGCCGATGGGATCTTCAATGATCATTCCGCCTTCGTCAAGCAGAAGCTTTAAGTGGATCCCCTGATCTTTTAAATATTTTACTGTCTCCGGTGCGCCTTCTCCACTCCACTCTTCCGTGCAGGAACTTGCGATATATACGTCGCACTCCGGAATAAATCCTTCCCCGATAAGCTCCTCAACAGACGTCATTATGCAGAAAAGCGAAGCTTTTGTGTCGACGGTGCCTCTTCCCCATACTTTTCCGTCTTCGTCGATGTGGCCGCTGAACGGGTCGTGTGTCCATTTTCCGCCTGCTTCAACCACGTCGTGATGACTCATCAGCAGGATCGGATCTCCTTCGCCTTTTCCCTGCCAGCGATAAAGAAGACTGCCGTTGAAGACGTGCTTTTCGCATTTTTCGTGAATAAGCGGGAAAAGCTCTTCGAGAGTCTTGTGGAACTCATAAAACTTGCTTCTGTCTTCCTGAGCCCGGAAAGAAACGGTCTCTTTTTTTATCATCTCCGAAAGCGCCTCGCCGTATTTCTTCGCGCGGTCGGACGTGTCGAGCTGAACCTTCGCCGTTTTTGCGTCAGTCGGCTTCAGGCGAAGGGTGTTGATTATGAGATAACAGATAAATAATGCGATGAGTAATAAAACCGTGAGTAATATTTTCATACTTTCTCCTTATAATTTGCCTTTTTTGAATAAGAAATATCCTAAGATAAGCGCAAGTGCCCCGCTTGGAAGGAGTAAGACACTCGTCTGATTTATCATCCCCGGCATGAATACGCATATCGCCGTCATCAATACAAGCGGAATGACAGCAAGCTTCGGGGACTTGATGAAATATTTAAGCCCCAGCGCCCCGAAAAGCGCGGGAACGACGTTGTCAAACGCAGGAAGAAGGACTTCCGAACTGAGGACCGGCTGAAGCGGCACCATCAGGATAACTCCCACGACTATTACGAGAGTTGTGACGATGCTGCTCGTCGCAACGCTTATTGTGGAGATTATTTCATGTTCCGGCTGACCGGGGGAAGTGCCTGCGATGTCCTGGGAATTCATTACGCATGGGATCTTCATATTCGTGACGTTTCCCGTAATAAACGAAAGATAACTTCCGCCAACGCCCAGCATCGGCGCATAAACGAGAAATTCAACTATCGCAACGGGGATGTATATGGTTCCGACTCTCATAAACCCCTTGATAAATCCCGCGCCGTCAGGAGATACCTCATTTATCATCCCGACTAAAAACGGTACTGAAATGAGAAATATGCTTCCGAGAATAAGAGTGAACCTTCCGAGACGGTGCAGGGAATCATTGAACTCTCTGAAGAATTTGTCTTTGTCGTTCATGTTTTCCTCCTATAATACTATATTCACAATAACTGCCACACCCATGGCGATGAGCATGCTTGCGGCGAGAGAAAAGTTCTCAAGGCTCTTCATGTTCTTTTTCTGAATGAGATATTCAAACACATACATCGCCGCCGCGGCACATACCGCCACCATAAACGGCATATGATCCCCGCCGCCGCCGGGGAATAACTTCCCGATGTATGAACCGATGTATGCGGCGCAAAGCCCGATAAACATCGCCGTTGTGGCGAATGAACCGAATGACGGGGAGGAATCTTCCTTCTTTTCATCTGCTGACGGTTTTGAATTTATCTTCGTCATGTATTTTTTAAGGAAAAATATACAACAGAAGACTCCGCCGAGGATCCCGATCGTCATTACGAGAGCGATCGTGACGAACGAACCGATGCTCATTTCCGCCACATTAAGCCCCGTAAGCCCGATGGCCTGAGATGCGATCTGGGCAACGTTCAGTTCGTACTGCAGCGCCCCGATGACTGAAAGTCTCAGCCATGAAAACGGCACTCCGAGCGTACCGCTGAGGGCAACGACTCCGAGAAGGATGCTCAGAGACGGCAGAAGCGTAAAAGTCGCGCTTGAAGTTATCGCCTTCGTGAGGATCTTTTTGTCCATTCCTATCTTTAATCCCGCTTTGTAGCTCTTAAATAAAAACACAAAGCACATAAGTGTTATAAATGCCAGTACCAATGAAACTATAAGATAAAACATCGGTGAGTTGACTGACTGTAAGTATTGAGTATTCATATTTTCACCTCTTCTGAAGAATATTGTATCATTATTTCATCCTTCTGCCAATGATAATTTTTTCTTATCACCAATTCCAAAACAGAATAATTTTCCATAACTCCATTATTTAAATGTTGATAAGTTAATAACTTGTTGATATGTTGATAAGTTTTTGTATTCGTTTATAAATTCGTCTGTTTATAGGAAATTTTGTCACAACGCTCCATGACCTGACAAGATACCATAAGAATAAAAACAAAAAATGTAAAAAGGGTATTGACAAATTATGAAAAAACAGTATAATAAAAGTAAGTTAGCGATAGCTAACCCAAATGCAAAGCCTTCTTAATGAAAATATACATGATATTTTGCGGTAATGCCAAAAAATAACTCCATATGATCTAAGCCTTAAAAAACCGTATTATAAAATCCGCCGCGAAATAAAATGTAATTTAGTTGACATAAAAATACTCCGCACGATGTGCGGAGTATTTTTAATTTAAATTTCTCTTCTGCCTTCCAGAGCGTTTGCGATAGTCGCTTCGTCTGCGTACTCAAGCTCGCTTCCTGCAGGGATCCCCATAGCGATCCTTGAAGTCTTTACTCCGAGAGGGGAAAGCATCCTTGCGATATACATCGCCGTGGTCTCTCCTTCGACGTTAAGCCCCGTCGCGAGGATAACTTCCGTGACTTCCGGAGTGATCCTGCCGATGAGCTTCGAAACAGAGATGTCTTCCGGACCGATTCCGTCCATGGGGGAAATAAGCCCGCCGAGAACGTGATAAAGCCCTTTGTATTCCTTTGTCTTTTCTATTGCGAGAACGTCTTTCGGCTCTGCAACGACGCATATCACACTTCTGTCCCTTTTCGGTGAAAGACAAATGGGACAGATCTCGTCTTCAGTCATGTCGTTGCATACCGCGCAGTAATTCGTCCTTTCTCTCGCCAGCATTATTGCATCCGCAAGACTTTTAACGTAATCTTTCTCAGACGTTACAATATGATAAGCTATTCTCTGTGCGCTCTTTCTTCCCACTCCCGGAAGCTTTGAAAGAGCAGAGATCAGCTCGTTGAGTGACTGCGAGTATGCCATCTTACATTCCCATGCCGCTGAATGCGCCCATCTTTTCCTTCGTCATATCGTCGACTTTTCTGAGCGCTTCGTTTACTGCCGCTGTGATGAGGTCTGAAAGAAGCTCAACATCATCCGGATCAACAACGTCCGGTTCGATCTCGATGAGTTTCACGAACTTGTCTCCGCCGACAGTAACCTTGACAGCACCGCCGCCGCTTGTTGCTTCAAATTCAGAGTTTGTGATCTCTTCCTGAGCCTTTGCCATTTCTTCCTGCATCTTCTGCGCCTGCTTTAAAAGCGCCTGCATATTGCCGCCGCCCATTCCGCCGAGGCCGCCCATTGATTTGTTGCCTTTGTTTGAATATTTACCCATTATTTTTACCTCCTAAAGCTCGGTCAGTTCGCCGAATGTGTCATTTATAAGTGCCTGAAAATCATCTTCTTCAGACAAATCTATCGAAAGTCCGTCTGACGAAGAGCTGATGTCCGGAATATCGTCATACTGCATATTGACGGGTGGTTCTTCATTTGCCTGTGCGTCATCATAAGACATACCAGCCATATTTTCCGCTGAATACGCTTCCATTGGGATGTCGTCGAAAGCATCGTCATTTTTAACCGCTTCTTCTGCCTTTACGTTTCTCGCGCCCCCCCGAAGCTTCGGACGGTTCGGAACTGTCGGCGCCGCAGGAGCAGGGGATGATGAAGTGCCTGCGTATTCATCAGGTTTCTTCGTCGGTTTCGCGGTGACTATTACGTTATATCTCTCGCCGAGTTTGTCAAAAATTGCCTTTTCAAGGATCTCCTTGCCGCCGCGCTGATCATAACTCGACATTATTGACACTGCGACGGATGTGGGGTATACGTAAATAGTGTCTTCCGTATATCCGTATACCTTCAGGTTTTCAAAAATGCTCTTGAGGATTATTATCCTGTCGCGGTTCATTACGTAATTCGCCGCGAAGTTTACAGCATCCTGAAATACCCTCAGCTGTGCCTTGTCATACATATAGCTCTTCGGCGCGTTCAGCATCGCAGCCGGTCTTCTCTGCGGCATCTCAGGTTCTTTTTCTTCCTCCTGAGGCGGAGCCTGAACGACCTGCTGAATGACTCTGACTTCGCCGTTTGCGAGCTCCCTGACTTTTTCGGTAAGCCCTGCAAGGCGCTTTTCGAGCTGGGCGATCTTGGTGGTGAGGGAATAATCACTCACCAGCTTCTCCCTTTCCGAGAGCCTTATTATCTCGCATTCCAGAAGGCTTCTCGCGTCTGACATATATTTCGCATCATTTCTCAGACGTGAAAGGCTGTTGATGTATATTACGATGGTTTCGTTGTCTATTAATTTTACGGACTCTCTGACCTTCTGAATGTATCCGGAAGATTTCTGAATGAGTTCCGACGGGTTTGACGCGTTAAGACATATCATTCCGTCGCGGAAATATTCCACAAGGGAAGAGATGATGTTTATTATATCCGCGCCGCTTTGAATCGCTTTGTCGAGATAATTAAGCGCGTGATTTACGTCTTCACGCAAGATTCCTTCCGCGATCTCAATTATGGTGCTGTTGCCCGTAAGACCGAGAGAAGAGATCACATCCCTTTCCGTCAGATGATCTCCGCTTCCGTAGTTTATTGCCTTGTCAAGGAACGAAAGCGCATCCCTCAGCGCTCCGTCGCTGTTTTCCGCGATGAGATAAAGTGCTTCTTCTTCATACCCTACGTTTATCTCATTCATTACTTCCTTCATTCTCTCAACGATAGTCGATACTGCTATCCTCGCGAAGTCATATCTCTGACAACGGGAGAGTATCGTCGGAAGAAGTTTGTGGGCTTCCGTAGTCGCGAAAATAAATACTACGTGCTGTGGCGGCTCTTCGAGGGTCTTGAGAAGTGCGTTGAAGGCTTCTGTGGTGAGCATATGCACTTCGTCGATGATATAAACCCTGTAACGTCCGACAGCAGGCATGTAATTTACCTTGTCCCTGAGGCTTCTTATCTCGTCAATGCCGCGGTTGCTCGCCGCGTCGATCTCAATGACGTCAACGGACGGGTCTGCGCAGTAAGCGCATTTTCCGCACGGTTCACCGCCCACCGGCTCAAGACAGTTGATGGCGTTTGCGAAAACTTTCGCCGTGGTGGTCTTTCCCGTGCCGCGGCTTCCGCAGAAGAGATAGGCATGAGCCACTCTTTGATTCTTTATTTGATTTTTGAGTATTTCCGTTATATGCTCCTGTCCGGCAATATCGGAAAATGTCTTTGGGCGAAACCGCCTGTATAATACCTGATAGCTCATAATCCCTCCAATAAGTCATATAATTATACAACATAATCCGTACTAATTCAAGGAATTTGAAAATATGCGCGCCTATGACATACTGTGACAGAAAAAATCCCCCACATCAAGTGGGGGAGAAAGTTATTCCTTTTTGAGAAGTTTCGTTTTTGATCCGCTGCTTTTTTTAAGCATCTTTGCTCCTGCCGCCGTTCCGGTGCTTACCATTTTTCCGGACATACTTTTTCTCGTTCTGTTGATTTTTTTATATGCAGACTGCGTGTCGATATTCAGACCAAAGATCGCCTTCGTCAGCCACAGGAAAAACATCAGTATTGCTATCGGCATAAGGCATGAAGTTATTATGAGTATTGCGATCGAATCAATAAAGCAGTTCAGAAGAACTTTTCCTTTATCAAGCGCTTGGCTGACGCCCTGAGAAACGCTTGCACCTACGCTTGATACTGCATTTCCGATTCCTTCCGCCACATCCGTCGCCGTGTCTGTGACTTTATCTTTTATTCCCGAGAACCATCCTTTCAGTCCGTCGTCCGGTTCTTCGGTTTTACTGTCCGCCTTTTCGGTTGATGTTGCAGTTTCCGCTTTTTCGTCTGTAATAACGTCTGCCGTTTCTTCGAGGTTCTCGTCCATGATGCTCATTGATCTCTGAATCTGACTGTCATATGTATCATATACGATATCCCCGACCTTCACACCTGCGGGAATGACGAACATTATGACCAAAGCGAACAAGATCATCTTCTGCGCCAGCATTTTATATTGCGGTCTGTTCAGCCAGATGTGTATTCCCATGAGTGCGCATGCCGCAGGAATGAGAAATCCGCATGAAGCATATCCCGTAAGGGTGATGAGAGCCATTTCGAGATATATGGCGCATAAAATTATCAGCAGGCTCGAACTCAGATCTGCGATCTTGTTGGCAATGGGAGTTGAAGCATCTCCCGGAATTGCCGCAATGGCTGTGGAAGCGATTGCAGAAGATGCTGTCAGAGTCATTACCGTCGCTTTTTTCTCTTCCAGGGAAGACAGCGTCTTTTCATATGTTGCCGGATCCGTTGACTTATCGACTCCGAATGTGAATGAGCCCAGGATGACAAGGGCGAGAATAATTGTTGCGATGATTTTTTGAGTTGTTTCGTTCTTCATCATGTACCTCCGGAATTTATTCATAACATAATATGTAAATTTCGCGTCTTCATTATAGCACAAAAGTAACAAGCGGAATTTAAAATATATAATCTGAAAATTTTTCGGAAACGAATGGAATGAAAGGCCCCAAACAAAAAAGCCGCCGTATATGGCGGCTTCTGTTTATTCACTCAGCGAACGGAATCTCGCGAGGAAGTCTTTTGTTTCCTGCTTCTGCGGATTGCCGAAGATCTGTTCCGGCGTTCCGTCTTCGCAGATGACACCTTTGTTCATGTATATTACTCTGTTGCTGACGTCTTTCGCGAATGCCATTTCGTGGGTTACGACGAGCATCGTCATTCCTTCTGCCGCCAGATCCTGCATTACGGATAAAACTTCCCCTACCATTTCCGGGTCAAGGGCGGATGTGGGTTCGTCAAAGAGGAGAACATCAGGATTCATCGCAAGCGCCCTTGCAATAGCGACTCTCTGCTTCTGTCCGCCGGAGAGCTGATGGGGCTTTGCGTTGATGTAAGGCGCCATGCCTACTTTTTCAAGGAACTTCATGGCTTCTGCCTGAGCTTCATCCTTGGTTTTTCCGAGAACCTTGGTCTGACCGATGACGCAGTTTTTAAGGACGGACATGTTGGCAAAGAGGTTAAAGGACTGGAAAACCATGCCGACATGTGAGCGATATTCGCTCTGACCGCCTTTTAATGTTTCGATGTTCTGACCGCGGTAGATGATCTCTCCGCTTGTTGGTGTCTCAAGAAGGTTTACACATCTGAGAAGTGTGCTCTTTCCCGAACCTGATGAACCGATGATGCTGGTTACATCACCCTTTTTTACGGAAAAGTCGATATCTTTAAGAACTTCGTTCTTGCCGAATGATTTTGAAAGATGATTTACCTGTAAGATCACTTCACTCATTTTTTTCCTCCCTTTCCGTATTTGCATCTATCTGCTGTTTTTCTCTTTTCTTCTTTTTCTTGTCGCCGCGGTAATTGTATGTGCCGCTTGTGAGGGCGAGGGTGTCCGTTGTCGCAACGTCAAAGTTGTCCGGACCATCCATAAGATCTTCCCACCAGCGGAGAATGATTGATGCGATTACAGTAAGCGCAAGGTAAAGTATCATGGTTATAACGCTTGACGGGAAATATACATACTTCGCACCGACGATAGCCTTGTGCGCCGCGAAAAGCTCAGTATAACCGATGATGAACATTACGGAGGTATCCTTGATGTTGATGATAAAGTTGTTGCCGATCTGCGGGATGATATTCTTGATGGTCTGCGGAAGGATTACGTACAGCATCGTCTGTAAGTGATTCATTCCTATGGCTTTCGCGCCTTCTGTCTGACCCGGGTCGATGGATAAAATACCGCCGCGGACAGTTTCCGCCATGTACGCACCTGTGTTTATTGATACGACGAGATATGCCGTCGGGATAACGTCAAGACGTACGGTGTTGTTTGTGAAGTACGGAATCGCGAAATATACAAACATCGCCTGAAGTACCATCGGAGTTCCGCGGAAGACTTCCACGTATATTCTGATGATGATCCTGATGAGCCATAATACTGCCTTTTTGAATGGGTTGTCTTTTTTTGAATACGGAATGGTCTGTAATATACCGCATACAAGCCCTATGATGCACCCGATGACCGTTGCGACGAATGCGAGGGAAAGTGTGCTTACGACCCCGTTTAAATACTGCGCGGAATGACCTTCCCATGTCTTTATCATGTCCGCATAAAGTGCTGTAAACTTGTTCATATCTTTCAGTCCTTTGAATAATTTTTTCCTGACAATCATAAAGAGTGCCGGAAGACACTCTTTATTGTATCACTTTATTATGATATTTTCCACAGTATTATTTTACCGTGATCAAAATCATTCACCTACCGGCTGAATTTCGATAGCGTCTGCCATCATGTCGTTGAAGTCGTCTGCTGTCATCGGAGCGAGAACTTCATCGATCGCATCGTGGAGAACTGTGTTGCCCTTCATTACTGAAATACCGATGTTGATTTCGCTTGCATCAACTTCGAAGTCGTTGTCGCTGTCTGCGAAGTCGAGGATAGTCATTGTCGGGTAAGCGATAACTGCTGCCTGAGCTGTCGGCATGTCTGTGCAGATGAAGTCTACATCGCCTGTTTCCAGAGCCATGAGCATTGCCGGAGCCGTGTCCTTGGCTGTCTGGATCTGTGCGCCTTCGATCTGCGGGAGGCAGTTGTCGTACCAGATCGTTCCGAGCTGAGATGTGCATCTTCCGCCTGAAAGATCGTTGATTCCTGCTGCGTTTGCGTACTGGCTGTCAGCCTTTGTTACGCATACGATCGTTGCATAAAGATACGGGCCTGCGAAGTCGACCTGTTCTTCTCTTTCCGGTGTCATTGACTGACCTGCGATAACTGCGTCAACCTGACCTGTCTGAACAGCGGGAACGAGAGAGTCCCAGTCAAGACGAACGATTTCAAGTTCCCAGCCATTAGCTTCGCAGATCTTTTTAGCCATCATTACGTCATATCCGTTAGCGTAGTCGTTTGAATCCTTGATGGGAACAGCGCCGTTTGAGTCATCTGACTGTGTCCAGTTGTACGGAGCGTATGCGCATTCCATAGCGACTGTAAGTACGCCGTCTTCAACGCCTGTAAAAGGTTCATCGCTGTCATTTCCGCAAGCTGCGAACGATACGATCATCATGATTGAGAGTAAGATTGCTGTGAGTTTCTTCATTGGTTTTTTACCTTCCTTTATTTTGCTTTTAAATCAAAACAGGATCGCTCTGCCAAGCGATCCTGATAAATTACGAAATAAGCAAAATAAAAGTCTGCCAACTCCGAATTACGATAGCGCTTCACAAAGTTACAATGTGACAGTCCGGCAGGTATTTCCTGACGACCCAGGCCACGCAGAGCCGAGCATCCCTGCGCCCTTCGGCGGTATCCCCTTTCACCGGAAGCAATTGCTCAAAACTCTCCGGATACTCATGAACCCCGCGCCTCTATCCGAGCGATTCATTGTTCGATTTATTGCCGCCATTATACGACAAAGCGAAAAGGTTGTCAATAGACTTTTTTAATTTTTCGGTGAATTTTTTACGTGTTTTTTTCACTTTTGCTGCATTTTTATGCTTTTGTGAGCTTTGAATGTAACTTTCGGTTACTTTGAAATTTTAGATCTGCATAAGTTTTGTGTGAAAGAGAGTTCCGCCGCCAGCGGCGGAACTCTCTTTTTTTCCCACTTCTTCGGTTTGCAATTTCGCTCCCCCGCTTCGCGGCCACCGCTGCCCACCCCCGCCCCCGCCGCCTGCCGTGCAGGCACGGCAGGCGCAAAGTGACTGCGTCACTTTGCGGCGAAAGCTCCGCTTTCGCGCGGCGGCGCGCCGCGCAGGACGCCTGCGGCGTCCGGCCCCCAAAGGCGGAGCCGTTGGGAACCGATGCGGAGCATCGGTTGCGGCGCGGGGCGGGTGGGCGGGGGCATCAAAAAAACTCCGTATAAACGGAGCTTTTTACTTATTTGTGAAAATGATCGTAAACGCAGTCGCTGAGCTTTCCGAGCTCTTCCATCGTAAGACTTTCAGCTCTTGCGTTTTCGGCAATTCCCGCATTTGCCATTATTATTTTTACGTCATCTTTTGATAAAGAGAATCCCGTTGAAAGACAATTAAGAAGCGTCTTTCTCCTCATGGCAAAACCTGCCCTTACCGTCTTGAAGAACGTCTCTTCGTCCTTGATGTCGATGATGGGCGTTTTTCTCGGAACCATCCTGATGACTGCGGAATCGACATTCGGTGCAGGCATGAAGACGTTTCTCGATACGTCAAAGAGATATTCCACCTCAGCGTAATAATGTACGGCGATGGTGAATGATGAATAATCCTTCGTTCCCACTTTTGCCGCAAGGCGCTTTGCAACTTCCTTCTGAAGCATTACGGTGATGTTTTTGAACTTGATGCCGCTTTCGAGGAACTTCAGGATGACGGGGGAAGTGATGTAATACGGAAGGTTTGATACTACACTTATCTTCTCCGGCTCATCAAGATATTCGCTCAGAAGCTCTTTCAGATCTACTTTAAGTATGTCCGAATGAACGAAACTGATGTTGTCTGTCGTAGCAAAGAGATCCCTCAGCATGTTCAGCGCAAACGGGTCGATCTCAACTGCGATGACCTCTTTTGCGTATTCGCATAAAAGCTCCGTCAGCGCACCGATTCCCGGACCGACTTCAACGGCGATTTCGTCACCGGTGAAAAGCGGGGCGGATGCGATCTTGTCGGCGATGTTTCCGTCAATGAGGAAGTTCTGACCGAGATCTTTTTTGAAGTAAAAATCATATTTGTTCATTATCTGCTTTATTGCAGCAGGATTTGTAAGTGTAGAAGCCATTATCCTAAAATCTCCTTGATGTCTTCTTTTGTTATCGCTCTTGTTATGAAAAGAAGCGCTGCGTATACTACCGCACTGAGCGCGATGGCTACGAGTACTCCCGGTTTTCCGCCGAGGAAGCCTGAAATGAACCTGTAGGAATATTTTGCGAAAAATCCCATGAGTACTGCCGAAAGAACGGTCTTTGAAATGCTTCCGAAACACTTTCCGATGCCGACGTATTTGTTTACCATCAACAGGTTTATGATAAACAGTACCACCGTCGAGATCATCGTAGCGAGGATCGCACCGTAAATGTTAAGCTCGGGAACCGCAACTAAGAATATGTTCGCAACGACTTTTATCACTGCTGCGATCACTATCGTGCAGAGCGCCTTGTAAAAATGTCCCGAACCCTGAAGGATCGCCTGAAGGTTTCCTCCTGCGATGGTGAATATTCCCACAAGCGCTGAGTATTTCATCAGATCCGCACCTGCAAGAATGTTGGGGAAGATCAGCTCAAAGATCGGACGCGCAAGAACCGAAAGCCCTATTGCACACGGCAGGGATACGTAAAACGACATCTTTAAAGCAAGCGCAGTCTGTTTTTTGATCTTCTCCCTGCTTTCTTTTGCAGCAATGGCCCTTGAGATAAAGGGAACGATGCTTGCGGAAAGAGAAGAACCGATGACGAGAGGAACGTTTGTGAGGGTGTTTGCCGGAGCGAGCCTTCCGAAGATCATCGTTGTTTCCTCAGCCGTATATCCGAGGGATTTGAAAATGTTCGGGATCGTGGCTCCGTTGATAAGGTCCATTATCGTATTCACAAAACTTCCCAGTATTACCGGGATCGCCATGAGAATGATGCCTTTTAATATCACCTTCGCACTTTCGGGAGTTCTGCCCTGAGATGTCTTTCTGATTACGGGTAGATCGTTTTTCTTCATTCTCATGAACGAGAGTGAAAGATATATAAATGAAAATACCGATCCTGCCGTCGCACCGAATGTGGCACCTGCCGCGCCGATCGCAACGCCGTATGCGTTTGTGAGTGTGTATGCAAGCAATAGCCCGAATCCGACACGTCCGACCTGATCACATATCTGCGAGACTGCCGGATGAGTCATTTTCTGCATTCCCTGGAAAAATCCGCGGTATGTGGACACCATGGAAACGAAGAACGGTGCAACTGAGAGGGATACTATGGAGTAATACGTATCCTCAGGCCATCCGCAGAGATCAATGATAAGATTTGCGGACAGGAACATCCCGATGGAGATAGCGGCGCCGAGAAGGGTGATGGCTTTCATGGATACGCTGAATATTCTGTATGCCGAGAAATAATCTTCCGACGACATCTTTTCCGAAACCATCTTTGATACTGCGATGGGGAGTCCCGTCGTCGAGATCGCAAGACATGCGTTGTATATCGGATATGCGTACTCATAAAGACCGCAACCGTATTCTCCCAGAATGTTTGTGACGGGGATCTTGAAGAACATCCCCATGAATTTTGCGATAAGTGATCCGACAGCGAGGACAGCCGCACCGGAGATAAAGCTCTTTTGTGTTTTACTCATATATCCTCCCGGAAATTTTTCCTGAATAAGAATTTCTCTTGACTATTTTTCAAAATTTCGTTACCCTATATTATAGCACAGATTTTAATTTCTACATAATATGTTTATAGGAGGAATACAAAAAAATGACAAATAATCCGGCAACAAATGCCCTTATTCTCAGTCTTATCGCCGGAATCTCCACAATGGGTGCCCTGCTTTTTATGTATGTACCAAAAAAGCACCATGACAGGATCATGTTTATCTCCATATCCTTTGCTTCGGGAGTAATGTTTTGTATCTCCCTCGGTGAACTTCTTCCCGACAGTATAGAGATATTTCAGGAGAGTTTCGGAGGTATGGGAGTAATCTTCGCGGTCCTTCTCATGGGAGCAGGATACCTTCTGACAGACGGCCTTGACAAGATGCTGGAGAAATTTTTCCAAAGCGGTAAAGAAACAGGCAAGATAAAAGGGGACTATAACCCGATGGCTGTCCTTACCCTCCTCGCCCTTACGGTTCATAACTTCCCCGAAGGTATGGCGACATTCTCCGCCGCCCTTGATGACGTAGGGCTCGGAGTGAGTATAGCATTCTCCATCGCCCTTCATAATATCCCCGAAGGAGTCAGCATAATCTCAAGCGTATATAAACAGCCTTCCGATAAAAAGACTGCATTTATATATATGACAATCGCATCTCTTGCGGAACCACTCGGCGCACTGACGGCATATTTCTTCCTTTATAAGTATATGACGCCGGTGTTCATGGCCGGAATATTCGCGGTGATCTCGGGAATAATGGTGTATATCTGCCTTAACGAACTTTTCGTGGAAGCTATACACAGCGGACAGAAAGGGTTCGGAAGATATGCTTTCTGGGGTATATGCTTTATGTATCTCGTTAAAATTATTTAGACACAGCCAGAAGCTTCCATCAGCGGAAGCTTTTTTAATTTCTGAACCTGTGGTATAATACCCTCTATGAGAAACAAAAAAGACAAATTATTTTTTATACTTATGTTATTAACCCTGATTCTTCTCATTACGACCGCCTGCGAAAAAGATTCACCTACGTATTTTGATATGAGGGAACTTATCTACGGAGGAGAATCGTATGCCGGGGATATTCCGCCGTATGAAGGGGAGATATATACCGTACTGAACGACAATATTCCGTATTTCACCGTAAAAAACCTTGCTTATAAATCCTATGAATTCTATTCACCCCTCGACAGCTTCGGACGGGTCGGAGTGTGCTTTTCTGTTATAGGAAAGGACCTTATGCCTGACGATGAGCGGGAAGGCATCGGCATGATAAAGCCCTCAGGCTGGCATACGGTGAGATATGACGACATCATCGAAGGTAAATACCTTTATAACCGCTGTCACCTTATCGGCTTTCAGCTTACGGGCGAGAACGCCAATGAGAAGAACCTCATGACGGGAACGAGATATTTCAACGTGGAGGGAATGCTTCCGTTTGAAAATATGGTGGCGTCATATGTGAGAAAGACGGACAACCACGTCTTTTACCGCGTGACTCCGGTCTTTGAAAAGAGTGACCTTGTCGCAAAGGGAGTTATCCTCGAAGCCCTTTCCGTGGAAGATAACGGAGAGGGAATAAGCCTGAATGTCTTTATCCACAACATCCAGCCGGGAGTACATATCGATTATTCCACAGGGGAGAGTCGGTTGATAAAGGAGTAAGTCCGTAATGTTGCTTTGTGCCGCTGCACAAAGCTTCTTTTTTATCCCCGCCCGCCACCCCCGCCGCCCGCCGTGCCTGCACGGCGGAGCAAAGTGGCTACGCCACTTTGCTGCGAAAGCTCCGCTTTCGCGCGGCGGCGCGCCGCACAGGACGCCGCAGGCGTCCTGCCCCAAAGGCGGAGCCTTTGGGAACCGATGCTCCGCATCGGTTGCGGCGCGGGGCGGGCGGGTGGGAGATTATCAAAAAAGAAAAGTGCGACAGCACTTTTCCACCTTATAAAACCCGCGAAAATCTCATTTTCGCGGAACGGGGCGGAGAAATGCCTGCGGAGTTAAGATCATGTTCCGCCAATGAGCTTAACGGATGCACGGTGTTTCAACGCCCATGGGCGGGGAATTATCAAAAAAAGAAAAGTGCGGCAGTTAAAAATGAATCACGAATCTGACGGCTGAGGATCGTAAAACAACGTGATCCCCCAACTCATCTCACACATCGGCAAATGGGACTTTAATAAACCATGAAAATATGATAAAATCATCCCGAGGTAAGAATATGTATAATTTAAGCGTGTCCGTAAAGGTGCTCGTCCGGACAGCACTCCGTAAAGGCCATATAGATAACCGATACGTCGGTAAAAACAGAATGGAAGAGGGAAGCAAGATCCACCGCCTTCTTCAGGGAAACTATTCCGAAAACGACCGCTCAGAAATGGTGGTCTCAACGTCATGGGAAAAAGAAGGCATCAATATAAATATTTCAGGCCGCATCGACGGCGTTCTTGACTATGAAACGGAAAAAGCCACTATTGAAGAGATCAAATCAACAAATATCTCCTGCGACGACCTTGAAGAACCGTTTCTGACCCACCTCGCCCAGGCAAAGATCTACGCTTATATATACTCAAAAGATCATTCCCTTGAAAAAATAAACGTCCGCATGACTTACTACTCCATGTCCGAAAAGAGAAGTAAGTACTTCCCCTATGAATTCACGCGGGCTGAACTCAGTGAGTTCTTTGACGGGATATGTGAAAAGTATTTTTCATACGTAAAACTCAAAGTGGCTCTTTCGAAGGATATCAATAAAAGTATCTCCGAAATGGACTTCCCGTTTGAATACCGTACCTATCAGAAACAGGTCATCGCTAAAATATATAATTCACAGAAGGAAAAGAAGAATATGTTTGTCTGTGCCCCCACAGGAACCGGCAAGACAATAAACGCACTTTTCCCTTCCCTGAAACTTTATCCGAAACTCTCCGACGGCAAAATATTTTACCTTACCGCCAAATCAACTCAGAAAAACGTGGCGATGTATAACCTCGCCATACTTAAAAATAACGGACTGAGGGCGGTCAGCGTTGAGATAACCGCCAAAGAAAAGGTATGCCGCCTCGAAAAACCGAGCTGTAATCCCGACGACTGCCCGTACGCAGTGAATTATTACGACAAACTCTGGGACGTCACAAACGATATTCTAAAAAACGAAACTCTTATAGATAAGACCGTACTTGAGAGATATTCCGAAAAATATACCGTCTGCCCCTTCGAACTGTCCCTTGATATGAGCGACTGGTCGGATGTTATAGTGTGTGATTATAACTACGTCTTCGACCCTGCCGCTGCCCTTAAGAGATATTTTGAAGAAAAGACAGGTGAATACCTCTTCCTCGTGGACGAAGCCCATAACCTCGTGGGACGAAGCAGGGAGATGTATTCTTCGGTGATGAAACGTGAAAGAATAAACTCCGCCGCAAATAAGGTGAAAAGCAATAAATCCCTTAACCCGACTCTGAGAAAGCTGTCAGCAAAACTGCTTGCCATAAAGAAGACTGCGGACGAAGACGGAATAACCCTCCTTGACGGAGTGCCGGAAGACGTGGTGAATCTTATGTATAAATTCCAGACTGCCGCGGATAAATACCTCACGGAACACTCCGACAGCGATGCTTATAATGAGATCCACGAACTGTACTTCGAAACCGTGGCTTTTCTGAGGATATATGAACTCATGGGGGACAGCCATATAGTTTATTACGACTATTCCGAAGACAGCCTCATTCTTTTCTGTACCGACGCAAGAAAATATCTCGAAAGCAGACTGAAAATGGCACGCTCCGCAGTGTTCTTCTCGGCCACGCTCTCACCGCTGAGCTATTACTGCGAACTGCTCGGCGGCGAAAGTACGGATTATCTCATGAACGTGCCGTCGTCTTTTGACAAGGATAAATTCAGAATAACCGTGGACGCGTCCGTAAAGACCAGCTATGCCCAAAGGGCATCTTATTACGACATCATCTCCGATAAGATATATAGTGTCATAACCGAAAAACGCGCCAACTATATCGCATTTTTCCCGTCGTATGACTTTATGCACAGCGTTTACGAGAAATATGAGAGTAAATACCCCACCCACAATATCATCCTCTCCCGGCGCGCCATGACGGAAGCCGAGAGAGATGAAATAATCTCCATGATGGTGCCGGATGCGAACGTGACGCTGTTTGCCGTTTCGGGAGGAGTATTCTCCGAAGGCATCGACCTGACAGGAGATAAGCTTTACGGAGCCATTATCGTCGGCTGCGCTCTCCCTATGGTTTCCGTGAAAAACGAACTCATCCGTGAGCACTTCGAAAAAGGCGGACGGGACGGCTTTGAATACGCCTACATCATCCCTGCCATGAATAAGATACTTCAGTCCATGGGAAGAGTTATCCGCACTTCCGACGACGAAGGCATCGCGTATCTCATGGACGAGAGGTTTATGCACCAAAAGTACCGCCGCTGTTTTCCGCCGCATTATGACAACATCAGATATATCAGATAATATTTTGCCGCTTTCAGCCTGAGAAAGCGGTTTTATAATCTGATTTTTACAACAACCTTACGCCAATTTCTTTAATTTATCCCTTGATTATGGTAAAATATATCAATCGGAGGAACCATGAATAACCTTACAATATACGAAAATACAATGAAACTCGCAGGAAGCCTCTGCGATAAAACGGGAAAACTCAAGCTCTCATCCGTCATCGAGCGCTTTGTTGATATGGCAGGGGAACAGACGGACCTGTGGGAAAAGGAGTGCGACTTTCCGAAAAACACTACAAGCTGGATAATAAACAAATACGACATCAAAATATACTCATTCCCCCAAAAAGACGACATAATAAAACTCATCACATACCAGAGCCGTTATACAAGACACTTCTGCGAAAGGATATATGCAGTATGCGACGAAAACGACAATGTCCTCATCCGCATCGTCAGCTTCTGGTCGGTGAGGGACTATGAAAAGATGAAGATAGTAAGCGTGCCGGAAGAATATTCACGCTTCACCCATGACGGCGGGATAACCTCAAAGACGGATAAGAAAATGGCGAAAAATACGGATTATTCCCACACGACCCCCATATATATCCGCACGGATGATTTCGATACTAACCTGCACGTCAACAACGCGAAATACTTTTCTTTTATGTACGAATGTGACGACGTGATGGATTATGAAAATTACGTTCCCGACGAGATCCTTCTGAACTTTGTCGGCGGAATAAACCACAAAGACGGCAATACCATGTCT
The DNA here is from genome assembly GCA_017531485.1 of Eubacteriaceae bacterium. Classification (GTDB taxonomy): domain Bacteria; phylum Bacillota; class Clostridia; order Eubacteriales; family Anaerofustaceae; genus SVCP01. The sequence goes on along the minus strand of JAFXKY010000026.1, from coordinate 39,640 downwards.
TACCTCATGGAAGACACAGAGGACGGAATAAAGCTCAGCCAGAAGATTTGTTCTTCAGGCGGAGAAACCGCGGCTGTCATGGAAAGTTACTGGAGGAAGATTTGATATATATTATAGCAGTGGGCAAGATGAAGGAAAGCTTTATGAGAGATGCTTTTGAGAATTATAAAAAGATGATCTCCCGCTTTGACAAACTCGAACTCATAGAACTTAAAGACGAAAACACCGACGATGAAAACATCGCCAGAAAAAAAGAAGCGGAAAGGATCCTTGAGAAGATCCCGAAAAAAGCGTATGTCATAACGACGGAGATACTCGGAAAACAGCTCACAAGCGAGCAGTTCGCTTCCAAGATAAGCGATATATACACCTACTCTTCCCCGGACATCGCCTTCATCATCGGCGGAAGCTGCGGACTTGACGACAGCGTAAAACAGCGGAGCGACTTCGCATTGTCGTTTTCAAAGATGACCCTTCCGCATCAGCTCTTCAGGGTCATTCTCGCAGAACAGATATACCGCGCTTTCAAGATAAACCACAACGAATCTTATCATAAATAAACAAGGAGGATATTATGAGAATCGCATTACTCACCAGCGGCGGCGACTCTCCCGGCATGAACGCGGCAATAAGAGCCGTTGTCAGGGAGTGCATCTATAACGATATCGAGGTTTTCGGCGTAAAATTCGGATATCAGGGACTTATCGACAACAATATCTATAAAATGAACGTCTATTCCGTCGCAGACATCATCCAGCGCGGCGGCACTATCCTCAAAACTTCACGCTGCATGGAAATGTACGAAGAAGAAGGCGTAAAAAAAGCCGCAGACACATTAAAGGCAAACGACATAAACAACCTCATCGTCATCGGCGGCGACGGTTCATACAAAGGCGCGAGAAGTCTCGCGAAGTATGATATAAACGTCATCACTATCCCCGGAACCATCGACAACGACGTTGCCTGCACCGATTATTCCATCGGTTTTGATACGGCAGTAAATACCGTCGTCGAAGCGATCTCAAAAATAAGGGACACATCCCTTTCCCATAACCGCGCAAGCGTGGTGGAAGTCATGGGAAGAAACTGCGGAAACCTCGCAATATCCTCAGGACTTGCCGGCGGCGCGGAAGCCATCATCGTCCCCGAAAGGGAATATGACCTCTCGAAGATATGCGAAAAGATGATAAAAGGTAAGGACCGCGGAAAGCTCCACTCCATCATCGTCTTTGCGGAAGGCGCAGGGGATATCAACGACTTCGCATCAGGAGTTGAAGGACTTACGGGACTGACCGTAAACGTGACAGACCTCGGATATATTCAGCGCGGCGGTTCTCCCACGGCATTTGACCGCATCCTCGCCGCAAGAATGGGATCAATGGCGGTAGAACTTCTGAAAAACGGTGAAAAATATAAGGCAGTATGCTACCGTGGCGGAGATTATGTTGCTATGGACCTTGACGAAGCCCTCTCAATGTCAAGCCCGTTTGACGAAGAAAGCTACGAAGTTGCAATGCACCTTTCCATTTAATAAGGAGATATTATGAAAAAGACACGTATAGTCTGCACAATGGGCCCTGCCTGCGACGACGAAAACATTTTAAGAGAGATGATGCTTGCGGGAATGAACGTCGCAAGATTCAACTTCTCCCACGGAACCCATGAAGAACAGAAGATCCGTATGGACCGCGTCAGGAAGGTGGCAGATGAGCTCGGCAAAAATATCGCCATCATGCTCGACACAAAAGGCCCCGAGATCAGAATAAAGCAGTTTGAAACGGGAAAGGCTGAACTTTTCCCGGGAAATAAATTTACTTTGTGCTGTTATGATACAGCGGGAAACGATGAAAAGATCTCCGTGACGTATGATAATTTGTATAACGAACTCATCCCCGGAAATGAGCTTCTCATCGACGACGGACTCATTAAGATAATGGTGGAAAGTATCGAAGATAAAGATATTCATTGCACAGTTATCGACGGCGGAGAACTCTCCAACAATAAGTCCATCAATATTCCCGGAGTGAATATCAACCTGCCTGCCCTCACGGACAGGGATATATCGGATATTTTATTCGGAATAGAAAACAATATCGACATCATCGCCGCGTCATTCATCAGATGTGCCGACGACGTAAAGGGAATAAGAAAGCTCCTTGAAAAAAACGGTGGCAAGGGAATAATGATCATCTCCAAGATCGAGAACCGCACGGGTGTTGACAATATGGACGAGATCATTTCGGAAAGCGACGGAGTAATGGTCGCAAGAGGAGATATGGGCGTTGAGATCCCCGCAAAGGAAGTGCCCGTAGTTCAGAAAAAGATGATCAGAAAATGTAACCTCGCAGGAAAACCCGTCATCACCGCGACCCAGATGCTCGACAGCATGATCAAAAACCCCCGTCCCACAAGAGCGGAAGTAGGGGATGTGGCAAACGCCGTCTTTGACGGAAGTGACTGCGTAATGCTTTCCGGAGAAACTGCCGCAGGAGCACACCCCGTGGAAGCCGTAAAGACCATGGCAGAGATCGTCATCAGCGCGGAAAACGAAAAATACCTCATTCCTCATTATGAGATCGACGGAAATGCGGACATTTCCGAAACCATAAGTTATTCTTCATACCGCACTGCGGAAATTATCGGAGCGAAAGCTATATTTACTCCCACCACAAGCGGATATACAGCAAGGATGGTTTCCAAATACCGCCCGGATGTTCCCGTCATCGCATTTTCCGCGGAAGGCAGAGTCCTCCGTCAGCTTAACCTGACTTACGGCGTCATCCCCATGAAGATAGACAAAAAAGACGACTTCGAAAGCCTCCTTTCAACATGCCTTGATACGGCGAGGGATAACTCGCTCGTAAATATCGGGGATACTGTCGTCATCACTGCAGGCCTTCCCGTGAATGTCAAGGGAACGACGAATACGATAAGGGTTGAAAAGGTAAGATAAAAGCCTGAAATAAAAACCGGATGAGATCTCCACAAGCTGATAATCTCATCCGGTTATTTTTATCCGCAGTTATTTTTTGCAATATATCTCTATTGCTTTCTTCACGAATTCCGCAGTTCCATTTCCGCCTTTTGCGTCGATGTTGTTTCTGAAACGCTCATCATAAACATACATCTGCCCCAGACCGTAGAAGATCTCGTTTGTGCAGTTGTAGAAATTTTTCGTGATGAAGTTTTTGATCTCTTCCGTCTTTTCCTGAACTTCCTTTTCCGACGGATCAAGGTCTTTCATCTTTCCGAGCTGTGAAAAGATATCCATAAGTTCTTCGCCTGTTGCGAAAAGCTCTTTATTTGATTTTCCCTTCGTCTTTTCTTCGCTTTCGGCATATGCAGGAGCGTTTCCCCATTTTTCTTTGGCTTCTTTTTTGTATTCCTCAAGCTTTTTTTCGTCAAACATATCGAAATTCATTGTTCCTTCTCCTTTGAGTAATCTTTTCGCGTGGGTAATTATTCCTTCGATCCTCTCTCTTTCCGTTTCGAGGAGCCTGATCTGCTCCGAGAGAGCTTTCTTCATGTCGAAATTTTCATCATCAAGGATCTCCTTTATCTCCGAAAGAGAAAACCTCAGCTCTCTGAAAAGAAGGATGCTGAAAAGACGGGAGATGTTCTCTTCGTCATAAAGACGGTACCCTGCTTCTGTCACCTTCGCAGGTTTCAAAAGACCGATGTGGTCATAATGATGAAGTGTCCTTACGCTGACACCACTGAGTTTGCTTATTTCATTTACGGTCTTCATATTCCCTCCCACGGTGATTATATCATAAACCATGACGTAACGTAAGAGTCAAGCGGTTTCGGGGAAAGACATATCGTTTTTTCATGCCTGTCCTGTCATCTCAGCTATGCTTTCTGCGTGACATACAATGAAAACAGCCCGCCATACCGGCGGACTGCATTCGTAGTGTAAGATTTTATGATAATAAAGCTCTGTCATTAACAAATTCTTCTCCGCTTGCTTTTTCAAACTGCCTGAGAAGCATTTCAACGGTGAGGTTTTTCTTTTCTTCGCCACTCAGATCGAGAATAATTCTCCCTGCGTGCATCATGATGAGGCGGTTGCCGTAATCAATGGCGTTCTGCATGTTGTGCGTTACCATCATCGCCGTGAGATTGTCCTCCCTGATGATCTGATCACTCAGCGTGAGGACTGCCGCCGCTGTCTTCGGGTCGAGAGCCGCTGTGTGCTCATCAAGAAGAAGTACTTTCGGCTTCTGAAGCGTCGCCATGAGAAGGGTTACAGCCTGCCTCTGTCCGCCTGAAAGAAGACCGATCTTTTTGTTCAGACTGTTTTCGAGCCCGAGCCCAAGACGGGACAGCTCTTTTTTATATATTTCTCTCTCTTTGTTTGATATTCCCCATGAAAGACTGCGTTTTTTCGTCCTTCTGTACGCAAGGGCGAGGTTTTCTTCGATCCACATGTCTGCCGCCGTTCCCATCATCGGATCCTGAAAGACGTGACCGATGTCTTTCGCCCTTTTGATCTCGGAGGAAAAAGTGATGTTCTTTCCGTCAAGGACGATCTTTCCGCTGTCGGGCATGTATGTTCCTGCGATGAGATTGAGAAGGGTGGATTTTCCCGCGCCGTTTGAACCGATTATTGTGATGAAATCCCCGTCATTTACCGTCAGGGAGATGTCATTTATTACGTGCTTTTCGTTTACCGTTCCCACATTGAAGGATTTGTTTAAATTTTTGATCTCAAGCATTTATTTTCCCTCCTTCATGGCGAGATTTCTTTTCTTTCTCATTGCCGCTTTTTCTTTGAAAACGGGAATTGAAAGGGCGATGGCAACGATGATTGCCGTGATGATCTTGATGTCCGTTGCTTTGAATCCGCTTATAGTAAGAACGACAGAGATGATCGTGCGGTATACTATCGCTCCGAAAACTACCGAAAACAGCCTGTATGCGAAATTGTGTTCCTTGTGAATGAGAATGACTTCACCGATGATGACACTCGCAAGACCGATGACGATGGTTCCCTGTCCCATGTTTACGAGAGCTGAACCGTAATCAAACTGTGCGATCAGACTTCCCGAAAGTGCAACGATGGCATTTGAGAGCATCAGCCCGATTATCGTCATCATATCCGTGTTGATACCCATGGAGCGTGACATTTTTGAGTTGTTGCCCGTTGCCCTGATGGCACAACCGGTTTCCGTTCCGAAGAACCAGTATAATGTCGCGATCAATGCCGCACATACTATGATGCCGACTGTGGTTGAAAGGGTGTTTGAAACCGTTCCTGCGGGGAAGAGGGTTGCAACGATCTTCTTTATGGAATTCCCTGCGATAGCAACAGTCGCCTTGTCGGACATTATCCTGATGTTTACGGAATAAAGCGCGATCATTGACAGGATCCCCGAAAGGATCCCCGGGATTTTAAATACTGTGTTGAGTATTCCCGTCGAAAGACCTGCGAGCGGTCCCGCAAGCATTGCAACGGCCGTCGCAAGAAACGGATTCATGCCCGAATTTATAAGCACGACGGTAACCGCGGCGCCGAGAGGGAAGGTTCCTTCGATGGTGAGGTCCGCGAAATCGAGAATACGGTATGTTATGTATACTCCTATTGTGAGTATCGCCCATAAAAGCCCCTGAGCGATACCACTCTGGAGGGTGACTAATCTTATCATAATTTTTCTCCGTGTTTTAAATATGCCAAAGGGAGTGCTTTCCGGCACCCCCCGGCACGGGCTCTCGCCCTGTTGGTTTATGGAATGGAAATGAAAATTTACTGCTGAGTTGTGTATTTGACAGCGATGTTCATTACTTCATCCGGAATTGTGATTCCGATCGCAGCAGCCGTGTCTGTGTTGATGGCTGTTTCGCAATCAGAAGCATCTGTCTGGTATACTACCGGAAGTGTTCCCACTGTCTTGAGAGGATCTTCACTTTCGAGTACTTTTACTGCCATTTCAGCTGTCTGTTTGCCGAGTGAGTAATAATCGATTCCGAATGTTGCGAGGCCGCCGTTTTTAACCATGCCCGGTTCGCCCGGAACTACGGGGATCTTGCATTCGATAGCTGCTGCCGCAACTGTCGTCATAGCGTCTGCAAGTGTGTTGTCTGTGGGGATGTAGATAGCGTCAACTGCGCCCTGAAGTGATTCAACTGCTGATTTGATTTCTGATACGTCAGCGATAGTCTTCTGTACGCATGTCATTCCGAGAGCTTCGATCTGAGCTTTTGCAAGTTCGTACTGTGCTGCGGAGTTGGATTCGCTTGAGCAGTACATAACAGCGATGGTCTTGCTCTGGGGAAGGATCTGCTTGATGAGATCGATCTGTTCTTTAACGGGGTTGAGGTCTGAAGAACCTGAGATGTTTCCGCCCGGTGTAGTGGCATCGGGAATGATTCCGCTTGCGACCGGATCTGTTACTGCCGTGAAGAGAACAGGAATTGTCGTTGTCTTTTCTTTGAGTGCTGAAACTGACGGTGTTGCGATAGCGAGAATGAGGTCGCTTCCGTCGTTGATGAGTGTGTCAGCGATGGACGGGCAGTTAGCTGTGTCAGCTGCTGCTGAGAGATAATTGATGGTGATGTTGTCGCCGTCAACGTAACCTGCTTCTTTGAGGCCGTCAACGAAGCCGTTCTTGGCGTTGATGAGTGCGTCGAATTCGCCGAACTGCATGATGCCGATCTTGATTGTGTCATCGCCTGAGTTGTCATTTCCGCAGGCTGCCAGTGATGCGATAAGGAGTACCGCAAGGATTAAAGAGAGAGCTTTTTTCATTATTTTTTCCTCCGATAAATTTGTGTTGTATTAAAAAAACGTCCGTCAACACGTTTTGTACGAAAACGAAGCGACGGACGTTATTTTACAAATTCCTTAAATCTTAAAGGGTATCTGCAGTACAACGTTTCGCCGCATCTCTAAAGTAATAATAATAGAAATAGAATCTGTTTTTCATTATACTGCGTTTCCTTTCGATTAAATTTCAGAATATTCTCATATCTTTTCTGATTGCGGTCATTATATCACCGAAGGAGTTCGTTGTCAACAGAAATTTTTTGATTTTTCAGATTTTTTATTTTCGGTAATTATTGTATCCGAAAAAAACAGAGGACGGAATCTTCCGCCCACTGCCTTTGTGAGAAAACTGAAATAATTTCAGACACCTGAAGCCTGCCCGTACGTCCGGGCTATGCAAACAAATTTTCTTTGCTTGACTTTTTGGTGGAATAAGTATAACATTGAAGTTGAGTTTAAAGTCAAGAGAGGAAATTAAAAATGTATACGATCAAGGAAGTTGCCGAAAAGTTCGGCATCCCCGCAAGCACCATAAGATATTACGACAAAGAAGGGATCCTCCCGTTTATCCACCGAAGCGAAGGCGGATACAGACTTTTCTCAAAAAAAGATGTGGAATTCATGGAAATGATCGAATGCCTGAAAAAGACGAAAATGCCCATCAAAGACATCAAGAACTTTACAATGTGGGTCAAACAAGGGGACGATTCCCTTCAGGAAAGATATGATATGTTCCTCGAACGCAAAAAAGCGGTTGAAAAGCAGATCGAAGAACTGCAGAAAACTCTCGAAGTCATAGAATATAAGTGCCGGTACTACGAAATTGCCATTAAAGCGGGAACAGAAGCTGTTCATTATGATTACGAATGTGAAGGCTGTCCGTATTATGAATGTGAAGACTGCCCGTATGATGAGCAGGAAAATGAAAAAGCCTGACGTTTTTTTGTCAGGCTTTGTTGTTTTCACACCTTATCTCTCTTATATTCAATGACGATATGTCTGTTGGGTTCTTCGCCTTCTGAATATGTGATGATGTTTCTGTAATTCTGAAGTGCTGAGTGGATGATTCGTCTTTCGTACGGATTCATCGGTTCGAGAACATAACGTCCTCTCTTTCTCTGAACGTTCTGCGCGATCTTGTCCGCGAGATCCTGAAGCGCGCGTTTGCGTTTTTCACGGTAATTTTCAACGTCGAGAGTGATCTTTGTGTATTCTTCCTTGTCCTTGTTTGCTACGAGGGATGTGAGATACTGAAGTGAATCGAGTGTCTGTCCGCGTTTTCCGATAATTACGCCTGTCTGATCTGACTTGATGTCAACGACGAGCATATTTTCTTCTTCGTCAAAACGGATCTCAAGTTCAGCTTTGATGTTCATCTTTTCGAAAACATCTCCGAGGAATTCTTTGATCACATCATCAATGTCATCATTTACAGATACTTCAACTTTTGCCGGTTTTGAACCGAAAACTCCCATAAATCCTGCTGTGGGAAGGTCGATTACCTTTGTGGTTACTTTATCCTGTGTCGTATTGAGCATCTGAAGAGCATTCTGGATAGCTTCTTCAACGGTCTTGCCTTTTGCTGTTACTGTTCTCATCTTCTGCCGCCTCTTCTGTCGTCTGTTTTTGCCTTGTGAGATACAAGACTTTCTCTCTTCGGTGTTTCTTCTACTTTGATCTCAACGTTTACGATCTTGTTAAGAAGAACCGTCTGGAGCATACCCATGATAGTTGAGCAAGCCCAGTAAAGTGATAAGCCCTGTGAGAATGTGAATGCCGTATAACCGATAAGGAATGGCATGAATTTCATGAATGCGCCCATTCCGCCTGCCTGCTGGTTTTCCTGACCCGGAGTCATCTTCTGCTGGATGAGTGTAGCGCCGAAGTTGATAAGCGGAAGCACACATGCCATGATTGAAGCCATTCCGAAGCCTTCTGCTTTGATTACGTCGATGGCAGGAGCTGTGAGGTTTTCGATCCATAAGAACGTCTGGTCAACAGTTGCGAATTCTTCTGCTGTGAAGACATATCTCGTCGGTTCTCTCATTACGCCGAAAAGGGCGATGATGATGGGGAACTGAATGAGGATCGGAAGACATCCGCCGAGGGGGTTGAAGTTATATTTCTGATATAACTTCATTGTCTCTTCATTCTGCTTTTCCTGGTCGTGGGGATATTTTCTCTTTAATTCTTCGATTTTGGGCTGAAGCGCCTGAGTGAGTTTTGTTGTCTTCGTCTGCTTGATTGAAAGCGGAAGAAGAATGATCTTTGTGATGAGAGTAAATACGACGATCGAAAGTCCGTAATTTCCGACAAGGTCATAGATGCCTCTCAGGATCGTGCCGAACATCTGGTTCATTTTTTTGTTCCTCCGTTATTATGGCAAGGGATCGTATCCGCCGGGGTGAAAAGGATGACATTTCAATATCCTTCTTATGCTGAGATACAGCCCTTTGAAAAAATTGTATTTTGTAAACGCCTGGCGTGCATATTCCGAACATGTTGGTTTAAAGCGACAATGAGCTTTTGTGTGAGGGGAGATGTGTTTCTGATAAAGACCTATCAGAAAAAGCATTATTTTATTCATCTTTCTTAACTATAAGCTGCTGCTTTCTTAAAATGTCGTAGACGCTTTTGCGGATGGACTGAAAGTCTTCCCCCGCGCATCTTACACGGACAATAAAAATAATATCGTATTCGTCGGAGAGAATTCCCGATTTAATGAATTCTGCCAGAATTTCCTTGATCTGTCGTTTTATCCTGTTTCTGACTACCGCTATTCCGACTTTACCTGATATAGACACTCCGAAGCGTGGTTTTTCTTCTCTTCTGGGATGTTTGTAGCAAACGACGTTTCTGTTTGCGAGGGATGTTCCTTTGTTGTATATGTATCGGAATTCCCTGTTATTTTTAATGAAATTTAAATGCATTATTTCTCTTTTTGGAAGTTGATTCCATACAAAACAAGGTATCTATATTATTTTGAGGTAAACCTACATTAACACAGATACCTTGTCTGTTTGTTCAATAACGATAAAGTGATCATCCAAACAATTAAGCTGAAAGTTTCGCTCTGTTCTTTCTTCTTCTTGCAGAAAGGACTTTTCTTCCGCCCGGAGTAGCCATTCTTGCTCTGAAGCCGTGATTCTTTTTTCTTTTATGGTTATTGGGTTGGAATGTTCTTTTCATGTTTATCCCACCTTTCCTTAAAACATATGCCTGAATATTTTACCCATAAAAGGCGGGTTTGTCAAGTATTATTACTTAATTCTGCCGAAATTTCCTCAAAAAACGTTCCTGTTTTGGAATCTGTTTACTTAAAGTCCTTCGGCGCAGAGTCCGTGAACATTCCGTCGATGATACGGTCGAACATCTCGATCATACATTTATTTTTTGCCATATTGAAATTCCTGCAGTTGCGGCAGCTTCCGTGACTGATCTCCGGACAACTCTTCTTTGAAGAAAAATCAGGATAAAACGACGGACAGTTTGTGCCGACGCGGCTGTAAATATCGTTTGCTCTGTAAATATTCATTTCTCCCTCCCGGTGTTGTTATTTTCACCGGGGAGGGATATTTTATTCCCCTAAACGGAAAATGCGATATTTTTCCTGAGATAACATATATAAGCCGCTTTTATCTCTCTTCCCAGTGATAAGGAGAGGGCTTTTTTGTAATAATAAAGCTGAGTGGAATATTTCTCATTAAGACTTAAAAGATGTTCATTACTCTTTATTCTGTCCGTCTTGAAGTCCACCACATAAACTTCTCCGCCGTACTCAAACCAACAGTCGATGATCCCCTGAACAAGGATCTCATCTTCGCTTTTTTCCCACAAAGGATTTATATCCTTCGCCTTTTCTTTTAAGATAAACGGCTGTTCCCTGTGAAGCGATGAAGAATTTATCATCATCTTTCCTATGTCCGAACCGAAAAACTCCGTTATCATCCTTCTGTCTTCTTCCGTGACATCTTCTGCCGCTATCTTTCCCTGCCGCACAGCTTCGTCGATGGCTTTTTCCACATCTCCGCTTTTCAGGAGAGATGTGTCCGCAAGTTCCATGATCTTGTGGATCATGTTTCCTCGTTTTGCAGCCTGAGCCTTTGAAAGCTTGTCGGAAAGCTCTTCTCGTATTGACTTTCTCTCAATGAGTTTGTCGGAGGAAATGTTCTCCTGATCTTTCAGTGCGCTGACCGAGAGCTTTGTGGGGATCATGGAAGAATGATAAGGATATTCATACTCATAATTCTTCCTTATCGCCGTGACAGTTTCCTCATCCGCGGAAAGATCTTCAAAAATATTTCTCGCAGCCCTTTTACGGGTCATCTCTCCTGCCTGAGCCGCATCAACGATCTTAATATCAAATATCTTTTCCGCCACTTCCGGATTCATATCCGCCGCGTACCTTATCCAGCTGAGATAATCATTCATTCCCGAAAGCTCGTGTTCGCCGAGCTTTTCCGTATATACCTTGCTCAGAACATCCTGCCTGTCCACAGCCGCCGTGAGATAAAGAAGCTTTTTCGCCCTTGTTGCCGCAACGTAAAGTATCCTCATCTCTTCCGCCTTGTTTTCAAGGGCGGAGTTTCTCTTCTTTGCCGTGAGGGCAAGGGTGTCGGTCTTGTAACCTAATTTCATGTCCGTGAATTTGGGGCAGATTCCGAAATTCTTGTCGATGAAAATCCCCGACGGGTGCTTGTCGTTTTTGATCTGCGTTGCGCATCCCGTGACGATTACGACTTCGAACTGAAGACCTTTTGAGGAGTGCGTCGTCATCAGCTTTACTCCTTCCGCGTCCTCTGCCGCAGGCTTTCTTTTCATCTTTTCCTTGCAGCGGTCCGCATATATGATAAAGTCATAAAGCCCCTTGACGTGGGACGACTCATAGTCGGAAGCGATATTCATCAGTTCATTCAGATTCTCGATTCTCTTGTCTCCGTCGCTCATGGCGCTTACAAACGGAAAAACATACTTCTCTTCGTATATCATCTCGATGAGATCCCTTATGGAAGTGTGGCGGCTTAACTTTCTGTAACGCCTTATTTCCGAATACATCCCTTCAAGCTTATCCCTTATCCCTGCGTCTTTTCCCGAAATGACATATTCCGCCACCGCTTCGTGGTAATACATCTTATCCGGATATTCCGAACGGATGAGAGTGATGTCGTCTTCGTCGAAATTATATAAAAAGCTCCGCATCACCGACAAAAGGGCGATGTCGTTGAGTTCGTTGTCTATGACCCTGAGAAGATTTATTGTCAGCGTCACTTCATACGCATCAAAAAACTTGCTGTCGTCCACGATATTTGCCTTCAGCCCGCAGCTTTCGAAGGCGCTGAGAAAATATGCCGCCTTCGCTTTCATCGAACGGTCGATGACTGCAATGTCCGAAGGTCTGAAACGGAGCGGAGCGCCGGAATGATCCGTATATGTCTTCTGAAGGATCTCGTTTCTGATGAGAGAAGCGACATACATGGCTTCCGCTTCGCGGTTGTCCTCGATGTCTTCATCGCTCTTCACTTCCCTGCAATCCACGATACGCATATGGACCGGTTCGTCGATGAGAACCGGATGGACCGGATTCATGACTTCGTCGGGATAATAATCCACTCCGCCTGTCTTCTTCGTCATTACTTCCGAAAATACCATATTCACAAAGTCTATTATCACCTTTGACGAACGGTAGTTGCGGGAGAGATATACCAGCTTGTTTTTGTCCTCGTCACTGCTGGCGCGGAAACGGACGTACTTATCATAAAATATTCCCGGATCTGCCTGACGGAAGCGGTATATCGACTGCTTGATGTCGCCGACCATAAACAGATCATCTCCGGAAGAAACTTTCTGTATTATGGCTTCCTGCACCCCGTTTATGTCCTGATATTCATCAACCAGCACCTGACCGAAGGAACTTCTGACTTCCTCTGCCGCATTCTCATCCGAAAGGATCTTAAGACACATATGCTCAAGGTCGGAATAATCCACCATCTTCTTTTCTCTTTTTCTCGCTTCGAGAAGTTCTTCGAAACGCATGAGAACTTCCGTGTATTTCATTACATACGGCTGCATCTGCGTCGTATAGTAAAGCGTCGTTTCAAAATCAAAGGGAACGAATGTCTTTAACTCCCCGATGATGTCCCTGCCGCTGTCGCGATAATAATTTATCTCCTCAAGCCGTCCGATCTTCTTTACTGACGGACGGGGAAGGGGAGTTGAATGTATTATATCCGCAAATGCCCTGAAGGATTCAAGGCGTTTTTGTTCATAAAGGTCTATGACGGAAATGATGTCTTCAAGCTTTGAGGATACGCTTCTCTTTTCATCATCTTCGCCCCTTGCGATATTAAGCGCCGAAACGTATTTTGCCCTCGCTTCGCTGATGATGCCGGCGCACTTCTCCGTCACGAACTTCGCGGCAGAAGACAAAGAAAGACTTTCTTCGTCACACGGGTAACTTTCCGCAAATTCCTTTATCACTTTTTCATAATCCGCGATATTCCGGAGCTGTTCATAAGAAGAGATTATTGTCTCCTTGATGTTCTCGTCGTCGTTTGCGTAAGAGAAAGTGTCGATGAACTCGATGAAGAAGTTGTCATCATTTTCGTAATACTCTTCAAAGAGCATATTGATGCAGTCCGAATAAAGAATCGCCTTTTCTTCGTCGCGCATTATCTTCACCTGCGGATCAAGGCCGATGAGGTGATAATATTTTTTTATTACGGAGTAACAAAACGAGTGGAGCGTTGATATGGCCGCGCGGTCGAGTTTTTCGATCTGCTCCGAAAAATATTCCTTGTCCGCCTTTTTCGACAAGGCGATCTGCTGTGTGAGGGAAGTTCTGATTCGTTCTTTGAGTTCTCCTGCGGCGGCTTTTGTGAAAGTAATGGCAAGGATCTCATCTGTCTGAATGGTGCGGTTTTTGACCATGCGGATGATCCTCTCTACGAGAACAGCCGTCTTTCCGCTTCCTGCGGAGGCTGAAACGAGGAGGTTTTTGTCCGTGATGTTTATCGCCATAAGCTGCTCTTCTGTCCATCTGATCTCTGCGGCCATTTTACTCTCCTCCTTTCAGTAATATATCTTTCTTCACTGTCTGAATGTTTCTGTATGAGTTTTTATCAAACGATGTTGAGAATTTGCATATTCCGCCGTATTCGCAGAAGGTGCAGGCGTTTTCCGTCTTCTGATATCGGTATGGATGAACGGGGATCTCTCCTCCAAGGATATCTTCCGAAACGTCCTTCATTCCGCTTTGGGTCAGCCTGAGAAGCGCATCAAGCTCTTCTTTTGTGTAAAGCCCTTCTCTTTCGGAGAAAGTCTTGTCCTTTTTGATGGAAACATTTCCGATGAATGAATCGCTCTCCGCATTCCTGTCAAGGGACAGGACAATATCCATGTCTTTCAACGTCAGCCCGTTTAATTTTCTTTCAGCTTTGATCTTCTTTTTCAATGCTTCCGTATTTGTCTGAGCCTTTATCTCCACAGGCGGCGACGCGAGGCGGAAATAAAATACTCCCGCCACATCTCCCATTTTTCTGAGCGCAAGAGCATACGCAGGAAGCTGGAATGAGATGTTGCCGTTTAGTTTCGAAAGGCTGAATGATCTCTTTGAGCTTTTGTAATCAATTACTTTCACGAATTTCCCCCTGCCGAGCTCTGCGAAGTCGATGCGGTCGATGATGCCGCGGACGAGGACTTCTCTTTCGTCGTCCGTCATTATCTTTATCGCATCATACTTATCCCTCATTCCGAAAGACGTTTCGCTGTCATGAATGACAAAATCCGAACGCCTGAGCTGGGAAACAAGTTCTTTGATTGCGCCGACAGATGAATTTATGAGCTTTCTGTGGAGATATTTTCCGTGGGTTATCCCGTCAAAGACCCCTCCGCGGTATTTTTCAAGAATATCATCCACCGCCTTTTCTGCAATGACAGATATTTCTTCATCCGTCAGGGTATTTATATCCACCTCTTCCGAGATTATCATCCGTGAGATGGTCTCTATTACCTTATGGAGAATACTTCCGATGTCCGTGGTGCGGATCTCTTTGAGGCGCCTTTCTTTCGGCTTTATTATATAGTTCATGAAAAACGAAAATGGGCATTTTCCGTAATTTTCAAGCATACTTACCGACGTCACAAGCGGACTTCCCAATACTCCGGAATATACTCCCTTCCTTCTTATCCTTGAATCGTTGTCAAAGAAAAGCCCGCTGCGGATCATCTTCAGGTGATCTTCTTCCGCTTCTCCCCTGAGTGAAGAGATCATTGCTTTCAGCTCTTTTTCCTCTCTGTCACTCATCTCTTCCGATTCATAAGCCGGCATGAGATCCGTAAGGCGATAGAAAGAATATTTCTTCGTGTCTACCATTTCCTGAGCGGAAAGCACTTTCGAAACATCAATATGACAGGATCGCGGGAATAATTCACCGATACGCGAGAAGAATCTTCCGGGATAAACGTCATCCTCGTCTTTTGAATATGACAGATAAAGCTTTTCTTTCGGGGAACAGATATATGTGTAATACACAAAATTTTCCCTCTTTCTGAGATAATCCCCGGAATTTTTGACGGAGAAGCTTGAAAGGGAGTTTCGTTCTCTTTCCGTAAGGATCGGTTTTTTATGATCCGACGACGGCATCAGCCCTTCCGCACATCCGAGAATGAACATCACTTTCGTATTTTTGTTGACGCTCCTTATGACATCCCCTATGCTTACCGCATCCACCCTTGAAGGAATGATGCCGACTTTGCATGAAGAAAGGGCGAAGGAAAGAAGCTCATAAATTTCCCGGACGGATAATTCATCTTTTCCGAAAAATTCGTCGAGGGAAGAAAGGATCATGAGGATCTTGTTGTTTATCTGGGAATATATATTCGCGCTTTCATAATCCCCGTCTTTTACGAACCCGTCGATATTCTCCTGAATGTTTTCTTCAAAACGTATCTCCTCAAGGGCTTCGGAGAACCGAAGGACAAAATCGCTTACGTTTTCATAATCCGATACTTTATCCCTTATGTTCATTACGGGAGTTATGAGTTTTCTTCTTATTTCATTTATCTTTTCGATGTCATAGCTCTCTTCGGGGTTGTTTTTATAAAAATCCTTTTCCCACATTGAAGAGCGGATCCCCATTTCAAGGGCATAATTCTCAATGAGCATATATTCATCTTCGCTCACATCCGCATATCCGGACTTCGCAAATGAAATGACTTCGTTTGTGGTGAATGAAGAAGAGAGCATGTCCGCGATGTATAAAAACGCCCTGACGGGAGATGTGGAAGAGATCTCCCTGTTTTCGTCGATGAAGAACTCTATGTCATGGCGACGTAAGATATTTTTCATCATCCCGAAATAGCTCTTGTCCGTTGCGATGATCTGAAAGTCGGAATATCTGTACCCTTCGTTTCTGATAAGGCGGTTTATTTCCGAACACACATAATCACATTCATCACTTTTTTTCTTTGCCACGGCAAGACTGATCCTGTCCGTGTCGTCCAGAAACTCCACCCGTTCATATCCCATGAGGTTCTCTTCAAGGAATGTCCCTTCTTCGTGAAGAAGACTGTCCGTGAAAGTGTCTGTCTTGTATTCAAGGGAATACTCATCTATCATTCCCATTATTTCCCCGAGTGTGATCTGTGAGCAATAAAACATCTTCTCGTCATCCGTAATGAACGAAAAACTCACGCTCTTTGCGTTTTGCATGATGAGAGAGATGAGGGAATATTCATTTTTGTCGAAGGAATAAAACCCGTCAAAATAAAAGTGAGAGTTTTTTATTATTTCCGAATTTACAGCACATTTTGCAATAAATGAAAAATAATCATCCGACGGGATATATCCCTCCGGAATAAGGGAAAGGTATTTCTCATATATTTTTTTTATGTCACCGATCTTTTCTTTTACGCTTTCCGGCTCGTCCGGAGAGATGTCGATGGAGGAGATGTCCACATCTGCTTTTTTCATCTCTGAAATGAATTCAAGGGCGTCTTCGCAGAAACCCTGCGTGTGACACACTCCCGAAAACGCTTTCAGCTCCTTTGAAACCAGTGACGTTGCCCTGCGGATGAGGATAGAATCCGCCTCTTGGGAAACGAGATTTATCTTCTCCTTCGCACATTCGTTTTCAAGGCGGTAAGACAGCCTCTTCAGACTCAGGACCTCTGTCTGAAGGTTGACGCTTCGTCCTTCCAGAAGGCGCCTTTCCGTTTCGTACGTAAACTGATCCGGAACGACAACAAAAGCCTTCTCGTTATGAGGAAGGCTTAAAACATCTTTGTATATAGCTTCGCTTTGTCCTCGTCCTGCTCTTCCGGTGTAAATGTTAATCATTAAACAAGCTCCACTTTCATTAATGTATCTATTTCAAGTTTAAGTCTTTTGATTGCTGCGGCAAATTCGTAAGTTTCCGCAGTGGTGTAAAGGGTGATGGTGCGCTTTGAGAGATTTGTCAGGTCATTTTGCGTAAGATATTCCTTTAACATCTCTACCTGCTTTACCGCCGGATCGATAAGATGCAGTGAAGGATAAATAGAGTTTATCTCCTCGCTGATTATGGGAAAATGTGAACACCCTAAAATGAGATCCTTTATGGCACTGTCTTCACGGATTATCGGATCAATGCATTCACGGATCTTTTCATTCAGAAGGACGGTGTTTTCGATCTGACTGTCGATGACTTTCGGAAGGGATTTGCTGGAATTGAGTGTGAGGGTGATTTCCGGACAGGTCTTTGCCATCATCTTTTCATAAACCCCGCTTTCCACCGTCGCGCAGGTGGCGATGATGCCGAGAGATGAATTTTTAACGGTTTCCTTCGCCGCCATGCATCCTGCTTCCACAATGGAAAACAGCTTCACGTCGGAGTGAAGGGAGTCAATGTGTGAAGAAATGGTGTTGCAGGCGAGGAGTATTGCTTTTACTCCCTTGTCCTGAAGATAATCTATCATCTTTTGCGCATAAAAAACGATCTCTTCCTTCGGGCGGTTCCCGTATGGCATGCGGAGTGAATCTCCGAAATATATTACCGATTCATCCGGTAAAAGTTTTTGCATCGGGGAGAGGGCAGTCAGCCCGCCGACGCCTGAGTCGAGTATTCCGATTGGCAGATTGCGGTCCATGTTGATTCCTTGTTTTGTTTTATATTTTATTATATCATATAATGGCGCATTTCAGCACATAAGTTAGTAAATTATTGCTCATATGTATCACCATTTTGCCTTATCCGGATATTTTCAAAATTAAATACGGCAAGATGCAAAAAAATATAATATTACAATTGACTAAATCCTTTTTAAATAGTACGATATTAACATAATGCGGCATTCCGGTAAATATGCCGCGGATATATTATTTGAAAGAGGTATAAAATGAATCTTGATGAAATGAAAAGAAAATATGCCTACACCCTTGCAAAAGTAGGTCTTAACGTACAGAAAGATCAGCCCGTCCTGGTGGAAGCAAATATCGAAGCTGCATACTTCACTCCGGTCTTTGCGGAAGAATGTTATAAACTCGGCGCATCAAACGTCATCGTTCACTATCTCGACGAACCGAACCTCAAGATCGCCGCTAAATACCGCAGCGAAGAAGACGTAAAGAAAATCGAAGACTGGGAAGAACTTCAGTGCCAGAAATACCTTGACGAAGGAGCATGCTATGTGCGCCTCGAAAGCGTAAATCCGCCGCTTATGGCTGACGTTCCCGAAAATCAGGCGAACGCTATCTTTGCCCATACGGACGGAGTAAGAAACATCATGCGTAAGGCAAGCAGGGAAAAACATTGCCAGTGGCTCATCGCGACCGTTCCCACACAGTCATGGGCGGAATATATCTTAAAGGACGTTCCGAAAGAAAACGCACTTGAAGAACTCTGGAAGATCATCCTCAAAATCTGCTATGTCGGAGAAGACAACGACGTTGAAAAGACATGGAAGGAAAATGCGGTAAAGAAAAACGAAAGAGGCCTCAGAATCGACTCTTATAACTTTACTCATATCCACTACACCGCATCAAACGGCACAGACCTCACTATCGCGCTGACTCCGTTCTCAAAATACGGAATGAATATGCCGCCTATCGCCGTTCCGTTCGTTCCGAACATCCCGTCCGAAGAGATCTGTACAACACCTGAAAAATACGGCACGGAAGGCGTCATCTACGCATCCAAACCCCTCGTTCTCGGCGGAAAGAGCATCGAAAACTTCGGCTTCCGCTTTGAGAAGGGTAAAGTCGTTGAAGTCATCGCAAACGAAGGAAGAGAAATGCTGGAAGCTCTCGTAAATACGGACGAAGGCGCTGCATACCTCGGAGAAGCTGCCCTCGTTGAATATTCTTCACCGATCTCTATGTCAAATATCGTATTCTATACGACGCTCATCGACGAAAACGCTTCCTGCCATATGGCTCTCGGAAGAGCTCTCGGCCCGCAGCTTCCCGCTGACAGCCCGTGGACATTCAACGACTCATCAATCCACATCGACTTTATGGTTGGAACTAAGGATATGAGAATTACAGGTACTACACCTGACGGAAAAGAAGTTGCGATCTTTGAAAACGGCGACTTTGTAATTTAACTTAAAGGAGAGAATTATGACACTTGATAAACTCAGAGCATGGAAACTTCTCGAAGAGATCAGCTTTGTCCGCGTTGCGGGAACAGAAGAAGAATTAAAGGCTGCGAATATTTTAAAGGATGTCTGCGAAAAATCAGGCGTTGAAGCAGTCATCGAAGACTTCGAGATCGATATGGTAAATATCAGCGTTGCGAAACTTGAAGTTCTCGAACCTGAATATCATGAATATCACGTTATCGGAATCGGCAAAACCGCATCAACACCTGATGAGGGAGTTACCGGCGGATTCAAATATATCGAAGACGGCTCCGATGCAAACATCACAGACGTTGAAGGCAAGATCGTGCTTATGCAGGGCAGGGGAACACCCGAACTTTACGAAAAGCTTCAGAAGAAGGGTGCTCTCGGATATATCCTTATAGCAGGAAACATCTATGAAGATGAATCCATCAAAAACGAACTCCGCCCGTCAAATGCGTTCGGAAAGGATCACCCCATCCCGGGAGTCAAACTTCATATCACAGACGCAGAAAAACTCGTCCTTTCAAAACCGACGAAAGTTAAACTCACCATGCAGGCCGAAACAGTAAAAGGCACATCCCATAACGTCGTTGCAACGATTCCGGGAACAGACCTTAAAGATGAAGTTATCGCATTCAGTGCACATTACGACTCAGTTCCTTATTCAAAAGGCAGCTGGGACAACGGCACAGGTTCTGTAACGATAATGGAACTCATGCATTACTTCAAGGAAAAAGGCACAAGAAGAACATTGAAGTTCGTGTGGTGCGGCTCTGAAGAAATCGGACTTGTGGGATCAAAGGAATTCTGCAAGGCGCATGAAGAAGAACTCAAGGATTATATCTTCAACATCAACTTTGATATGACAGGCGTTACTATCGGTTTTGAAAAATGCTGTGTAACAGCAAGCGAAGATACGCTCCACGCAATCGAATACCTCGCGAAAGTCAATAATTATCCTCTCTCAGCCGATCTCGGAACATACTCATCCGACTCAACGAGCTTTGCGTCAGCAGGCGTTCCCGCATGTACATTTGCAAGACTCAACGCTATGGGCGGCGCGCAGATCCATAACAACACAGATACTATGGACCGCATCGATCCGGATTCATTCATGATCACACTTGAATTCGTCGCACTCTTCTCAGAACAGATCGCAAACGCATCTGTAAATCCGATCCCGAGAAAGTTTGCGGACAGCGTAAAAGAAAAACTCGACGCACAGAAGAAGATGTTCGGTGAACCTGAAAAAGAAAAGGAAGAAGAGAAAAAAGAAGACAAAGCTGAAGAAGCTGAAGAAAAGAAAGATGAATAAGACAAAAACGACCTTACGGTCGTTTTTTCTTTTCCGTTTTCCCGACAGATTTTAATAATGTGAAAAAATGCTTCACATTTTTCTTTTATTTTTATCCCCGCCCACTCCCGCCCGCGCCGCAACCGATGCGCAGCATCGGTTCCCAAAGGCTCCGCCTTTGGGTGCAGGACGCCTGCTGCGTCCTGCGCGGCGCGCCGCCGCGCGAAAGCGGAGCTTTCGCAACAAAGGGGCGGAGCCCCTTTGTTGCGCCGTGCATGCACGGCGCAGGCGGCGGTGGCGGCGGCAGGGGTGGGTGGCGGGAATATAAAAAGAAGCTTTGTGCGTCTGCACAAAGCGACCTTTTAAATGTGTAATGCCGACTACTCGATGAATATCATGCTTCCATGAGATCCCCTTTCATCCATCGCTATGAAAATTTCCTCAATCTCTTCTCCCCAGTAATCATCGCAGAAAACTTCAGATGGAATGGTCAGGTAATAATGAGGATTGCCTCCCGGCTCAACCATGTTCTTCCGTGAAAGTATCTCCCTGAAACCATATCCGATGTCGCCGAATATTTTGAACTCGTGAATGAATGATTCTTCTTCATCTGTGTGTATGCCGACGAGAATGTTCAATGATTCCCCGCGCTTTATTTTTCTGCGCGACGGGATCAGAAAATGTATCTTTACTTTACTCATCCCCGACCTCCGTAAATACTGCGGTTCATTTCGTCTGTAAACTCCGACGGCTTGCAGGTCAGCTCCACCCACGCAGGATAAAATCCGCTTCTGATGGCGTTTCGTACAGACGGGATGTTGGAATATGCGGCGCAGTAAAACGGAACCTTTCCGTTTTTTACTATCATCCGTGAGAGATTGTACGTCAGATAACTCGCGATGCCCTCCCTGCGATAATCAGGAATTACATCAATGCCTATCTGCCACATCTCTTCGCAATCCATGCTGCATCCGGCAAAACCGACGAGCTTTCCGTCATCATACGCCCCGAGACCGAGAATGTCGAGATGCTTTCTCTTTTCGCATATGGCATTTGACCACTCGGGAAGATAAAGCGATGCAAAATCTTCGGGATGAAGAACTTTAACTTCATATTTGCAGGACATTTCAATCTCTCTTTCCACATCCGGAAGAAAATATTCCGCCATGAAACAGGGTTTTAAACCGTAAGGCGAGACCATATCCGCAAGATGATTCACATAAGGCGCTTCAAAACATGAATATTTGTTTTCAACATCAATGTACTTTCCGATGATCCCTGAAATCTCCTCACTGCAGGAAGCCACGATCCCTCTTCCGTAAGTCACGAGATTCAGTTCAAACGGAAGAGATAAATATCTCCTCGCTTTTTCATTTTTACGGGATATTACTACCGTGTTCTCATCCTTCATAAGATCCTCCGGACTGCATGAAAGATCTTCCGCAGACTGCATGAGTGCCGTGTTTAAAATATATCTGTTATCCATACCGTAAGCCTTTTTTCTTTATGATATCACAGGATGTTTTTTATGTAAAATTAAAAATAGAAATATGTAAAAATATGTTGCTTTTTTAATTATGAAGTGTTAATATATGCGTGAAACTTCATATGAACAATCATTCATATGAATGGAGGTAAATATAATGACACATACAGATAAAGAAGTTCAGGAATATTCCCTTCAGAAACTCGCTATCCTCTTTTCCGTATTCGGAGATACGGGGAGGGTGAAGATAATCAATACTCTTCTTGGCGGAGAATATTGCGTGAACCACCTTTCGGAAGCGGTTGAAATGAGCCAGTCGGCAGTCAGCCACCAGCTGAAGGTCTTAAAGACCAATAATATAGTGAAGTCAAGACGTGACGGCAAAAATGTGTATTACTCCCTCGACGATGAACATATCAAAGACATCTTCGAGATCGGACTTGAACACGTCAGCCATACCCACGACCCTTATGAGGAGGAATAAATGCTTATTACATTAAAAAATCTCACCTGCGCGAACTGCTCCGCAAAGATCGAGAGAGATATCAATAAACTTGAATATGTCAAAGAAGCGAGCTATAACCTCGTGACCCAGCAGCTTAAACTTACGGACGACGGAACAAAGAGCCTTGATGAGATAGTAAAGGACGTTACGACCATCGTCAATAAGTACGAATCCGGCGTAACGGTCATTCCGCCGAAAACAGAAGCCCCGAAAGAACATACCCACAGCCACACTCCCGTGGTTGCCGGAAAGCTCGAAGCGGGAACACTCCTCATCACTTTAAAAGACCTCACCTGCGCGAACTGCTCTGCGAAGATCGAAAGAGATATCAACAAACTTGCGTATGTAAAGGACGCGAGTTATAACCTCGTGACCCAGCAGCTTAAAATGGAACACTTCGGCTTTAAGGATCTTGACGGCATTATTGCGGACGTCACGACTATCGTCAATAAGTACGAATCCGGCGTAACCGTAATTCCGCCTGAACCGGAAGTAAAGGAAGTTGCAAAGACAGTTTCCCGGACTCCTGCGGCAGTTGAAGAAGAGGAAGTAAAAGGAATCAGGGGCTTTATTCAGAAGTTCCTTCCGGAAACTATCGGGGTAATGCTGTTTATCATCGCCCTCCTCGTAATCGAGCCCGCATGGCTCAAGACGGTGCTGTTCCTTATGGCATATGCCCTTATCGGATATGACGTTCTGAAATTCTCATTCAAGAATATCTTAAAGGGTCAGGTATTCGACGAAAACTTCCTCATGAGCGTTGCCACCATCGGCGCAATAGCCCTCGGGGACTATACGGAAAGTGTCGCTGTTATGCTTTTCTATAAAGTCGGCGAATCCCTCAGTGAATACGCACAGCAGAAATCCATCAGAAGCATCAATTCCCTTTTAGAACTCAAAGTTCCTTACGCAACTGTCCTTACCCAGAGCGGAACGAAACAGATCCCCTGCGAAGAAGTCCGTATCAATGACCTCATCGTCGTAAAACCCGGCGAAGCCGTCCCGGTAGACGGAAAGATCGTAAAGGGTTCTGCATATGTTGATACCAAATCAGTAACAGGCGAATCCGTTGCCCGCCACGTTGAAAGAGGAAGCGAAGTTTATGCGGGATATATCGTAACAGACGCATCGATCACCCTTCGCGCGAAGAATACATACGAAAACTCAATGGTCGCAAAGATCATCGCCATGACAAAAGATGCCGCACAGAACAAGGCGAAGACCGAGAAATTCATCACGACTTTCGCGAGATACTACACTCCCGCAGTCGTTATCTCAGCTCTCCTTCTGTCAGTGATCCCGCCGATGATGGGAATGGGCGAATTTGCTTACTGGCTCAGAAAAGGCCTTGTGTTCCTCGTAATCTCCTGCCCCTGCGCACTCGTTCTGAGTATTCCCCTCAGCTACTTCGCATCAATCGGTGCAGCAAGCGCAAAAGGTATCCTCATCAAAGGCGCTACATATATCGAAGCTCTCTGTAAGGCAGATACTGTCATCCTCGACAAGACGGGAACAGTAACAAAAGGTGATTTTACTATCACAGAAGAAAATATCACAATCGACAAGGAACTCTTCAAGGAATATCTCTGCGCCGCAGAAAGCCTTTCCAACCACCCCATCGCAAAGACCGTCAATTCTTCCTACGGAGTCAAGATTTCAAGCGGCGACGTTATGGATTATAAAGAAGCTTCAGGTAAAGGCGTCAGCCTTAAATATAAGGGTGTGGAACTCAAAGCAGGAACGGACAGCCATGTTGAAACAGAAGTTCCCGAAATCACCACAGCCGGCACAGTCGTTTATCTTACAGTCAACGGTTCTTATGCAGGCCATATCGTCCTCGAAGATTCAATCAAAGCCGACAGCGTCGAAGCTATCGACAAGATGAAAAAACTCGGCATCAAAAAGACATATATGCTCACCGGCGACATTAAAAAAGCCGCAGAAGCTATCGCGAAGAAGGCGCATATCGACGAAGTATATTCCGAGCTCCTTCCCGACGAAAAAGTCGATGCTTATAATAAGATAACATCAAAAGGCACGAAGATCTATGTCGGCGACGGCATCAATGACGCACCTGTCCTCGCGCTCTCAGACGTAGGGATCGCAATGGGCGCACTGGGAAGTGACGCGGCAATCGAAGCGGCAGACGTTGTGGTAATGACGGATAAACTTTCGGAAGTTGAAAAAGTCATCCGTATGGCTAAATTCTCAAGAAAGATCGTCATCCAGAACATCGTCTTCGTTCTCGCCATCAAGTTCCTCTTCCTCGGCCTCTCAGCCTTCACAAACCATGTCTCCATGGCACACGGCGTCTTCGCAGACGTGGGAACAGCCCTCCTCGCAACGCTGAATGCGATGAGGATTCTTCGTAAAAAGTTTTAATTAATACATAATTTTCCATAAAAACAGTGGCACCTGAAAAGGTGCCACATTTATTATCTGAATTTAAAAATTTTATAAGATGGAATTTCAAGAGCTTCACAGATATCGAATATTACATCGAGTGATACAGCACAATCGGCAGTTTCTATCCTGCTCATGTGAGTCCTGCTTATGTCGATTTTCTCTGCAAGCTGTTCCTGAGAAAATCCTTTTTGTTTTCTGTAATATGCGATATTCAGACCGAGTGAACGGTATTTTCCGTAATGAGTATCCTTCATGTTGCCACCTCATAAAAAGTATATCCGTTTATTTTTACATAATCCATAACGTGGAAAATAATATTTGTAACTTGACAAGTGTCAAAATCAACCTTATAATTAACTTTGCGATATGAACCGTAATATTTTAAATGGAGGATTACATTATGAATTACAACAGAGAGTTTTTGGTGCCGTATTTGGAGAGTATTTGTGCGCTTCATCTGGCAACCGAGAAACTAAGTAAAATGAACAACGAACATCACAACAGAATAAATGCTATGAAAAGAGGTTATAACACAACGCCTCCAAAGCCACCTGTTTATGAAACTTTTTCTGTATTTAATCATCCTGTGGCATTAATCTTAGGGAGTATATCTTTAGTCTTTTGCGTCCTTTGCATTATAAGTTACATCGTGGATCCTTTCCTAGGTGGGTTCCAGGTGTTTGCTTCATTATTTTATGGTGGCATAACTTTTGGTTTCTTCAGATATATTCACCTGAGCAAGGAAGTAACAGAAATCGAGAATAAGGAGAAAAAGGAATCTTACGAAAAGGCATTGGCTACCGTGAAAATGAACGCTGTTGAAAACGAGAAGCTGACAGCGATGGTTCCTCAATTAGAAGCACAGAGAAAAATATGCGTTGGGGATTTGGAAAAAGCAAGAGATCTTTTGAGGGAGTTTTACAATGTAAATATTATTCCTTCTCAATACCGCAACCTTTATGCCGCTGTGTATCTCTATGATTACTTCAAAACAAGTCAATCCACAGACCTCGAAAGAGCTCTTACACTTTACGTTCTCGAAGAGATCAAGTCTCGTTTGGATACGATTATTCAGCAACAGTCGCAAGCAATCCTTAATCAGCAAATTATGATTGCAAATCAGCGAAAAACGCATCAATTACAGCAAGCTCATGCAAAATCCATGCGTGCAAAGCTTGACAATATCATTGCATCAAACGAAGAAAGAAATACATACCTCGAAATGATAGAAGCAAACACAAAAGCAACTGCATACTTTGCTGCGGCAAATTACTTAAAATAACATTCACCCCTCACCCCTGTGAGGGATTTTTATATGCAAATTTGCATATTTTCATCTTTCGTGCTATAATTTATCCATTACTTACACAGGAGAAAAAAATGGCACCGAACATTAAGGAATATAACAACAAATTTGACGAAAAACAAAAGCAGATCTCAAAGGAACACGCAAAGCTCTATTCAAAAGCTGTCAGCGCCGTTTCCTCAGAAAATCTGAATACATTTTCTTATATGAACGTAATGATGAAAGTCATGGACGAGATCATCAGGGGACAGAAAAAGGGCCTTGCGGAAGAAGAATTTTTCGGCGGGGATATGGACGGCTATATCAAAAAACTCTGCGACGGAAAGCCTAAGAAGAAGCCGGCGGAAACGGTCTGCGAAGCTCTCGGCATCCTCGGATGGGTATTTGCCGCAGGATTCATGGCAGGCGCCCTGTTTATCGGAAAGGTAATGCCCTTGTCTGTTCTTTCCCTCGTCAGATGGGGGATACTCCTCGTCGTGGGACTTGTTGCAATAATATATCTGCAGAAGAAAAAAATGCGTTCGCAGATGACACTTATCCTTATTATCACGATGGTATATATGGCGGCGAACAACACTTTTGACATCATTTTCAAAAATGTGGAAGATTTTGCCGTAAACGTAAATCCCCTTATCCTTGCAGCAGCCTTTGCGTTGCTCGGATTCGGCGCGAATAAGATTAAAGCGATCCTCAGGGAAAAGAGTTATACTGAATGGAAACGTAAAAAGTAATCATAGAACCGCAAAGCGGTTCTTTTTTATTTCTTCGGAGCCTGTTTGGCATAATGAGAATAAAAAACTGAGAAAAATAAAAAAAAGACATCTTACGATGTCTTGATTCTGTTCGATTTGAATGGTGACCCCTAGGGGAATCGAACCCCTGTTACCGCCGTGAAAGGGCGATGTCTTAACCGCTTGACCAAGGGGCCACTGACTTTTCTAATTATACATAATTGCGACAAAAAGTCAATACCCAAATTTCACTTTTTTAATCTATCTGCCAGTCTATGGGCGAAAATCCGTTTTTAATAAGAAAATCATTTGCTTTCGAAAACGGTCTGCTCCCGAAGAATCCTCTTGACGCGGAGAGGGGAGAAGGATGAGGGGATTTGATTATGAGATGCTGAGGGGATGTGATGAGAACTTCCTTGCTCTGCGCATAAGCTCCCCATAATATAAATACCACCGGCTTTTCGCGGTCATTGAGAATTGAAATGACGCTGTCCGTAAAATTCTGCCAGCCGAGGTTTTTGTGGGATGCGGCCTGATGTGCGCGTACGGTGAGTACGCTGTTCAGAAGAAGCACCCCTTCTTCCGCCCACTTTACAAGACATCCGTGCTGAGGTATGTCGCAACCAAGGTCTTCATTGAGTTCCTTGTATATGTTTCTCAGCGACGGCGGAATGTCCACTCCCTTCATTACGGAAAAACTCAGCCCGTGCGCCTGCATGTCATCATGATACGGGTCCTGCCCGAGGATGACGACCTTTGTGTCTTCGAAGGACGTAAGGTGAAACGCGTTGAATATGTCGTACATATCGGGAAATACCTGATGGTTTTTATATTCCGCCGCGAGATTCACCCTGAGAGTCTTGTAATAATCCTTTTCGAATTCTTCCCTGAGTATTTCGCCCCAGTCGTTTTCAAACAAAACTGCCATCAGTCAATGATCCTGATCTTGAATTTTTCTCCGAAAGTGCCCTTCTTGTCAAGTGCTTTTATTACGAGGAAGTCGATTCCGAGGAATACTGCTCCGGTAATGAATCCGAGAAGGTTTTCGTTGAGGGGTATTAATTTTGAAAGACCGTAAAAACCGAGGATGCATCCTGCCATAACAGAAGCAAACATGGTTCCGTACATAATGAAAGATGCGCCGAGAACTCCCGAGAATTCCATTTCCACATCCACTTCATCGCCTACCTGCGCGCCCACGGTGTTTATAACTTCCGCAGAAACGATGAGCTTATCCTTTCCGACGCTGCATGCTCCGCAGCTTTCGCACGCCGTCGAACGTTTTACTTCAACGACCGCAATATTGTTATCTTTTAATTTTGTCACGAGTGCTTTTTCACGCATTGTTTCCTCCTATTCGTGAGAACGGCACATCTTTACCGCCTCATTCCATCCTTTGAGAAGAGTTTCTCTCTTTTCGGGAGAATATCCCGCATAAAATTTCTTGTCTGTTACCCTTGAGGGCATATCACTCACACTATTATACATTCCGCATCCGATCGCTGCAAGCATTGCTGCACCAAGAGCTGTGGATTCTATGTTTTTCGGGCGGTCAACGGTAATTGCTGCTATATCTGCCGTAAGCTGCATGAGAAGATCGTTGGCACACGCTCCTCCGTCGGCTTTAAGAACCGCGATGTTCTCTCCGAGATCTTCCCTGAGCGCAGTCAGAAGGTCGTTGAGCTGGAATGCGATTGCTTCCAGAGATGCCCTGATGAGGTGGTTTTTGTTTGAACCGCGGCTGAGACCTGTGATTATTGCTTTTGCCCTCATGTCCCAGTGCGGAGCGCCGAGGCCTGAAAATGCCGGCACGATATATACTCCGTCGGAGCCGTCAACGAGATTCGCGTAATATTCCGACTCTGCCGCTGAGTGAATGAGCCCCATTTCGTCGCGGAGCCACTGTATGAGGGCGCCTGCGATAAATACGCTTCCTTCAAGCGCATAACATACACTTCCGTCATCCTTGCATGCAAGCGTCGAAACAAGACCGCACTTTGAGTCGATCTTTTCATCAAGCGTGTTTGCAAGAAGGAAACATCCCGTGCCGTATGTGTTCTTTACATCTCCGTATGTCACGCATCCCTGTCCGAAAAGGGCGGACTGCTGATCTCCGGCGATTCCCGTAATGGGGATACTTCTTCCGAGGATGCTTTCATCAAGATATGAAAGCTCTCCGCTTGAAGAAACCACCGTCGGCATCATTGATGCGGGGATATCCATTATTTCAAGCAGCTTTTCATCCCAGCATAAGTTGTTTATGTCATAAAGCATGGTCCTTGATGCGTTGGTATAATCCGTGATGTGGTCTTTTTTGCCGCTGAGATTGTAAATAAGCCAGCTGTCCATTGTTCCGAATGCGAGGCGGCCTTCCTTTGCGAGTGCCTTTGCTCCCGGAACGTTTTCAAGGATCCATTTTATCTTCGTTGCGGAAAAATATGCGTCGATGGTAAGCCCGGTGGTGTTTTTAATGTATTCCGAATATCCTTTTTCTTCCAGCTCGTCGCAATAATCCGCAGTTCTTCTGCACTGCCATACGATTGAATTATATACCGGACAGCCCGTTTCCCTGTCCCATACGATAGTGCTCTCACGCTGGTTGGTGATGCCGATTGATGAGATTTCGGAAACGTCGATGCCGGAACGCTTTATTACGTCCTTTAATGTCTTTATCTGTGTGCGGAGAATTTCTTCTCCGTCATGTTCCACCCACGTCGGGTGAGGGTATATCTGTGTGAATTCTTCCTGAGCCATTGAGATCATTTCAAAGTATTCATTGAAAATGATGCTTCTGCAGCTTGTTGTGCCCTGATCGAGGGCGAGTATGTATTTCATATCTTCCTCCGCATCACGAATCGTATTCTTTATTACATTATAAGCCAAATTTTCTCATATTGCAAATGTTAAGCCGTAAATGTCACAAGAATAAGCAGAATTCATATTATGTAACATAACAAGAAAGGAGCCGTTAATAAATGGACGATAACATTACCATAAACTGCCTCAGGGGAGTGGACTGCCTTGTGGTCAAAAAAGTATACGACGCATTTTCAAAAAGGGAGTGCCTTGAAAATACTCCGTTCGAAGTGCAGCTTCCCGGCGGATGTCTGGATGATTATGTTTTCCTGCACACTCAGTTCGGAAAAGCAGAGGTTCATCCCTGCGAAGGGGAAGCTGTCCTTACGGAAAAAGACGACAATTACGCAAGAGTGAATATCATCGTTTCCGTCCCGGTATATGTGGTACTTAAAAGAAAATGCGATAAACGCATCTTTGCCCTTCCTGCTCATCCGATATGTTCGGGCGTTGTGCAGTGCGACAATCATATCAAAATTAAAGTCACAGGTGTGGTCTATGCACCGAAAGAATTCCTCAGGCAGGGAAGATTTGATGTTCAGGCGGAAACGTATATCGAAACGGGCTGTGTAAGCGGCTGCAGGGGAGAAGTCATCACTGTAAGCCTCGGAGTATTCCTCGTGGTGAGAGTCACATCCGACGTTTCTCTCCGCATCCCCAACTACGGTTTCTGTGAGTTCAACTCAGGATGCGACGAACAGTGCGAAGAAAATTTCTGCGAAACGTTTCTTGACGAGACCCTCACCCCGTTTCCGCAGTTTTATCCCGACGATATGTGCTGAAGCTGAAGTTTCGCACCCAAAAACAGACCGCATTATATGCGGTCTGTGATTTTTATTTCATCCATTTTTCCAGATCGAGATATTTTTCCGCAAGAGATACTGTTTCTTCCTGGGTCCTTTCTTCATCCCTGAGGATCACACTGAAGCCGCAGTTGCGGAAAGCTTCATGTCGCCCGGGGGAATTTATTCTCGCAAGACACTGCCTGAAATTCTCCATGGCAAAATCCACATCATCTTCTTCAAGGATAAGCCGGTATAAAAACTGCTTTTCCTTGTCGGGACGATCAAAGAAATTCTTTACGGATATCTCCGGCGGCGCAAGCATGATGAGAACGTGCTTTTCGTCGGAGATCTCTTTTAAGGTCGATACGGAAACGTTCGTGTCTACGAATACGGGCCTTTCCTGCGCAGAGAGTCCTTCAAGTATCCTCAGTTCCAGTATCTCACACTCCTTTGACACTCCGTCGATCCACGCTTCATACTCATCAGGCGTCCTTCTTATGAAATCATGCCAGTCCGTAAGCCCCGCCGTGTACGCGAGATTCGGAAACTCATCTTTGTCCGGGGAAGGGAAGAATCTGTCGTGATAATTCTCCTCGCATAATATTCCGTTATATTTCTCCGCGAGGTTTTTGACGAGAGTGGATTTTCCGGCGTATGCCGTCCCCGTTACGAAATATACGTTATCATATTTCCCCACTTAAAACTCCTTCGCGCGCGGGCTTTCTTCGTATTCGTAATAATCCTTCGCGTGAGAAAGCGCAGAGAGATGGAACTTGCCGCTGTTTGCCTTGAAATGAGCTATGGCGTTTTTGTATTTCATTCCGTCATAAAGATCGATCATGTTTTCAATGAAATTTTCATCATTTTCGACGGTGACGGCTTTTGAATATGTCTTTCTCGCCTGAGAAATGTTTTCCGATGCAAGCTCGGATACTGCGGTTATGAACGCTTCAGTAAATTTTTCATCCCCCTCAAGAATGAATACTTCCACCGCCTCCGGCAAAAGCGCACTTCTGAGATATATTCCGAGGAATTTGTCTTTTATGGACTCTACATACTTTCTGAAATCATCATATACATAAAGACTGTTGAACAGCTTCCATGAATCGGGGGTGTTGACGTAATAGGTGAACTCAAAATATTTGTCAAGAGAAGTGAGATATTCCCCTTCGTTTGCGCCGAGCTCAAACAGAACAGTCAGCGATTCACACATTTCCGGAAGAGCCTTGTCAATATGACGGTTGTATGAAGCCGTGTCCTTGAGATTCTTTCTCTGTGCCGTAGAGAAGACGATGAAGTTCGCCATTACCGAACAATAATGATTTATTACCGCCTCCCTTACCGCCACATCGCCGGAAAATACCTTTGCTGCGCGTTTGTCATCTGTAAGTGAAAGGAATTTTACTGCGAGATCGGATGCCTGCGCGTCATAACCGAGAGCTCTCATGTATTTTTCCGCAAATACCGCATCGGTGACGTTGCCGGAAATGATTATTTCCGCCATAGCGCGTATTTTTGATGCTTCATCAGGAAATGAAGCGAGTATATCTGTGTTTATTTCCGAAGTTGATAAATATTCCTTGTATATCTTTTGTGTATTCATTTCTGCCTCCGCAATAATTTTTACGCTTCTTTATCCGATTATATCACATTCCTCCGCAAACATAAAGTAGGTATATCCGACAAATTCCTTTATTTATTTTTTTGACTTGTCAACGGAATTCACAACTTATCCACATTTTCCACCGCTGTCCACAATGGGAAAATTATGTTATTCACTACTCCACATTCATGATTTTTTGCTTTTTAAAGCCTTTTTGCCGCTTTTTTCAATAAAGTTATCAACATTATCAACAACTTATCCACAGAAAATGTGGGTAATCCCCCAAAAACAGTGTAAAACTTACTTATTAAAGATGCCGGCAAAAAATTCCTTTGTGCTTACTCCCGCAGGACGGTTATAGCGATATAACAGCTCCGTATTTCCGCCGCGGCTTATCTCATTTATTCCTTCTATGCAGGAAAGCGTCGCCTCAAATCCGAGATCCCTTATGAGAGCATTCGTGTTTTCGTCATAACTTCCGAACGGAAAAACAAACGTCTTCGGAGTAACTCCCACATTTTCTTTTATGAGATCCTGCAGCTTTGTAATGTCGGAAATGATGTTTTTGTTTTTTTCCTCCGTATTTTTCCCGGATGCTGCCAGAAGTCCGTTTTTCTTTCCCGTGTTATGCATGTCATACGTATGATTCCCCACTTCCCAAAGTCCGCTGTCCGACATCTCCTTCAACTGCTCCCATGATACGTGGGAATAAGATTCTGCCTGCTTTTCTCCTGATTCTGACTGAAGATAGGTGTGTTTTCCGATGATGGAGATGACGGCTTTTATTCCGTACTCCTTTGAAATTGGATATGCGTAAAGATAATTGTTGTAATACCCGTCGTCAAATGTCAGCACGATGGGCTTTTGCGGAAGGGGAGAGTCAGAATATACGAAATTTATTATGTCCGATATGAATACGGGTTCATAACCCATATCAAGTATATACTCTATGTCTTCCCGAAGAACTTCCGGCGTTATCACGTATTTCCCGCTTCTCCCTTCGTCTTTCATCACCGCATGATACATTATTATCGGCACATCATACTTCTCTTCTCCTCCGCCGCTTGCGGGAAGAGATGCTCTCTTTGAAGCGAGAAGTATTACTCCCATAAGGAGAACGAGCA
This sequence comes from Eubacteriaceae bacterium, assembly GCA_017531485.1. GTDB lineage: Bacteria > Bacillota > Clostridia > Eubacteriales > Anaerofustaceae > SVCP01. The sequence continues at coordinate 6,178 of JAFXKY010000026.1, read as the reverse complement.
TTATATTTTCATAAAATTTCTTTTTCTTTTTCAAACCGCATCCCCCAGATTGTCAAGGCTTTCAAAGGTATATCCTTTGTTTCTGATCTCATCAATGAGCTCCCCTAATATGATACTGTTCGTCTTTGAGGTGGAGTGAAGAAGGAGGATGCATCCGTCGTGAAGCCTTGGAATGATTTTCTTGAATGCCGTGTCCTTCGTGGGCTGTTTGTCGTTGTCCCAGTCAGCATACGCAAGGGACCACAGGATGGTCCTGTAACCGGCTTCTTTCGCCCATAAGAGAGTGTTTTCGTTGTATTTGCCGCTTGGCGGACGATAAAATTTGTTTATCTCACACCCCACCGTATCATAAAACAGCTTCTCCATGTCTGTGAGCTGGGAAGTAAAGTCCTCTTTTGACAGACTCGTCATATCCGGATGCGTGAAAGTGTGGTTGCATACGAGATGCCCTTCTTCGGCCATCCTTTTGACAAGTTCCGGATTGGTCTTTACATAATGCCCCACGATAAAAAACGCGGCTTTTACATCCTTTTCCTTTAAAGTATCGAGGATCGTTTCCGTGTAACCGTTTTCATATCCCGCATCAAACGTGAGATATATCTTTCCATCTCTTCCCACGTCCGCAAAATAAGCGTCATACTCCTTTAAATATTCATACGACGAATTCCCCACAGGAGTCTTTCCTTCTTCGGGGAAACTCAGCCCCCAGTCAATGCAGCCGCCTGAAACTGCGGTATATACTTCTCTTCCGATCCCCGCGACCTGAAAAATAAGCAGCGCCGCCAGGACAGCCGAGATTACGGAAATGTGATCAAAGGGTCTTTTTTTCAGACGTGACAGCTTTTGTGATATGTATGAGGGTATATCCTTCAATTTCATATTCATTTTATTTCCTCCTTTGTATAATATATTTCGTTTCGTTGAAATTATGCGATACCGGGACAAATGTGTGGATATATGAAAATAAATTGCCTGATATATCGTTTTTGTCTTTTCAATTTAAAGATTTTCTAATATTATTGTCTTAATATATTATCTGAAAAATGTCCGCGGAGGTGATTTATGAGAATACTCGTTGTTGAAGATGAAAAAGACCTTAACAGACTCATCGAAAAACATTAAAGCGTGAAGGATACCGCGTCGATTGTTGTTTCAACGGAAAAGATGCGGAAGATGACGATGATTTCGTAAAAAAATCTCCATCAGATACGAAAAATTTATCTCAGAAAAGCGAATCAGAAAAACAGGAGACCCAAAAGAGTGAACCCCAAAAAAAATCTTCGGAAGTGACCCTTGCGGAAGCGAAGTCTATCGCCCTTAAAAATGCAGGAGTTTCATCCGGAGAAGCGACTTTCACGACGGCCAGAAAAGACCGTGATGACGGAGTCAGCTATTATGAGATAGAATTCTGCTCAGCGGGAGTTGAGTATGAATACGAGATCAGCCTTTCCGGCAAGATCATCGACAAAGAAATAGACAGAGATTAAATCAGCTGATATATTAATCCCCCTTTCCTCATCCGGAAGGGGGATTTTGCCGTTGTAAGTTCAGTCTGTTACTATGGTGTGCCTTTTCAGCAGTGACATATCTTCTCTCCGGTGATATATTTCATAAGCTCTTAATTCCATGTCGTATATCCACCGGTCTTTTCCGAGAGAAGAATATTCCTTTGAGAGGTTGGAGATTATCTTCACTTCTCCGTCCCCGTTTTTGCTTTTTATAAACTCCCGTCCCTTTCCGTTCGCCGCAAGTGCTATTACGGACGAAAGAGAATGCTCTTTTGCATTTTTCAGGTGGGAAGAAGTGTATCCCATAAGTGAATTGTAAAGAATTCTCCTGATGCGGCTTTTTGTGTATCTCTTGCCGGAAACTTCTTCCGAAAACGCTTCGATGCTGTCTCTTAAGAGATATTTGTTTTTTATCATCCTTCTCTCAAGCCCGCTTTCAACTTCGGCGATTCTTCCGAGATGTTCTTCCGATGTCGTCAGCAGGTGATAAAAAAGAATATCCCTGAATTCTTCGGAAAAACGGAGCGCCTGCGTATCTGTTATTATTTCACGTGAACATTCCGGCAGATGATGCATGACTTTATCTGTATTTCCCTCAGAAATGAGCTTTCTCAGGACACTTGCGGAAGGATTTACGCTTATTCTCTTTATGCTTTTGGGAACAATGCCGCTTTTTCGTTTTATTATCGCCCTGGTGTATTCCGTAGAGAGGATGTTGTTTGCTCCTCTGAGACATCCTGCGGCTTCTTCTCCGAGGATCTGTCTCACGGCATTTTCCCTTGACGATGCAAATGACATCCCGCTGTCAAGACCTTCGCGGAGAATGGATCTGTATTCTGCCGGCTCTTCGTAAAGAAGTTTTGCTGCATCATAAAACGGGAGGCCGTCATCTTCGGAGCCGAAGACAAGGGAAGAACTTCCGATTATGTCCGCGATCATCACCCCGCCCCACGCAAATATCTCCGCAGTCTGCGCGGAAAATGCGTACGGCAGAAGAAATACTATATCCGCACCGCACTCTACGGCGCATCTTGCGCGGGAATAACAGTCGGTTATGGCGACTTCTCCTCTTTGCATGAAATTTCCGCCTAAGATGACTGCGGTCAGATCAGATGATTTATCAGCTTTTTTTATAATGTATTCATGTGAAAGATGGAGCGGATTGAATTCCGCAATTACGGACGTTATCTTCATTGAGTGTACCTTTGGGCGTAAAACAGATATTGCTGGGCGATGCCTGCATAATTTCCCCACTTTTCGGTCACGAGCTCATATCCTTTTTTCTCGTTGACGTTTTCGATGTTATATTTCTCGCTGAGTGCTTTTTTTATCCACGTATCATGCGGACATACTTCATATCTTCCCATTCCGAATAAGAGTATGCAGTCCGCCACCTTGCCGCCGATGCCTTTGACGGAAAGTAGCATCTTTCTTGCTTCTGCCGTCGGAAGACTTTCAAGCTCTCCGAGATCAAACAGCCCTTCCTTTACGAGAGAAGTAAATCCCGTTATGTATCCTGCGCGGTAACCGAATTTAAGTGCGGTAAGTTCTTCTTCCGTAGCCGCGGAAAGCTCATCAGGGGTCGGGAAGGTGTAATAAACTTTTCCTTCATATTCGGTCTTCCGGCCGTAATTCTCGCAAAGTGATTCCACAAGCTTTGCGATACGGGGGATGTTGTTGTTCTGTGAAATAATGAACGTGATGATCATCTCCCACAACTGCTGGCGCAGGATCCTGATTCCCTTGCCGTAAGAGATCGCATTCATTATTTCTTCATCAGTCGATAGAAGTACGTCTATTGCCGCATAATCCATATCCATGCAGAAATATTCCGACCATATGTTTTCGTATTCTTCCTTTGTTGTGTCGTAAAGCGTCAGAATGTCTTCATTCTGCGATACTTTCAATACTCTTCCATGAGCAACTCCCACAAAAGATCCGTCTTCATCCTGCCTGAAACGGAAAGCCTGTCCGCAGTCAAAGATCTTTCCGAGATCGAAGTTTTCGGGAACTTTTACTGTATATGAATTATTCATCCTTGTGTCCTCTTTTGTATATTTCATGGATCATATCCGTGTAACTGCCGTCGTCGTTATATACGATTAACGGCTCCGTAACTTTCAGCCAGTGGCCCGCGTTTTTTACTCCCTCTACAAGAAATAAATTTGCTTCTTCTCCCTTTTTCGGATGGATGAAGGTGATAGTCTTTGCTTCAATGCGATGCCTTTGCATGAGGGCGATGGCTTCCGCCGCACGGTGAGCGCGGTGCACCATAAACATCCTGCCTTTGTCCTTTAAAAGCATGCAGCAGGAATGTAAAAGCTCTTCCAGCGTCAGCTCAACTTCATGCCTCGCCGTTGATACGGAAGATTTCTGTGAAGTGAATCCGTGCCCGATGGGGATGTAAGGCGGATTGACGGTTATTGCGTCGAATTTGTTGAGGTTGTTTCTCGCGAATCTTTTGACGTCGTCACATACTACATTTATGCTTTCTTCCACGCCGTTGTAATGCATGTTGTATTTCGCAAGCTCTGCCGTTTCCGGATTTATTTCCACCGCCGTCATATCAAGCTTATTTACTCTGGCATATATAAGCAGCGGTATGATTCCGTTTCCTGTGCAGAGATCGGCGGAAACATCCTTGTTTTTCATTTTAGATGCGGCGAAGTCCGCAAGAAGCACAGCATCCATTCCGAAACAGAATTCGGATGTGTCCTGCCATATTTTCATATTTTTGTTCTGAAGATCATCAAGTCGATGTGTCGGTTTTAAAATAAAATTGTCCATACGGATATTATAACCCGAGTTCTGGAAAAATGATAGTTTTATGTGTACTCAATGTTGTAATTATCTATCTTCGGAATGATCTTTCTTTCCATAGATATGAAATATACTTTTCCGCCTTTTACGGACGACACTTTCCGCGGAATTATCCTTCTTATTTTTACGGTAAGTGAATCTCTCCGCACATTCAAAGATCTTATCTCGTGAGTTATGTCACAACTCGGCTCAGATATATAAAGCGCGAGGACGACGTTTTCGCTAAAATACTCCTCATCAAAATAAACACTGTCTGGACAGTCAATGATGTTGTCTTTAATGTAATTCGTCATTGATAGCTTATTGTCTATAATTGTTATTTGTTGTGTCGTAGCATTAAATCGCGCGTCGAACATTAAATGCGACACATGTTCATTTTTTATAAACCACACAATCAATAAAATTAATGGGACTATCAGTACGAAAATTTTTCGGATCCCTCTTTTCATATCCCCTCCCGATAAATTTTATTCAGCAAAAAACAGAATATTCCGAAAGTATTCCTTTTATTTTTTAATTTTCATCAACAAAAAATAACTATATTTCGATTTTTCTTTGAAATATGAAATGACGAAACTTAAATATTGAATAAATATTCTCAAAAGAATAATTATTGATTTTAAAATATAAAAATGTTATAATCCAAATGCAGATACTTATTATTTAAATAAAGTAAAAGGGGAGAATACCATGAGCAAACTATCATTTGAAGCTGTGGTCATGAAGGGATTCAAGGAAATAGACGCGTTCTTCTCGGCTTTTTTCGACGAATTTTCCGAAGCATATGGGCTTAGCAGCGTGCAGATCAAGGCGATCATGGAAGTAAAACTGAACAAAGCCATATCGATGAAGGATCTGTGCGGCAAGCTTGAGATGAGCAAAAGCAACCTTTCACCTATATGCAAGAAGCTCGAAGGCGCAAAATTCCTTAAAAAGACAAGGGATTATCATGATCAGAGGATCGTCAACCTTGAGCTGACTGAAAAAGGCGAAGAAGTTGTTGAAGCGATCAGGAAAAGACTTGAGGAAAAACTTGAACCTGTATTTTGCAATCTTACGGATGATGAAAAGAACAAGGTTCTCGAAAGCGTAAGTATTATCCTTGAAAAATTGAAATGAAATGATTTTTGAGCCGGTGGACCCGGCTTTTTTTTATGGCATAAAATGGGAAATTTATCTGAAATATTGACTTTTTATATTTTTGATTATATAATACTAAAGTCGCACTAAGTGGGGAGCTGGCGGTTCCCTGTACCTGTAATCCGCCATAGCAGGACTGAATTCCTTGTTGCGGGTCTGTCCCGGGCAAGAAGTGCATCTTTGAAAGTGTTGAAGGTCGGGTCTCGTGCAATGCGCCCCTGTAAACCCTGTCAGGTCCGGAAGGAAGCAGCAGTAGCGGGCAAGCGTGTGTGCCGCGAAGTTGCCTGATCTGAGCCGGATGAGATGTAACCTTTCCCGTGACCGGTTCAAGGCGAGGTGTGCGATTTTTTATTTACGAGGCAGTAAGAATAGCGCGGAAGCGCTTTTTTATATGACGGTGCGATCAGGAATGTAAAGGCAACGATGTTGAAAAATGCTCAGCATTTTTCTTTTATTTGATCCCCACCCACGGACGTCATAATACCGTGCCTCCGTCAGGAACTGCCGAAGGCAGTGCGCCTGACTCCGCAGGTATTCCTCCGTCCTTTTCCGCGGAAATGGGATTTCCGCGGGTGTTAATAATGTTGAAAAATGCTCAGCATTTTTCTTTTATTTGATCCCCGCCCACCCACCCCCTCCCGCGCCGCAAGCGATGCTTCGCATCGCTTGCCCGTGGCTCCGCCACGGGCTGCGGCTTCGCGGAGCGAAGC
>JAFXKY010000025.1 GCA_017531485.1 Eubacteriaceae bacterium | reverse complement strand
TTTCCGCACACTTGCGGGGATGTTTTTAACCCCGCAGATGTAGACCTGCGGGGTAATTTTTATCTTGGAGGTTTACATATGTGTAAGGTTAATATGTTGGGCTACCAAATAGAAGTCGATTACGGTGCCCATGTAAAAGAACGACTTCGTTCGCGCTTTGATGATGTAGACATTGCTTTTTTAGAGTACAGAATAGAAGCTGTGTTCAGTGACGAAGCAGTTGCGGATCATCTGATGAACGAAGTGAAAATCGGCGAAGACGTCATACTGATCGATGAGGATTCCGGAATTACCTTTGCGGTAAATGTCGGGTCGGAAACGATTTACATTATGACCGTCTATAACGCCTTTGAGTATTCCGGTTTCCGTTGCGGAGACCAACAGCAGGTTTTGAAGTTTGCAGAGAAAATGGGATTCAGATCCGAACGATTTGAAAGAAAGAGAGGAAATGTATATGCATAAATTCAGAAATGGCACCCGTGCTTATATTACGGGAAATGTCATCATCAGACAGAAAGACGGTGAGGTAAGGTCTCTCTGCGGAAGCAAAGTTAAGATTATCTCCGGTCGGAAAAACTTCTGTCTTTGCGACATCGGTAGAGAAAAACCAATCTTTATCCCTACAAAAAACCTAAAAGCGGCATAACGATACCACAGTTCTACAAATTTCAGCAAAAGAAATATGTTAGAATATAGTAGGCCGCATCAGAAGCGGAGGAATTTTGATGAATAATGAATTACGATTACGAGCCGTTCGGGTTTTACAGAATGAGTTCGGAGATAACTGGCAAGCTGTTGCACAATCTCTCGGAACGGAGAATCTTCGTCAGCGAGTAGGCAAGGACTTGACCAGCTTTATAGCTTTCCCCGACAGAGGGGAAGGAGGCAACAGCTCCTGGCGCGGAAATTGTTCTCCAAAGGTTGTGGAAGCAGTTGCCAAATATGTGATGGATTCTAAGCGTTATTATGGAAAAGATATTTCGGACTTCACCCTGCTTGATCCGATGTCGGGCAGTGGCACTTCAAAATTTGCTGCAGATAAACTGGGTATCAGATCCGTTTTATACGATCTGAATCCAAATGCACCTCAAGGACGTGGCGGATGGAATGCCTTGCGTGATGATGTGGATGAGTCGGCAGATATTGTTTTCTTTCATCCACCGTACCATACCATGATTGCATATTCGGGTAATATGTGGGGAAATCCGCATCCCGATGATTTATCTCGCTGCGGTAGTTATAAGGAGTTTATTGAGAAGCTGAACTTTGTTTTGAAAAAGCTTTATATGTCTCTCCGCAAGGATGGCAGGCTTGCTGTCCTTGTGGGAGATATGAGACTCAAAGGACAGTTTTACAGTATGCAGACAGATATGATGAAACTGGGTGATTATGAGTCATTTATAGTAAAAGGTCAGTTTAATTGTGTTTCTGACAACAGAACTTATGCCAAGCCTTTTGTGCCGATTGTAACGGAATATCTGTTGCTGTTTCATAAAAAGGATGTTTTGATGGTTCCGTTCTCAA
>JAFXKY010000024.1 GCA_017531485.1 Eubacteriaceae bacterium | reverse complement strand
GATGATGGTAGTTTTGATTTTGAAAATGTACCATATGGTAACTGGGTAATCAGAGAAATCGAAAGCCCTGAAGGATATCTTCTGTCGGAAGAAGTGTTTGCTGTAAATATCGGTGAAGCGGGACAGGTCGTTGAAATCGAACTTGTGAACAAAGCGATCAGGGGCAATATCACACTCACAAAAGTCGATGCGGAATATCCCGATAACAAGCTCACGGGCGCAGTGTTTGAAGTGTATCGTGACAGTGAGCATGTAGGTGCTATGACGGAAGTTGAAGCAGGCATTTATGAGATGAATGATCTGAAATATGGCGAGTATGTGGTAAAAGAGACCGTTGCTCCGGAAGGATTCAGGCTTGATGAGAATGAATACCGCGTGTTCATTGAGGAAGACGGCAAGACTTACGTTATCGAAAACGAAGCGGGCGTGGGCTTTGTAAACGAAGCTCAGCGTGGCTGGCTGAAGATCTTGAAGACGTCGTCTGACGGAAAAGTCGAAGGTTTTTCGTTCAGGGGTACCAATGCGGACGGTTACGACATGACGTTTACGACGGATGCAAACGGGGAGATCCTCATTCCAGACCTCAGGATTGGTGAGTACACCATCAGCGAGGTGAACGACGAGGTTTCCGAAGATTATGTTCTTCCGGAAGACAAGCTTGCAAACGTGCTGACGGACTCCACGACCATCGTTGAGATGCATAACATACTCAGAGATACGCCGGATACTGGTGACAGAAGGATGACGGGCGTCTGGACGGTACTGCTTGCGGTTTCCATTATGGGGATTGCAGGATGCGGGGTTGTGATATTAGTGAGAAAGAAAGATGAATAGGGAGGGAGATCGTCCCTCGGAAGGAGTATAAATGAGTACAAGATATAAAAACATCCCCCAACAAACCCTCGAACAAGCCCGTCAGCTCGACCTTCTGACCTACCTCGAGCGACATGAGCCGGACAATCTTGAGCGTGTATCGGGCAACGAGTATCGCACCCGCGACCACGACAGCCTCAGGATCTCCAACGGCAAGTGGTACTGGTGGTCGCGCGGGATTGGCGGTGCATCGGCGCTTGATTATCTGATCAAGGTGCGGGGCTATGGGTTTGTGGAGGCTGTTGAGATGATTACTGGGCGGATCGAAAGTGATCCGTCCTTTTTTATTGCTTCGAAAAAGCAGGTGAAAAGGGAGAAGGTGCTGATTCTTCCTGAAAAATGCAGCAGTAATGACAAGATAATAGAATATCTCACGGGCAGGGGCATTGATCGTGAGATCATCGACTATTGCATTGAAAATGACCTCTTATACGAAAGCCTGCCTTATCACAGCGCTGTGTTTGTCGGCTATGACAGCGAAGGAGTACCGAAATACGCAAGCATCAGAGGCACCGTTGGCAGTTACAAAGGCGAAGCAAGCGGAAGCGACAAACGGTTTTCTTTCAGGCTGACGGCTGAGCAGAGTGAGTCGCTTTATGTATTCGAGAGTGCTATTGACCTGTTGTCGTTTGCGACATTACAAAAGCGTAACGGTAATGACTGGCAAACACATCACCTGCTGTCGCTTGCAGGGGTGTACAGATCGAATAACTCACGGGAAGGAAATATCCCGCTTGCACTTGAAAACTTCCTTGCTGAACATCAGGATGTAAAAAGGATATATCTCTGCCTTGATAACGACAAAGCAGGGCGTGATGCGGCGGAGTGTTACGGCAGGGCTCTTGAAGGGAAGTATGAAGTTCATTATGCGTTCCCGAAGAAGGGGAAAGATTATAATGAATTCTTATGTGTGAATACTGTTAATAAATGTAAAAAAACAGCATTATCACGGTGATTTTATCGAAATGTTTTCGTGGTATTTTCTTGCAATATGTTATCATATATGATAACATATCATTGCAGGAGGTCTTATCATGGAGCGGGATGATATAATAGCGAAACTCGTTGATGCGAGAACAGAAAAAGGAATATCGCAAGCAGAACTTGCGAGAATGATAGGAACGCAACGGTCGAATATAAGTCGTCTTGAAAGCGGTTCTCAGAATCCGTCACTGGACATGATTCTGAGGATTGCCTCGGCTCTTGGCAAGACCGTCAGCTTATCCTTGGAAGATAAGGAGGATGTTATGAATAATGTTTACAGTCTTCGTATATATGACACTGAGCTGATTCGTTTCAAGATGGAGAAAAGAGGTCTGGAAGGTCTTGTTGCTGAGATAATGGATATAAATGATGAGTATAAACATCTTTTTCCACTTGATATGCTGCTCACAAATGAAGGAATAATAAAGTGGATTGAAAGGCGTGTAATACCTAAAAACAGAGCGTTTGTGGATGAGATTCTGAGAACTCTCGGACTTAGTCATAACGATACAAAGGGTATCATTGATGTATGTAAAGGATTGTCGCTGAATGACAGCTATTGGATCGTTCCTGAAGGATTTGATGGGAATTTTTCACAGTATAACCTTTACGAAAACCGATTTTCGGAAATGCTTTCACTTGTAGCATATACAGGTGTAGGCAACAGCAGGGAGGCATTTTCCACATCTCCGGAACTTACGACAAACGGATCTTTGCCCAAAGGCTGGAGATTCATTGAGGGAGAAGGAATATTTCTATACAAAGGAGGCTCTTCAGGGGCATCGAATCTGGGCAGGGAACCTTATTGTGAGTATTATGCTTCTCAGGTTGCGGAGGCAATGCAGTTAAATTCAGTCCATTATGATCTGGAAAACTGGAAGGGAATCACGGCATCTAAGTGTGCACTTTTTACGGATATTGATACTTCATATATCCCGATCGGCAGAATTGTTCGTTCCGGAGGGATTCAGGCGTGTCTTAATTATTATGATGAGCTCGGTCCTGAATTCGGAGAACAGATAAGAAGTATGCTCGTCTTTGATGCTCTGATCTACAATGAGGACAGACACTTTGGTAATTTTGGTCTTTTGAGGGATAATCATTCAGGGAAGATAATTGCACCTGCCCCCATATTTGATAACGGATTTTCTCTCCTTTGCTATGCAGGAAATGATGAAATCGGTGATTTTTCAGCTCTTGAAGAATATGCAAAAATGAGAACGAATCCCTACTACATTTCGTTTGAAGAAGTCTGTGCAGCGGTCATGGGGCCAACGCAGAAAGAACAGCTCAGAAGGATGATTGGTTTTAAGTTTAAAAGACATCCAGGCATAAATTTCCCGGAAGGTCATTTAAGATCACTTGAGAAGATCCTCGAAATCAGACTTCGAAAACTGCTTGATATTCCTGCGAGGAAAAAATAATTGTAGCTAAGAATGAGATGTCCGGAATGTTAGGATTATAACCGTAATAATATGTGTTTTGGAAAGTTTTCCGATTTATAATCGGAAAACTTTTTGCGATAATCCCTGCTATGGCAACTCCACCGCAGGATGTTTTTATGCCTGAATATTCCTTGTATTGTTCCCGAAATGCAATTATGGGAATAATATGTGCTGATATATCTTTGTTTTTGTTGATATTATTCCCGAAAATGGGTATAATACATAAAGACAGGAACAAAAGAGGTACATTATGGAATATATGAAAGTGTCTGAAGCGGCTGAAAGGTGGGGCATTTCCGCAAGGAGAGTCAGGGTTCTTTGTGCTGAGGGGAAGATTCCCGGAGTTATAAAAAACGGCAAGCTTTACATGATCCCGAAAGATGCACACAAGCCTAAGGACGGAAGAGCCCGTAAGACGAATATTTTTGAAGCTATTGATAAGAAAAAATCGAAGCTCGCCAAAATGCGTCCACTGACGGAAGGCGAAGTTGAAAGACTGCGGGAGGAGTTTGTCATTGAGTTTACTTATAACTCCAATGCCATCGAAGGCAGTACTCTCACGCTGAAAGAAACGGCTATGGTTCTCGAAGGGCTTACAGTGGATCAAAGACCTCTGAAAGATCATCTCGATGCGGTCGGTCACAGGGATGCGTTTTTGTATGTGCAGGATATTGCGACGAAGGAGCTGGACCTTTCAGAATATGTCATTAAAAATATCCACTCCCTCGTTCTCATGAACCGCCCGAACGACAGAGGAGTTTATCGCTCGATTCCCGTGCGCATTGTGGGTGCATATACAGAGCCTGTACAGCCGTATCTTATCGGAGAAAAAATGAATGAGCTTATCATAAACAATGAAGAACGGAAAAAATCCACGCATATTATTGAGAGAATCGCATGCTTCCACCTCGAATTTGAGGGTATCCACCCGTTCATCGACGGCAACGGAAGAACCGGAAGGCTTATTCTTAATCTGGAGCTTATCAGAAACGGCTATCCGCCCATCAACATAAAATTCACCGACAGAAAGCGTTACTACGATGCATTCGACGCCTTCTACCGAGAAAACAATCCAGGTGAAATGATCTCGCTGATCGCGGAATACGTTGAGGAAAGACTTGATGAATACATGAGAATATTGGAAATTTGATTTTACAACAGCCACCCCGCAGGCTGTTTTTTATTTCCGCCGGAAACAAGTCGCTTTGCGACTTTTCTTGCAAGCATCGCCGTTTGGGGACACGGCAGTAAATCAGGGGAAAAATCCCCTGAAACCCCATGACAGAAAGGATGAAAATGAAACGAAAGAATGAAATTAAAATCAGGCTGAGTGACGCTGAGATGGTTCGCCTTAATATGAATGTAGCCGGATGCGGGCTTTCGAGAGAGGGCTATATCCGACAGTTGATCAACGGATATGTACCGAAAGCGGCACCGCCGCAGGATTACTACGACATGATGATGCAGCTTTACCGCATCGGCAACAACATCAATCAGATCGCAAAGCTCGCACATATGACGGGTGAAGTCAATGCGGCACGATACGACATTTATGTAAAGATGCTCGAAGATGCGATTGTTGACATTACGAAAGCCGTGCTCGTGCCCGAAGCGATTGAGGATACAAATGGCGATAACATCCATGTGGAGGGTTAGCGGAAACATCGGAAAGGTGGTGAAATATGTGCAGAATGAGGACAAGACGGTGAAGGTGAGTGAACTCGACAGCGTAATAAAATATGCGGCGGATATGAACAAGACTAATATTAAACTTGATGAAAGTGTAACACCCATAACGAGCTTTGTGACGGGGATAAACTGCTATGCGAACACTGCGGTCTATGAAATGAACGTTGTAAAGGAGCGCTTCGGCAAGCCTGACGGAACGATAGCGTATCACGGGATTCAGTCGTTTTCTCCCGGTGAAACAACGCCTGAGGTTGCACACGATATAGGAGTGAAACTTGCACAGAGGCTGTGGGGTGAGAAATATCAGGTTGTGGTGGCAACACATCTTGATAAGGAACATCTGCATAACCATTTTGTTATCAACACCGTATCCTTCGTTGACGGGAGAAAGTTTCACCGCACAAAGCAGGATTATCTTGATATGAAGAACACATCAGATGAACTTTGCCGTGAATACGGGCTGACCGTCATCGAAAAAAATGAAGGAAAAAGTATGCACTACTCCCAGTGGCAAGCGGAGCAAGAAGGACGGCCCACACAGCAAAGCATAATAAAGGCTGACTTTGACGAAGCCGCAAGGCTATCCATGACCGAAAGTGAGTTCTATGAACACCTCAGAAGAAAAGGCTACGAAATAAAAGTCGGGAAGTATATTTCTGTCCGCCATCCGTCGTTTGAGCGTTTCTGCAGACTTGCGAGAAGGTACGGGGATGAGTATTCAATCGAGGGAATCAGAAAGAGGATTCTTGAGAATACGAAACGACCTTTGCCCGAACCGAAGAAGAAGTATCTCGTTATCGGCATGGGCAGGAAGATCAGGAAGAACAAAGGTCTGAGAGGGCTGTATTACCATTACTGCTATCTCTTGGGCATATTCCCGACGAAGAACGAGAAAGTAAACCGGATTATTGGGGAGGATGTAAGAAAAATGAACAGAATATCTGACGAAGCGCGGCTGCTCGGAAAGTATCGGATCGATACGGATGAGCAACTTATTTTATTTAAGGAAATCCGTGAGGAGAAGATAAGCGAACTCACGAAGGATCGCATGAGGCTTTACGGTAGGCTCGGAAGGATGAATGTAAAAGGCAATCCTGAAAGAGAAGGGAAGATCAGGGATGAAATATCGGAGATAAATGTGAGGTTGAAGAAGCTCAGGAAGGAAGTGAAAGTATGCGAAGGGATACTTGAACGAAAAGATGATTTAAAGGCAAAAACGGAACAGATAAAAGAAGAAAGGGAGGAAAGACAAAATGAACAGCTCAGCAGATGCGGCGGAACAGGTCGTCAGGATCTCGCTTGACGGGGCGGAAGTTGCCCTCAGGATCACGGGGGACGCGGCAAAGAATATCCTCACGGCGCTTTATGCAACTCTCCGCGACAGCGAAAAGCAGAAAACGAGGGGCGCGCAACGTTTAAAATCCATGCTCCGAAGCGGAAAGGAACTTAAGGTTTTCACGGTGAAGGAAAGCGATCTGAAGCGCTTCACGAAAGAGGCTAAAAAGTACGGTGTTGTTTACTGCGTTCTTCGCCATAAACAGCCGTCGGCCGACGGGATTGCAGACATAATGGTCCGCGCGGAGGATGCGGGAAAGATCAACAGGATCGTCGAGAGATTCAACCTTGCGACTGTAGATGCGGCGGATATCCGCCATGAAGTGGAAAAAGTGAGAGCACAGCGCGGTGATAACCCTTTATCGCAAAGGACGGAAAAGTCCCATCCGTCCGGAACTATATCAGAGGAGCGACGAGAAGCCGGAAAGGGTACTTCTAAACGTTCCGTCAGGGATGAACTCAGAAAGATCAGGGAAGCACGCAAAGAAAAATCCCTTATTAAAACCAGAAACAGGATGAGAGGGAAAGTGCGATGAAAAGACTTTTGTTGCTCGACAAGCACGAATATTCCCTTATCCTGCGTGCACTGAACGAGATGCGTAAACATCGTTCACGAAAGAACGAGCCCACAGCGTATATAGAGGACATGATCCTGATGCTGACGGATGAACGGGAAAAGACGAGGGGCAGACGGGATGAAAGGTAATGCTAAAACAGCCTTTTTGCTCATTGGATGTGTGCCCGTTGTGTGGCTTGCGTTGCTTGTTGCTCCGTATTACAGCGAAGGAATTTTAGGGATAATAAACAGCCTGAACGAAGTAATCGCACACCCATTCACCATAGAGATCTGCGAGAACAGCCTGAGAACAGTTCTGATATTTCTTTTGATGTACGCGCTCACTGTCGGAATAATCCTGTCCTCACAGCATAACTACCGCAAGGGCATCGAATATGGCTCCGCAAAGTGGGGAGATGTCCGTGCGGTAAACGGGAAATATGCGGACAGAAAGAGTGCGGAGAATAAGATCATGACGCAGAATGTGAGGATCTCGCTGAACAGCCGCAGGCACGGGCGGAACCTGCTGACGGTGGTCGTAGGCGGAAGCGGTGCGGGTAAGACGAGAAGCTATGCGAAACCGAATATCATGCAGGCGAACACGAGCTTTGTGGTGCTTGACCCGAAAGGTGAACTTCTCAGAGATACGGGAAATCTCTTGAAAGAAAAGGGCTATGACATAAAGGTTCTTGACCTTCTGAACCCGGAAAAGTCTCACTGCTACAACCCGTTTGTCTATCTGAAGACGGACAACGATGTACAGAAGCTCGTGACGAATCTGTTTAAGGCGACAACTCCGAAGGGGAGTACATCAAATGAGCCATTCTGGGACACCGCCGCGAGTATGCTTCTTCTGGCACTGATATTCTACCTG
>JAFXKY010000023.1 GCA_017531485.1 Eubacteriaceae bacterium | reverse complement strand
GCTTTGCATCGGTTGCGGCGCGGGTGGGGGTGGGTGGGCGGGAGCGCGCGAAGCGCGCAATTCTGTGGATAGCATATGAATAAAGAATTTATAGATCATATCGGTGAATATATCAGACGGGATATCTGTGGTGTAGTGAATATATTTGATGATAAAGCCTTGTTGTACAGCGCGGAAATAGTGTATAATATGAAAAAAACAGGAGAAAACAATGAAACAATTCAATATCAGCGCATTTGAAGTTTATGACAAACAGTGGGCTCTCGTAACAGCGGGAAATACAAATGATTACAACACTATGACGATCTCATGGGGTGGAGTTGGCACGCTCTGGAATAAGCCCGTTGTTACTGTCTATATCCGTCCGTCAAGACATACTTTCGGATATATCGAAAATAATGAATACTTTACGGTCAGCTTCTATGGCGAAGAATTCAAAAAAGACCTCGGAACTCTCGGAAGACTTTCCGGCAGGGACGGTGATAAAGTTGCTCAGACATCACTCACAGTAACACCCGCAGGAGAAAGCGTTACTTTTGAACAGGCTGAAACAACTCTCGTATGCAAAAAGCTTTATTATAACGATATCGTAAAGGAAAACATCCCGGAAGATATCAGAAATAAAAACTACGCATCTGATGAACCTGCTCACAGAATGTATGTTGCTGAAGTAGTGGATATTATCACAAAGTAATAATTATTTTATGGCCATATGAAAACATATGGCATTTTTTTATAAAAAATACCCGTCATACGATTATGACGGGTAAAAAATTTACATATTGAATTTTACAAACTGACAGATTCTGTAACCATAATCGCTGAGGCGCTCCATATCGCTGATGTATTCAAGGAAGATAACGCCCTGCTCTGGTGTACATAACTGCTGTGACATTCTGCTGATGTGACCTCTTCTTGCCTTTGTCTGCATTTCATCAACCGTGTCTTCAAGTGCTTTTGCCTGTGTTGCTGCATAGCGGTCACCGGTTTCGAGAGAGGAGAGTGCAAGACGCAGGATCTCATCGACTTTCGCAAAAATCGCATTTATCTCAGCAATCGCAACATCGCTGAATGTAATGCCCTTTTCAGCTTTTTCTTTCGCAAGTTCGATTATGTGCAGTTGCATGTCTGCATATCTCTCAACATTGTGTACGAGCTGATGGAGTCTGTAAAGGAATTCCGATTCTTTACTGCTGAGCTGAAGCTTTGTCAGTTTTACGATGAAGGATGTAATTTCGCTGTCGTAAATATTGATGTCGTTTTCACGTTTTGTGACTTCTTCAAAGAGCTTGTTGTCATAATTCATAAAGCACTTGTTTGCGATCTGCATGCTTTCGTATGACATATTTGCCATTGTCTTGGCAGCTTTGAGGGCTTCTTCTATGGCGATGGACGGGTTGTCGAGCATACGGAGGTCGAGACCGACTGAAAGACCTGCGGGCTGTTCTTTTTCTTTGACGAGCTTTTCTGCGAACATGCAGACCTGTTTCATAAACGGAAGAAGGATAACGGCATTGACCATATTAAAGAACATATGTGTGTTTGCGATCTGTTTTGATACATTTGCAACAACCATACCGTCAATGACCGTTGTGCCGGATACAGATATGATTGTATTATAGAGAATGTTGTCATCACCGACAAATTTATTCAGGCAGATTACGAGTGTCAGGAACCATGCTGCACCGATAACTTTAAAGAGAAGATGTACTGTTGCAGCTCTCTTTGCATCAGTATTTGTTCCGACGGATGAGATCACCGCTGTGATACATGTACCGATGTTCATACCGAGCAGGATAGGAATCGTGATTCCCAGTGTGCTTTCCGTTCCGAATGATGCGAACGCACCGCCCATTGCGAGTGCCTGTAAAATACCGATGGCTGCGGATGAAGACTGAATAATTGCAGTGAAAAGCGCTCCTACGATGAGTCCCATGACGGGGTTTGATCCGAGGCTTACAAGCATTTCTGAAAACCACGGCATCTGTGCGAGAGGCTTTAATGTGGAACTCATTGTTGAGATACCGAGGAACAGAAGTCCGAAGCCTGCGAGTGCATCTCCGAGAAGACGGCTTTTGGTGGCTTTTGAGAACATCGGGTAAATTACTCCGATGCCGAGAATAAGAGGTGCTATCTCGCTGAGGTCGAGTGCGATGAGCTGTGCTGTGATCGTCGTACCGATGGCAGCACCGAGCATTACACCTGATGCCTGATATACATTCATGAGTCCTGCGTTGACAAGACCTACTACCATAACTGTCGTTGCGGATGAACTCTGGATGATCATTGTTACGACCGTACCGACAAGGACACCTTTTATCGGGTTGTTTGTAATCTTGTCGAGAAAGCTTTTGAGTCTTTCGCCGGCAACACGGTTAAGACCGTCGCTCATCATGTTCATTCCCATAAAGAACATACCAAGTCCGCCGGCGAGCATAAAGAAATCTGTAAGTGACATTATTAAATAATTTCCTCCATATTATATAGTATATATTATAATAAATAATTTAAACCAGTTCCGTGAATCCTGCCTGTCTGAGTGCTTCGTACGTTATTATTGCCACGGAATTTGACAGATTAAGGCATCTTGCGTGTTCCGTATCCCTCATCGGGATCCTCAGGCGATGGGACGGGAAAAGATCGTGAACATATTCGTCGAGACCTTTGTCTTCGCTTCCGAAAATGAAATAATCGCCTTCTTTAAATTTGAAGTCCGTGTATGTACGGCTTCCTTTTGTCGTGATGAGATAAACTCTTTCGTCGCCTTCAGTGATGGAATTTTTAGCCATGAAGTCGTCAAAATTATCATAAACGCTTATGTCCGCTTCGTCCCAGTAATCAAGGCCTGCCCTTTTAAGGCTTTTGTCGTCTATGAAAAATCCGAGAGGTCTTATAAGGTGAAGCTTAAGTCCGCTTACTGCCGCTGTACGGACGATATTGCCCGTATTCTGCGGGATCTGCGGCTGATATAGAACTATATTAAACATATATCATCTTCCTTACTTTATCAATTATCCATTATTTTATCATAATATACGCCTTTAAGTAAATAAAAAACAATAGAGCAAAAAGTAAAATCTTTGTAAAGTGCTGAGTAATTGTTCTGTTGTGAAAAAAATAAAGCCGCAATTATTTTTGATGCGGCTTTGTGTGTTTTTTTAAAGTTTCTCGTAGGATTTTCTCATTCTTGCTATAGCCGTGCTTACAGGTTTAAGGCTCATGACGATGAGTGTTATGATTCCTTCAATAAGTATATATGTACCATTATATACTATCGCCCACATTACCGGTGAATAACCTTCGGGAGTATATTCCGCGAAAAAGAAATATCCCGAAAGGAATGACATGACGAACCTCATGAATGCTCCGAGAATATATCCGCCCTGAAGGCCGAACTTCTTATCTCTGAGCAAAGCTCCGAGTCCAAGTGCGCCGAAAGCAAACGGGAAGTCAAGAAGGATCTGAAGCGGGTAATATGCGGACGCTGAAAATAATAAATCCAGCACTCCGTATGCCATGCCGCCGATAATTCCGACTTTGAGCCCCATGGTATATCCGATGAGATACAGAAATAACATGGAAAACAGCGTTACGCTTCCTCCGTTCGGAAGACGCCATCTCGGAAGAAAGTTGTTGGAAACGAATGCGAGGGCGATGAGAATTGCAGACATCGTGATCGCTTTTGCTGACAGCTTTTCTTTTCTTGTCATGAAGAAGATTGCTGCGAAGAACAGTATTATTATTCCAACGCATAATAACTGTCCCGGGATTGAACTGAAGAATTGTTCATAATCCATAAAAAAATACCTCCTTTTTACCGGAGGAGAAGCAAATCGGGTACCAAAACAAAAATACCCCATCTTTAAGCTTCCCTACGTCGGTATGATCCGCATCAGGTGATAAGGGTATACTCTCAGCCTTCCGGCACCCCCAGCTTGATGTTAAGTGAATTATATAATATCACGAATATTTTGTCAATATCTTAAAAAATTGAAACTCAGAACAAAACGATTTTTTTAACTCTCTTTATATAATCTCCCAATTTGCATTTTGTGATGTCTTCTGCAGCATAAAGTTCAACTTCTCCGAGGAGAGTTTCCCCGTCATATATCTTTGCCATTCCGAGGATCTGTCCTTTTTTGACGGGGGCGTAAATTATTTCCCGGGAAATGTCGTACTGAGTTTTTATGTCATTATATTTCCCTTTTTTGCCGAACAGAGAAAACGACTCAGCAGCCGCAAGACCGATTCTGTTTATCGATCCGTTTATCACATCCGCCTGTGCGTATACTTTGTCTTGTTTTATGGGAATCACGGTTTCATATCCTGAGAATCCGTAATCAAGCAGTTTTATCGCATCTTCAAATCTTTTTTCAGAGTTTTCGGAATGCATGACGACAGCGATGAGCCTTGTTTCACCGACTTTGCCCGTCGCACTCATACAGTGCCCTGATTGTGAAGTATATCCGGTCTTTATCCCGTCAATATGTTCATACCTTGAAAGTAACTTATTGGTATTTGCAAGACGTCGGAGGATGTCGTTGTTTTTTCCGATGTAGACATCCTTCATCCATGTGGAAATATAGGTATATATGTCTTCATATTTCAAAAGCTCTTTCGACAGGATTGCCATATCGTATGCGGAAGTGTAATGCTCATCTTCATGCAGTCCGCAGGCATTGACGAAATTCGAGTCATTCATTCCCAGTTCTTTTGCCTTCTTGTTCATCATATCCGCAAATCCACCGATACTTCCGCCTATATGTATCCCGAGAGCTGTCGCCGCATCGTTTGCGCTTTCGACAGCGACTCCGTACAGAAGATCTTCCACAGTCCTTACTTCTCCCGTTTCGAGAAAGAGCTGTGTGCCGCCCATTTTGGTGGCATCGGGGGATATGGTTATCTTATCCGAAAGGGATAGTTCCCCGGAATGAAGTTTTTCCATACATAAAAGCATTGTCATTATTTTCGTCATGCTCGCAGGATACATTTTTGCATGCGGATCCTTTTCGCAGATCACTTCTCCACTTATGCTGTCGATGAGGACAGCGCTTTTTGCGGTGAGCGTGAGCTCCTCTGCGTGCACGGGTTTCGGAAATATACCTGCCAGAAGAAAGATGACAGTGATCAAAGATATTATTTTCTTCATAAGTCCCTCCCGTACAGTTTACGGCAAAGGAAAGTAAATATTACGAAAAAATAACGGGACAAGTTTTTATCATTATTTCTTTTGTCCGTTCATATTATAGAGCGGAGGTATTTTATGAAAAAAGCGGTTTATGAACACATAAGGATAAACAGAAAAAAATATATGTATCTTATCTTGTCTTTGGTTCTTGGGATGATTCTGGGATATTTTGCGCTGATGGCAGTATCGGAAGAGATGATGACAGAACTGAAAAAATATATGACTGAGAATCTGAAGATATTTCTGTCGTATTCCGGAGATCTTGACAGCAAGGAATATTTTAAAAGTGTGTTTAGCTCAGAGTGGGTGTATTTTCTCATTTTATGGGGCGTGGCACACAGCAGGGCAGGTGTCTTCTTTCCGTCTGTATTTATGCTTTACAAAGGATATACTTTCGGTTTTACTTTTGCGTTCATCACAAATTGCTTTGACGGAAAAGGTCTTTTGTTTAATATAGCCGTACTTCTGACGCAAAACACAATAAAGATCCCGACACTTCTGTTTGCTTCGAATTGCAGTATGTCCTATGCCCTTAAAAAAAGCCCCGATAAGGTAATGCGCAGAACGGGAGAAAACAAAGGTGTGGCAGGAATATACACGGCATATATGCTCGCGTCTCTTTTGGTATATTCTCTCGGAATATTTGTGGAATGCTACATAATACCGTATTTTGTGTTCATTTTGGCTGAAGATATGATATAATTTATATAAGCTATTGTAAAAGTATTCAGCAGTATATTTTAATGAGGTGAATTATGGAAAATAAAAGAGTAATACTCGTTGTCATCGACAGCGTAGGTGTCGGAGAACTTCCCGATGCAAAGAATTTCGGAGATGAAGGCAGCGATACAGTAGGTCATCTTTATGAAACAATCGAAGGTTTCAGCCTTCCGAATATGGAAAAGCTCGGTCTTCGCATGATCGACGGCATTTCATTCGCAAAGCAGTCATCCCCCGTCGGTGGTTACGGCAAGATGGCTGAGATCTCTCCGGGAAAAGACACCACGACAGGCCATTGGGAGATCGCAGGATTGAAACTTCCGAGCCCGTTTAATGTTTATCCGGAAGGATTCCCCGACGAGATCATAAATAAATTCAAAGAAGCGACAGGATATGATATCCTCTGCAACAAACCCGCAAGCGGAACAGAGATCATCAAGGAGCTCGGTGTTGAACATATGAACACTAAAAAACTCATCGTATATACATCCGCAGACAGCGTTTTCCAGATCGCTGCACATGAAGAAATTGTTCCGGTGGAAGAGCTTTATGATATCTGTCAGAAGGCGAGAAAGATCCTCGATGAATATTATGTGAGCCGCGTTATCGCCCGCCCATTCATCGGAACTTCTCCTGAAAACTTTGAAAGAACATCCAACAGAAGAGACTTTTCTTATTATCCCATCGGAAAGACAGTGATGAATCTTCTCGATGAAAACGGAATAACCGTTGCGGCAGTAGGCAAGATCGAGGATATCTTCGCAGGAAGCGGAGTTACTGTTGCCGTACACACCGAATCAAACAACGACGGCGTGGACAAGACCATTGATTATATGAAGACAATAGAAAACGGTCTTATCTTCACAAACCTCGTGGATTTCGACTCAAAATACGGTCACAGAAACAACCCTCAGGGATATGCGGACTGTCTGAAGGAATTTGATGAAAGAGTTCCCGATCTTATGGCAGAACTTAAAGAAAATGATATCCTCATCATCACCGCTGACCACGGATGTGACCCGATGACACCCAGCACAGACCACTCAAGGGAATACGTACCCCTTCTTGTTTATAAAAATGGAATGACTCCCGTAAACCTCGGTGTAAGGGGAAGCTATTCTGATATCGCAGCAACGATCGCCGATTATTTCGGATATGAATACGACTGCCCGGGAGCAAGTTTCTTAGGGGAAATAAAATGAAATTCGTAATGTCATACAGCTGCGGCAAGGACAGCACTCTTGCTCTTGAAAAGATCACTGCTGCGGGTCATGAGTGTGTCGGACTGCTCGTAATGGTCAACGATAATATGAAAAGATCGTACTTCCACGGAGCGGATGAGGAGCTGATGCGAAAATTTTCCGACGCTCTCGGATATCCACTTATCCTCTGCCCCTCAGATGGATACGACTACCATACGAAGTTTGAGGAAGGCCTTTCGAAGGCAAAAGAACTCGGAGCGGAGATGGTCGGATTTGGGGATATAGACCTTGAGGATAATAAAAAATGGGGAGTTGAAAGGTGTGAAAACGCAGGCCTTACATATATTTACCCTCTCTGGCAGAAGGACAGGGAAGACGTCTTGCGGGAGATTATCGACAGCGGATATGTCTGTATGATAAAATCCGTGGATAAATCAAAACTCCCTGCATCATTCCTTGGAAAGGCTCTGAATCATACCCTTATGGATGAAATGAAACTTCTCGGCATCGATGCCTGTGGTGAGAACGGAGAATACCACACAATAGTAACAGATGGTCCCGTCTTTAAAAAGCCCCTTGATGTAACGATCGGGGAGATCATTGACTTCGGAAGCCATGCGGCAATAGATATCGGATAAATCTTGTAAGAAAATTGAAAAGTATTTAAGTGCATACAGATACATTAACTTAAAAGGGCATCATACACGTATGCTCCCGAAAAAATATAATGATAACCGCTTTGTCCGGAAGACATGGCGGTTATTTTTTACAAGCTTTTTTGTTGTTTACTGAATTCTTTGACGTTTTGGAATAAATCAGTACATCATAAGAATAATTTTGCGCGATTACTAAAATTATCCATGTTCAAGATAGTATTTCTTAATTTAAAGTAGCAAAAAACAGTTGACATAAATACATAATGACGATAATATACAATTATGATAATCCATATTTAAGTAAAGGAGATTTTGATATGTCAATTTATGATTTCAAAGTGACAGCACAGGACGGAGTGGAAGTCCCTCTTTCAGGTTACAAAGGAAAAGTACTTCTCATTGTAAATACCGCAACGGGATGCGGCTTCACACCGCAGTATTCCGATCTTCAGAAGATGTATGATGAATTTCATAACAACAATTTTGAGATTCTTGATTTCCCGTGCAACCAGTTCGGAGCTCAGGCACCGGGTACAGACGAGGAGATCCATACGTTCTGTACTACAAAATACGGCACCACATTCAAACAGTTTTCAAAAGTGGATGTGAACGGTGAAAATGCACATGACCTTTTTAAGTATCTTACGGAAAACACTTCATTTGAAGGTTTTGACAAAAACATGATGGGAAAAATGCTCGAAGGAATGCTCGAAAAGGCGGTGCCCGATTTTCATACTTCAAGCGATATCAAGTGGAATTTTACTAAATTTCTTATCGACAAGGAAGGAAATATCGTAAAGAGGTTTGAGCCGATGACGGACCTCAAAGAAATTGAAAAAGCAATAAAGGAGATCATATAATGCATTACGACTACAAAACTTCGGGAACGTGCTCCATGGCGATCAGTTTTGATGTTGAAGGAGATGTGATAAGAAATGTATCTTTCCTCGGAGGCTGTCCGGGAAATACAAAAGCTGTTGAAAGGCTTGTTGACGGACTGAAAGCTGAAGAAATCATCTCAAAACTTGAAGGGATCCCCTGCGGCGGAAAGAAAACCTCCTGCGGAGATCAGCTTGCAAGGGCTATAAAAGAAGCGATAAATATGTAAGGTGTTTTCCTGATTATTAGTTCTGCGCGAAAATACTCCCTACACGGGAGTATTTTCATTTTTATTTGCATTTATATGGCAGACGGTAAGGTAAAACAGGTATGAAGCGATAGTCAGAAGGATCATCTGAATCATATATTGTACTGTGCCTCCGCTGTATGTAAGGATATGCATGAGATAGTTATATTTTCCGGAGCGTGCATATTCTTCCGTAATCTTACAGAATGCATCGGAATTCAAAAATGAGATTGCACCGGCCAGAATGGAAAGATCGGCCACAAACAATGCGCAGACTTTCTTTATGTCAGTGCGCTTTTCAGGCCTTGATACATCGCATATTTTTACGGTATAGAAATACATCGCGACAAGAAGTATTCCATATGACACAAAGTCAAATGCCGTATATCCGTGCCTGACGGCTTGCTGCGAACAAAGAGCGTTTCCGATTATCCACGAGCATACGTAAAGAGTATTTTCCTTTACTTTCAGACAGACGACACTGCATAAAAGTATCGGGAGTGCGAGGGTGTATAAGTAGTGTGTGTAGTTATTCACAAAACATAATATCCCCGCAAACAGCCCCGCAATCAGCAGGATATACCCCACAATTTCGCTGTGAGTGAGGGTAGTGGTAATTGGCGCAGGCTTTGTCATGGTTACTTCATAGCTCGTCAGGTCGTCCATCGTAATACCGAAAATGTCGCAGAGTTTTGTCAACTTATCAAGTTCCGGCACTGAGGAATTGGTTTCCCATTTCGAGATGCTCTGGCGGGAAACATCAAGAATTTCAGCAAGATCTCCCTGAGAGAGATTTTTCTGTGTTCTGAGGGTGTAGATTTTTTCGCCTAAGTTCATTGTGTACCTCCTGTATGCTCAGAATATACCACTCGCGAGAGGCATTTTTCAACCAAGCGGACTTTGAAATTTAGCAACTGACGGTTGCACATAAAAAATAACGGGTTTCCCCGTTATTTTGTGACTTTGAATTTCTTGGTGAACAGAAGGTCGTTTGTTTCCTTGTTGTATACCTTGAATGTTGCATTTCCTGTCGGAGCTGATGACGGGGAGTTGTACCAGAGGATCGGTTTTGCGTAATAATCATGAGCGAGTTCAAGGTTATACGTCTGCGTGCCGCCGGGGATAGATGCTTTGCATTTCAGCTTCAATACTTCTCCCGGATGGCCGCCTTTTGCGGAAACGACGAAATACATCTTCTTTGTTCTCTTTACTTGATCAAGGTCAGAGTAGAATGATGCGTCTTCTGCGTCCTGAAGGCGGACTTCCACTTTCCAACTGTATGCTTCTTCGTAAAGCTGTTTTGAATCTTTGTATTCATCAAGAGCGAGAGCTGTGAAGAATATGTAGTTTTTCGGAAGGTGCAGAACGCCATAGTCATTTTGATTTGCGACGAAATATAAGTAATATGCTTCCGAAAGCTTTTCCGTCATATCCATGGTGGTGATATTTTCATATGCGTCGATGGCGTTGTAGTAGGATTTGTTCTCTACATAAAAATCTCCCCACGCAAGGTATGCTTTGTCAAGTTTTTCTGTGTTTTCCGCTTTCTTGTATGAAATGACAGCATCGCCGAAATTCTTTTCTTCCATCTGTTTGTCGCCTATTCCTTCGTGACAAAGGAGGATCTTTTCAGCGCTGTCTTTGTAATCGGGTATCTCTTCGTATTTGACAAGAGCTTTTTCGTAGTTACCTGAATTGAAGCTCATTCCCGCGAATACGTAATCCACAAAGTCCGGCATTAATACGCATACTCCACCGATGACGAGAATAAGTGCTGCAAGGCAGATGAGAGCAATTTTTACTGCGGGGTTTTTCTTCTTCGGAGATGAAGATTCGGGAGCGATTTCCGCAGGTGTTTCAGCTGCCGGAATTTCATCTTCCGGAGAATCTTCTGTCAGTTCATCTTCCGTGTTCGCCGGTACGGGAGTTTCTGTTGCTTCAGGGATTTCGATGATTTCCGGTGTTTCTTCAGGTTGAATGTTTTCAACGACTTCAGCCACTTCGGCAGTTTCATTCGGGTTGGGGTTATTTTGTTCTGTCATTGTTTTCTCCTTTTTATTTGTGTGGGTAAATTTATTCTATCATGATTTCATGTTGCAGTCAACAAAACAGTCATGAAGTAGAGCATACTTTCTTAAAATTCTTGAAATAATAAATTATATGTGGTATACTTACACATATTTAACCGCACATGCGTCGGCAAACTAATTGTGTGGTTAATTACCAGGAGGTAATTCATGAGCTTTTTAAAGGGAAAGACCGCTATCATCACAGGAGCAGGAAGAGCTGTGCTCAGTGACGGCAGATGCGGTTCTATTGGTTATGGCATCGCAACTGCATATGCAAAAGAAGGTGCAAACTTAGTAATCACAGGACGTAACGAAAAGAAACTTCTCGATGCCAAAGAAGAACTCGAAAGACTTTATGGCATCAAAGTTCTTACAGTTGTGGCAGACGTTAATGCAGGAGCTGACAATGAAGCTGTTGTAAATAACGTAATCGCAAAATCTATCGAAGAATTCGGCAGAATCGATGTTCTCATCAACAACGCACAGGCATCAGCTTCAGGCGTTACTATTGCCGAACACACGACAGAACAGTTCGATCTCGCTATGTATTCAGGATTATACGCAGCATTCTATTACATGAAAGCGTGTTATCCGCATCTTAAAGAAACGAAAGGAACAGTAATCAACTTCGCTTCAGGCGCAGGCCTTTTCGGAAACTTCGGACAGTGCTCATATGCTGCCGCTAAGGAAGGTATCCGCGGACTTTCAAGAGTAGCTGCAACGGAATGGGGCAAAGACGGAATCAATGTAAACGTAATTTGTCCGCTTGCATGGACAGCACAGCTTGAAAACTTCCAGAAAGCTTATCCGGAAGCATTCGAAGCAAACGTAGAAATGCCGCCGATGGGTCACTACGGTGATCCTGAAACAGAAATCGGCAGAGTATGTGTACAGCTCGCAAGCCCTGACTTCAAATATCTCAGCGGTGAAACGCTCACTCTCGAAGGCGGAATGGGACTTCGTCCGTAAGCGCCACAAACTTTTTTAAGGTTAATTCGTTCGCATGTAAGGGGCGGACGTGTTAACATATTCTTTCTTGCATGGCTGCTTTATGCAGCCTTTTTTGTTGGTGAGTTGAAAATTTGTCAAAATTCTCAGAAATACTTGTATATCAGTCACAAATATTGATTTTTGAAATAATATGTGATATAATCCTCTAAATCCCTTTAGTGGGATAGCGCCGGGACCGGGCCTGCGCGTTTACGCCCGGTTGACGAGGTACAGGGTCATCGAAAGATTCGGCGGATGCCCTGCGGCTTAACGGAAGCCGGAAGAACGTATTAAAAGCGGAGAGCAATTTCCGTCACAGAGGTATGTTCACCTATGAAAAGTAGTAAGATGCATGGCGTTTGTTGATCGAAAAACGCCGGTGTTTTTGTGCAAGGAAAATAATATGTGTGGTATAGTAGGATACATAGGCAGAAAAAGCGCTCAGAATATTATTCTCAGCGGATTGAATAAACTTGAGTACCGCGGATATGACTCTGCGGGAATTGCCGTAAAATGCGGAGAAGAGATAATAGAAAGAAAATTCAAGGGAAGACTCTCGGTACTGGAAGGGTTCCTTTGTGATAATCCGGTTCACGGAAATATCGGAATCGGACATACGCGTTGGGCAACACACGGTGCGCCGTCAGATGAAAACGCTCACCCCCATTCCAGTACTGATTATTCGATTTCTGTCGTGCATAACGGCATTATCGAAAATTACGTTCAGATCAAAGAAGAGCTTACATCTCTCGGATATGTTTTCCGTTCACAGACGGATACGGAAGTTGCGGCTCACCTTATTCATCATTATTATGAAGGAGATCTTCTTGACGCATTCATCAAGGCTGTAGGCAAGCTGAAGGGTGCTTATGCACTCGTTGCCATCAGCGAAAAAGAAGAGAAGATCGTCTGCGTGAGAAAAGACAGTCCGCTTATTATCGGACTTGGTGAAAACGAAAGCTTTGTAGCGAGTGATATTCCTGCGGTATTGGAATACACGAGAGATGTTTATCTCATGGATGACAACGTTTTTGCGGAACTCACACATGACGGAGTAAGTCTTTGCGATGAAAACAAACATCCCGTACAGAACGAAGTATATCACGTGACCTGGGATGCACAGGATGCCACAAAAGGCGGATATGAGCACTTTATGCTCAAAGAGATCTTCGAGCAGCCGACGAGTGTGAGAAATACTCTGAGAGGTAGACTCGATAAGATCGGTGATAAGGTCACTCTTGACGATTTCAGGCTGACAAAAGAAGATTTCAACAAGATAAGCAAGGTATATATCGTTGCATGCGGAACAGCGTATTATGCGGGATGCATCGGAAAGTATCTCATCGAAAAATATGCAAGAAAGACTGTTGAAACAGATGTTGCCAGTGAATTCCGTTACAAAGACCCTATAATTGATGAAAACACTCTTTTCATTGCCATTTCTCAGTCAGGGGAAACGGCAGACACCCTTGCGGGACTTCGTTATGCCAAGAAGATGGGCGCAAAAGTCCTCAGCATCACAAATGTTGTTGGAAGCAGTGTTGCGAGGGAATCGGAAAACGTGCTTTACACATGGGCCGGACCGGAGATCGCCGTTGCGTCAACGAAGGCTTTTTCGACTCAGATAATCGCAATGTACCTTCTTGCGATCAAGTTTGGTCTTTATTCCGGAAATCTCTCCGAAGAAAAGGCTGATGAGCTTATTGATTCAATCTATATGCTTGACAAGAACATTGAAACGGTTCTCGGAAAGATCGGTGAAATCGAAGGAATTGCTCACATGTTTGAGTCAATAAAAGATGCGTTCTTCATCGGAAGAGGAGTCGATCATTATCTCTCAATGGAAGGTTCGCTGAAGATGAAAGAGATTTCATACATTCATGCGGAAGCTTATCAGGCAGGAGAGCTCAAGCACGGTCCCATTGCGCTTCTGGAAGAAGGAAGTGTCGTCGTATGCACGCTTACTTACGGCGGAGAGCTTTGTGATAAGGTAATGAGCAATCTCAAGGAAGTAAAGGCAAGGGGCGCGAAGGTGGTTCTTATTGCGGAAGAAGGAAATGAGGACAATGACGGAGTAAGTGATGTCATCATCAGTCTTCCGAAAGCTCATGAAGACATGAACATTCTTCCTGCGGCAGTTGTATTACAGCTTCTGGCGTATTACAGCGCAGTGAATCGCGGATGTGATGTCGATAAGCCGAGAAACCTTGCTAAGAGCGTTACGGTTGAGTAATTACAAAGTTTATAATGTGGAAAGTTGACTTTCGTCAACTTTCTTTTTTTATTATCCCGCCCAGCCGCACGGCGGCAGAGGGAGGGCGGGTGGGGCGGGAGAACGGAAAACGATTAGAACATAGTGTGATACACCCGGATTTTTGTTGCATGTAAGAGAAAGATATGATAAAATTCAGACAATAAGCTATGAGGTGACGGAATGATTATTTTTTCTTGCAAATAGTATTTTTTAATATATGTGGCAGGTTTTTTTGTCGTGCCACGATTTGCGGGAAAGAAGAAAATTCGTTTGCTTTGTGAAGATGATAGGAATATTGTATTTCGGGCGGCGGAACTTTCCTGCGGCTCTTTTATTTGTGAAAGGATATTATGCAGATCAGATTAAACAATATTTCAAAATCTTACGGCGAACATGACGTGCTGAAAAATATAAACTATGAAATAGATTATTTCTCAAAGACCGGTATCGTCGGCGCAAACGGCGCAGGAAAATCTACCCTCATTAAAATCATTACAGGCCAGATTGAATCCGACAGCGGCAGCGTCATTATGAACGAAGGAGAGAATATCGCATACCTCAGACAGGATAACGAGGATATGGCAGTGTACTTTTCCGACACTGCGGACAGCGAGGAAAGAATGATCCTCAGCCGCCTCGGATTTGATGAAGACAGACTGAAGAGCGAAGGAACGCTCTCAGGCGGAGAGAGAACAAAATACGCTCTCGCGAAGATCCTCTCTCAGAATCCGTCCGTTCTTATTCTGGACGAACCTACAAATAACCTTGACTATTTCGCCGTAAAGGAACTCATCGATCTTCTTGATGAATATTACGGAACACTTATCGTAGTATCCCACGATCGCTTTTTCCTCGACGAAGTCGTAAATGAGATCATTGAAGTTGATAACGGAAAGATCACCCACTACGACGGAAACTATACGGACTATACCATCACAAAACAACGCCTTTTTGACGAACAAATGGCGAGATACCTCGAGGGGGTAAGACGGCAGAAGGAGATAAGGGAAACAATAGCCCGCCTCAATGACTGGTCGGCTAAGGCGCACAGGGACTCTACAAAGCCCGCAAAGTCCGGTCTTACGATGGGTACAAAGGAATTCCGCAGGGCAAAAGCCAAGAAGATGGACAATCAGGTCAAAAGTCAGAAAAAGCGCCTTGAAAAGCTCATCGAAAGAAGCGAGGAAAGACCTGTGCAGCAGAAGGAAGTCTTCTTTCAGATCCGTTCTTCCGAAACGAAGGGAAGAAGTATTATCCGTGCTGAAGGGATCGGAAAATCTTTCGGGGATGTGAAGCTGTTTGAAAACAGTGATTTCTTTGTTAACCGCGGAGATCATGTGGCGGTTTTCGGCCGCAACGGATGCGGAAAGACGACGCTTGTGAATATGATAAGAAAACTCGATAGTGTCGATTCCGGTGAACTCTGGGTGAGTGAAAGCGTAAAACCGTATATTCTTGATCAGACTTTTGCGATAATGACCGACTCGGACAAGACTGTCCTTCGGTATCTTCAGGAAAAATTCGGCACCATAAGCGGACTTATGCGCACGAATCTCGATAACCTCGGACTTGATGCAAGACTGATGAACTCAAAGCTTTCAAACCTCAGCTTCGGGGAAATGATGAAAGTGAAACTCTCGGAACCGATAATTGAGCAAAGGGATTTTCTCATCCTCGACGAACCGACGACTCACCTTGACCTCCCGAGTCGCGAAATGCTCGAACGCACACTGAAAAATTACGAAGGAACCATGCTCGTGGTTTCTCACGATATATATTTCCTCAAAGCTTTGTGCGATAAAGTTCTTGTTTATGAAGACGGAAAAATAAAAAGACTCGAGTATTCATTCGAAGAGTATCTTGAAAGACTGGAGGGATAAAGATGCATGAAGTAAAAAGTGTGCAGAGTGTGGCTAAAACAGTATTCGGCGGACTGTTTCTGTTTGTAGGGACGGATTTCGTTCTGTATTTTTTCGGAAAGAGTGTCTTTGTCTGTATAATAGAGCTTTTGTGCGCGTATATGCCGGCGATGCTGATAGCTTTCAGCAAGAAAATTCCGGGTGGACATAAAAAATACATATTGGGATTTTTGTTTCTGTACAAATTTCTGTATGTGAGCCATTATCTGCGGATGAGGGTTTTGTTCGGAACGATTTTGTTTGTTGTAAGCGTCGGATATGCGATCTGGTATACGTCGGTTTACGAAGAACATGAACGCAATAATATCATCATGATATGGCCAATGTTCTTTTGTGGTTTTACTAATTTTTTCATGATGCCGGGATATGCCGTGTGCGATGAAATTCTTTTGAAATTGATTTTAGGATTTGGAATTGTCGGAGTCGTGATTGCGTACGCCATTCTGAAAACGATTACACGGAGAAGAGAGGATAAAGTCAGAGTATTTTTTATTCATATGATTCTTATAACGTTTGTCGTTGGAATGGCATTCACGAATTTAAATTATGCATTAGATTATAATGAGAAAGTTCCGATAACAGCGCAGATTGTTGAAAAACGTCCCGGTGGATACAGATCTACTCCGGCCATATCAATAGAATATAGTGGAAAAGAATATGATTATTTTGTCAGCCAGGCTGTCTATGAAAGAAATAAAGTAGGGGATAGTGTTTCTGCTCTGTACTGCGAGGGCTTTTTCGGGATTCCGTACGTTGAATATAACAAATAAAACCGCACATCATGTGCGGTTTTCTAAATTACAATAAGCTTTATATTTTTATTCTCATCCGCCGCTTCAAGGAAAAGCGCGATTACGGGAAGTGCCGATATATCCGCATCTCCCGAATGGGAGAGGACGATGAGGGTCTCGTCTGTGATTTCCGTCAGCATATCCCAGAGCGCATCGAGGTTTTTGCCGTAATGAATGGGAAAGTGCATTGATGAAGCTATCTCTTCATGGGCGGAAGGGCGGTCGATGAAATTTTTGCAGTCAATAAAATAATTTTTCATTTTACAACCTCAAATGTTCCGATATGATCGAAAGTTTCGTAATGGTCGAATGTGACATACATATCCCCGTCGTCGGCGGAGAATACTATCCTGTCGCTTCCTCGGAATCCGCCTGAGTAATTTATATCACATTCTATATACTTTTCTCCCTTTGGGAGCAACCCTTCACGGTTGCCGAAAATGTCTCCGCCGATGACCATTCCGTCGGCGACATCCCACAGATTTCCTTTGTTACTCTCCCATCCCAGCTCACGCGCTTCAGCTTTTGTTATGTAGTTCGGGGGAAGGGTGGAGTATTCTATAAGATAATCCGTTACGTCTTCGTATGAGTAATAATATCCGTCTTTGTCGGGTGTGGGGGTGACGGGAATTCCCGGATTTCCGGACTGATCCGGCAGAAAGAAAAATATGGCGAGAAGAATTGCCACTATTATGTAAAGAACAGGTGAACGTCTTTTGTTTCTCATGAAATCACTCTCCTTTTACACAATTTTAACACAAATTTTTATGTATGTAAACGAATTTGAAACAGTGTCGTTGACAATGTTTGTGAAAAAGTGTATAATATTCTCCGCATACGCATTGCGTAAATAAATAATATTGGAGATGATACACACTATATGGACGCGGACAGTTGGATATTAATTCTTATTGCTTTATTTTTCCTTGCAGGGTGCTATTTTGCTTCGGCGGAAAGTGCTTATGCAGGTATGAACAAGATCAGAATTAAAAACAGCGCCGAAAACGGCGACAAGAGGGCGAAGAGAGCTATTTATATTTCGAATCATTTCGACAAGATGCTTACGACGGTACTTATCGGTAATAATATCTCTCATGTAGGTTGTTCAGCCCTCGTGACTTTATATGTAACAAAAAAATTCGGGGCGAACTGGGTTTCCCTTTCGACTATTATTACCACCATTGTAGTCTTCATGTTCTGCGAGATGATTCCGAAGAGTTTTGCCAAATCTAACAGCGAAAAGGTAGCGTTGGCATATTCTTCTTCTTTGCGTTTTTTGATGAAGATGTTTACTCCGGTGGCGTTTTTCTTTACGGGGATAAGCACGATAGTCTCAAAGCTTGTAGGAACGAATGATGAACCGACGATGACTGAAGATGAATTTTATGATCTCATCGACAGCATCGATGATGACAGCTCAATCAACGAAGACACTCAGGAACTCATGCAGTCAGCCCTTGAATTTTCAGACATCACTGCTCAGGAAGTACTTACTCCGAGAGTTGACGTTATCGGTATTGACCTGAAGAGTACGGATGAAGAGATCATGAACACAATCAACGAATATAAGTGCTCACGCTTCCCCGTATACGACGGCACAATCGATAATATCGTAGGAATCCTTCACGTAAGAAAATATCTCAAGTTCATCCTTACGGGCAGAAGCCCGAAGCTTGATGAAGTGACGAGTGAACCGTATTTCATCGAGCCGACGAAGATGATAGATGATCTTCTTGAAGAAATGAGCCGTAAAAAACGCCATATGGCGATCGTTACGGATGAGTACGGCGGAACTATGGGTATTATCACAGTTGAGGACATTCTTGAAGAACTTGTCGGAGAGATCTGGGACGAAAGCGATGACGTCATCGAAGAATTCCAGAAAATAGGCGGCGGCAGATATCAGATCAGCGGCGAACTCAGCGTCGGGGATGCTTTTGAAATGATGGGACTGGAATTTGAAGACGAAAGATTCCGTCACAGAAACATTTCTTCATGGGCAATGAGCCTTTTCCCGAGAATTCCTGAAGAAGGAGAAAGCGTTGAGTATGAAGGATATATTGTGGAAGTGAAGGAAGTTGTCAGCAACAGAATCATGTCCATAATCTTCTCACCGAAATTTGAAGTAAGTGAAGAAAATGCAGTAAAGGAGGATGAAGAATAATGACCGGAATTACTCCTTATCTTGCAATAGTATTCTGCCTTATATGCTCGGCATTTTTCTCCGGCAGTGAGATAGCATATACATCCGTAAACAAGAACCGTCTCAGAAAACAGGCGGAAGAAGGAAATAAAAAGGCACAGATCGCCACATATATTGCGGATAATTTTGACAGGGCTCTTTCCACGATACTTATCGGAAACAACCTTGTCAACATCGCATCGTCATCAATTTCCACAATGATCGCAATCAGCCTTATCGGCGAAGAGCTTGGTACGACGGTTGCGACAGTCGTAATGACGATACTCCTTCTGATATTCGGAGAGATCTCACCAAAGATCGTTGCTAAGGAAATGAATGAAAAATTCTCTCTCGGAGTTGCGAGGATCCTGAGAGTGCTTATGGTAGTATTCGCACCTATCGTGTGGGTCACGGTATCGATCGTGAACGTTATTTCAAAGATCTGGACAAGAAATATGCCGGAAGAAAGCGGTATGACGGAAGATGAACTTCTTACAATCATCGAAACAGTAGAGGATGAAGGCGTTATTGACGAAAACCAGTCAGAACTTTTGCAGTCAGCGCTTGAGTTTTCCGATATTGAAGTATCTGAAATTATCGTACCGAGAGTTGATATGATCGCGATCAATATCGATGCAGTGAGCGAAGACGTTATGAAAATTCTCGTAGATGCGAGATTCTCACGTTTCCCCGTGTATAAAAAGAGCATTGACAACATTATCGGTGTTCTGCCCGTAAACTCGCTTCTAAAACAGCTCGCAAGCGGAGGAGAAATGAATCTCGAACCGCTTCTCGTTGATGTATGTTTTGTTCATAAATCAATGAAGCTTCCTGCTGTTCTTGATGAATTCAAACGCAGAAAGACACACCTCGCGATCGTTACGGATGAATACGGCGGAACTATGGGCCTTGTTACCATGGAAGACGTTCTCGAACAGCTCGTAGGAGAGATCTGGGACGAAAGTGATGAGATCATTTCCGAAATCATCTCTACAGGCGAAAACACTTATGAAGTAAGCGGAGATATGAATGTATACGATTTCCTTGATTATATCGAAGTGGATGACAAGGATTTCGAAAGTGAATATTCATCAGTCGGCGGCTGGGCTATCGAAATGCTCGGCGGAATTCCTGCCGAAGGATCATCATTCAGTTATGAAAACTTCGAAGTCACCATAAAGGAAATGGCGGATATGCGAGTTGTAAAACTTGATGTCGTCGTCACTCCCGTGGAAGAAGACGAAGAAGAATTTTAAGTCAGATATAACAAAAAAATTAAGAGAGCCAATGGCTCTCTTGTTTTTAAGGAGGAAAAATGAGTGTATATATCGGAAAAGTTTTTATTGATGGCGAGCTTCCGGAAGAATCGTATCTGAAAGAACTTGCGGCGGTTAAATATCTTATGAAAAATGAAATAGATCTTGGGAGCGATGTGGTGTTTTTCGTGGGGGAAAACGGCAGTGGAAAATCAACACTTCTTGAGGCAATCGCAGTAAGCCTGGGATTCAATCCCGAAGGAGGTACGAGAAATTTCTCTTTTTCCACGCAAGATACTCATTCTGTCCTTTCGTCATTCCTCAGAGTAGGGAAGAAAAGGGTTCCGCGTGACGGATTTTTCCTTCGTTCCGAGAGTTTCTATAATGTCGCATCATACATTGATGAACTTGATCGCTCTCCTTCATTTTCGCCTCCGCTGATCGACTCATATGGCGGAAAGTCACTTCATGTACAGTCGCACGGTGAGAGCTTTTTGGCTCTTATTCAGAACCGTTTCGGCGGAAATGGGTTATACATCCTTGATGAGCCTGAATCTGCTCTTTCGCCGATGCGGCAGTTTGTCCTGCTTGGTGAGATGAAAAGGCTTGTAGAGAAGAATTCACAGTTTCTGATCGCTACACATTCGCCTATACTTATGGCATATCCCGGTGCGAAGATAATTGAATTTTCCGAGCATGGACTGAGGGAAGTGGACTTTCGTCAGACTGAGCATTACGTTATTACCAGAAGCTTTCTGAATGATCCGGGTAAGTTTTTTGAGGAGTTGTTCTGAGGAATATGATTCCAACCGGTTGAATTGTTGAGCTGAAAGAATTGCCGTGCTTCGCGCGGTCCCGCCCACCCACCCCCTCCAGCGCCGCAACCGATGCTTTGCATCGGTTCCCAAAGGCTTCGCCTTTGGG
>JAFXKY010000022.1 GCA_017531485.1 Eubacteriaceae bacterium | reverse complement strand
GGTCATCTTATTTGTCAAAAACAGATGCCTTATTGTTTGCATAACGTAAGATCTGTGTCGCATCGAGCGCGTTGATCTTGCCGTCAGCATTTACGTCAGCAGCTTTGTAAAGCGCTGTGTCTTCTTCAACACCTGAAAGTACAGATGCCTTGTTGTTTGCATATCTGAGGATCTGCGTTGCGTCGAGTGCATTGACTTTACCATCACCGTTTACATCACCGAGAACGTATTCTTTTTCAAGAACCGGAATTTCTTCCTGTTTAACGATGATTTCTCCGCATACTGAGCACTTCTTGCCTTCTGTAAGACCTGTTTCTGTTTCTGTTGCAGGTTTGCCCGGAATAATTTCTTCCTTGTGTCCGAGTGCTGCAATTTCTTCCTGTTTAACAGTTACTGTTCCGCAGACTGTGCATTTCTTACCTTCTGTAAGTCCTGATTCTGTGCAGGTCGCTGCTTTGCCCTGAATCACTTCTTCTTTGTGTCCGAGGGCTGCAATTACTTCTTGTGATACTGTTACTGTACCACAGACTGTGCACTTCTTACCTTCCGTAAGACCTGCTTCTGTACACGTCGCTGCTTTGCCCTGAATCACTTCTTCCTTATGTCCGAGAGCTGCAATAGCTTCCTGTTTTACAGTTACTGTTCCGCATACTGAACACTTCTTACCTTCCGTAAGACCGGAAGAAGTGCAGTTTGCTTCAACTGCTTTGAGAATTTCTTCCTTATGAGCAAGTTTTTCGATCGTACGTGTTTCGTCCTTGCCGCAGGTGCAAGTACGCTTTTCCATACCTGAAGCAGTGCAGGAAGCTTCTTTTACAACTGTCCATTCGCCGTAAACGTGCTCATGGTCTGATTCTTCCGCTTTGAGCTGTGCATCTGTTTTGATCTTGTCGATTGTCGCTTTTGCATCATTGAGTGCTTTTAAAACATCTGCTACAGTTCCGGCTGCTTCAATGGCATTTTTTCCTGCCTCAACTGCGTCTGCAAGCTCACTCTTCTGTGCTTGTCTGTAATCGTCAGGATCTTTATAAGTAGCGAGCTCCTGTTTTGCATTCAATTTTACTTCCGCAAGAGTTTTTTCTGCTTCTTCAGCGGTAAGTTCTGCATCTGTCTTTATAGCATCAAGTGCTTTTTTCGCATTGTCAAGCGCCTTTTTTACTTCTTCAACAGTTTCAGCATCGTTGATTGCTTTCTTGCCTGCTTCGATCGCTTCTGCAAGTTCGGCTTTCTGTGCTTCGCGGTAATCTTCAGCATTCTTATAGCCTTCGAGCTCTGTTACGGCATCTGACTTTGCGTCTGCAAGCTTTTCCGCTTCAAGATCTGCACTACGAAGATAGGTTATACGTCCTTCTGTGGGATAATATTCACCGTTATATACCACAAACGTACTTTCATCTGCAAAGTCTGCATCTTCCTCGATAGTCGCAAATTCAGCATCAATCGCTCCGTCAAAAATCATCTTGAAGGTGATTGTATCGATGAGGGTTCTGCCGTTTTCAGGGCTGACCACTTTTTCTGCATCAACATAAATGCTCCTTGCGAGAGCACCATTATCCGCATCATTATACAACTTTGCAACGCTCATATCCTTAGGTTCTTCCGCAGAAATAAAGACCGCATTTTTTGTATCAAATACAATGCTGTATCCTGCAGCATTGAATACGGAATTTCCGACAATATAAACTTCGGCCTTTACTGTGGCATTTTCCCTGTAAACATCCTTTTCAAATACTATTTCTACGGGCATCAGTTCCGATGTCTTAAGATTCACTGTATATATTTCCGAACCATCCTTGCCATCGCTTGCCATAAAAGCAAGAGTCGTATTTCCCGGCGCTTCCGGTGAGTAAGTATACTTTTCTTCAGTGTTGACAGCTTTTTCGCCGTTTACGGAGACTGTATATGTAAGCTCATCGCCGTCAGAATCAATAAACACTTCCGAAAGATCGATATCAAATGAACTTCCGAGAAGAATATCTCTCGTGCCACCGTCAGCACGGATGCCTTCCGCAAATACAGGTGCATTGTTCGGCAGATCATTCACCGTAAGGTGTATCGCACCCGGAGTTGCAACGATGGATTCCGTATATGTTTCGCCATAGCTGCCCGTAATGCCGATAAGGTAATCACCGGCCTTGAGAGATGACGTATCAAACTCATATGTGCCGTCTGCTTTTGCCGTTCCTGCTTCTGTCCATTCCGTAACATCTGCAGTTACCTCATCTGCCGGTGTGTAATATACTTTCGGAGAAGAAGTAATTGCATCGTGTGATGTCTGATAATTGGAGCCTTGTCCTGAATTCAGGAGGGTAAGAGGGATCTTGTCACCGATAGTTGCAGTTATCTTTGATGTATTTTCTCCTGATTTTATATAGTTGAATACAGATGCGGGGTCACTGTAAAAACTCCAGTCTGTAAAGTGACCGAGAGTAATAACATCTCCGTCTTCAATAAGGATCTGATCTGCCGTTGCGCCCCAGCCGCTTGATGCGAGGGGGTAATTATGGTTTACATAGTAGTTGAAGTTTTCGTCTCCGCCCCAGAACTGTGGCAGATACAGTGAGCCGGGAGCTCCTGTAACGGTAATAGTTTCTGTTCCAAGAATTCCTTCCTCCTTAAGGTAGCCTTTGCCTGCCTTTGACTCTTCCAATCCAAGATAAAATACCTCCGTAGCATAAAGATATAAGTGCAGGAGAGTCGGCTTATCGTCTGCTGTCTGAGACGAGCCATGGGAAGTGTCTCCCTCAGCATAATCTTCACTTTTGAAGTAATAATCCTCAAGTCCGTAAAGCGCCAGATCGAAATAAGGAACTTCGACCTTTTTCATAGCCATGACCGTCTCCGAATCTTCGCAATAGAGGAATTTGTCATCATGGGACATAGAAAGATATACAGTAACGGTCTCTGTTTTCTCACCTGCAAAAACGAATGCAGGAACGGCACTCATCACAATAAGAAATGCCAGCAAAACAGAAACCATATTTATTAATTTCTTTTTCATGATTCTCCTTTCCGGAAATATTCATCCTTTTTAGCAGTATGATGTGCGAAGATCCCTCAGATGAGGGATCTTCCGCACGTCTAAGAAAGGATCTGTAAATGAGTAAAATAAGCTGATTTATTTGACGATCCTTCTTGAGTAGTTTGTCAGGACAACAGAAAGATCTCCGGCATTGATCTTGCCGTCATCGCCGGCGATGTCACAGCAGATGTTCTTTTCCGTAAGTTCTGTCTGTCCGTAATTTCCGAGGATCATTGAAAGGTCCTGAGCGTTGATCTTACCGTTTACGTTTACGTCCCCTTCCTTCCAGAACGCCTGAACTGTTTCAGCCGCAAGGAGTACGTCATAGTTTTCAACATACTGTTTTACAGCTTCTTCAAGAGCATCATATCCTTCTCTCGCTTCTTTTGCGATAGCAAAATCAGTATATTCCACTGTTTCGCCAATCTGAGCGATGATTTCTTCGATTACATCTGCCGCAATCTTATCTTCAGCAACGATACGTTCGTATGTGATAAGTGCGCCTGTAATAAGTTCCGCACCGGTGTCATATGCTGTTACCTTCACTTCTTCAAAGTCAATGTCTCCTTCGACAGTCGTAAACTGTGCATCAACTTTTCCGTCAGCCAAAGCCTTGAATGTGATCGTGTCGATAAGGACTTTGCCGTCTTTAAATTCAAGGGATCTGTCGTCTTCAACGCCAACGAAGAGAACTCTCTTGATGACGCCGCTGTTTGCATCGATCATGCAACCTTTTGCATTTTCCTTAAGATTTTCAGCCACCTGAGCTTTCATTGCCACAACAGCGTCTTTATTGTAAGAAATGCTGTATCCGACAGTGTCGAAATCATCTGTCTTTCCGATGTCAATGAGATATACCTTCGCTGTAAATTCTTCGCCGTCAGCGAATTCATCTTTTTCAAAGACTATTTCAACGGCTGCCTGAGCAAGAACAGGCATTTTGTCTGCGGATCTCTGTGTAAACGGAAGTCCGAGGAGTCCTGCAATCGTTCCGTCTGCGAATTCTTCCGCTGTTCTCGTTTCTGCAATGCCTTCGTAGTCCTTATAGCTGTCTGTATAACCGCAGGCTTTGAAAACTCCGTTTTCAAGGTAGAAGTTGTTTTCTAAAGTGCTGCCGTTTGAAGCTTCCGGTCCGTAATATCCACCGCCGAGGATTCCGCCGAGAGATCTTGGAACTTTAACATCGAATGTCATAGCTGAGTAGCAGTTTCTGATTGTTGAACCGTTTGCTTGTCCTGCAATACCGCCATATCCGCCGCCGTTGTCTTTCTGGCATGAGATGGTGCCTTCTGTGTAGCAGTTTTCGATGACAGAATTATTATACAGGGATCCAACGATGCCGCCGTCATTTGCCGGATAGCTCATTCCGCCGCTGATGAAAGAATAGATGTCAGCGTTTACATAGCAGTTTTTAATGGTTGTTGATCCAAGTGCTTGGCCAACGATGCCGGCAACAGTCTGTTTGCCTACTACTCTTCCTTCGAATGAGCAGTTTTCGATTACCGATCCTGCCTGAGATTCGCTTACAAATCCGGCAACACCGTTTTTATCTTCGCCGCCTACAAATGAGTCAACGATATTGAGGTTTCTGACAGTTCCGTAAAGAGCTCTGAACAGACCGTACTGCGGGATATACATTCCGCTGATAGTATGACCGTCGCCGTCGAATGTGCCGTAATAGTAATAGTTTCCGATTACTGTCTGAGTCTTGATTTTTCTCAGGACATTTTCGGGAACTGCAGTTACGCCTTCGCCGATCGTTCCGAGGAGGTTCTTATTAATGGTAATATCGTCTGAAAGGATAGCGTTTGCATATTCGTTCTTCGGTGTATCGGTGGGAAGTGTACCGTTTACGAGGTTTGTGAACCACATAAGTTCATATTCATCGCCGATAACGTAATATTCTTTGCCGTCGATTTCAGTTGTCTGAATTGCTTCTTCCGCAGCTGTGAGGATAAGGGCGTTGGCTGTATCCAGTGCTGTCTGATAATCAGCATTGTTTGCGATCTTTTCCATGTCGCCGCCGAGAGATGTGTATTCGTATACAATATCCGCAATGTCGGAAGCCTTGTATACTTCGATGTTTTCAAGTGTAAGCGGAGAGAATGTTGCGATCTCGTCT
The DNA here is from genome assembly GCA_017531485.1 of Eubacteriaceae bacterium. GTDB lineage: Bacteria > Bacillota > Clostridia > Eubacteriales > Anaerofustaceae > SVCP01. Next base: position 5,867 of record JAFXKY010000022.1, on the reverse strand, counting down.
TCGATAGTTTTTACGATGACTTTAAGATCCTCTTCTGCCGCCTGAAGTACTTCGTAATTTGTTACGAGTGCCTTTTCTTCGTCTGAAAGGTTGTCGTAACATTCACGGGCATCCTGAGTTCTGCCGATGCAGTCTTCTGTTCCGTTTTCGAGAGAAACTGTACCGATAGTACCGATGATCGCAATTGCGATTTCAGCTGATGCGTTGCCGTAGCTTTCACCTGCGAGATATACGGTATTTTCACTGTTTCTGAATACGGGATGTGTGTCCGTTCCGATCTTCTGACCGAATTCTTCTCCGAGGTTATAAGCGAGCTTTCCGCCTGTGAGATCATCGTTTGTGAATGAGCCGCCGCCTGTCAGAACGACCTTGCCCATTGAACCGCTTTCAGCCATGAAATCTGTATCAGCAGGCCAGTAGCAGTTTGTTACGATATCTTTACTGTAAGCTCCGAATGACGGGACAATTCCGCCGTATCCTTTGATCGTGCATTTTCCTGCATAGTAGCAGTTTTCCACTGTTGAGTTACCCACATTTCCGGCAATACCGCCAACTCTTAATTTATCGGCTGTGCCTGTGATATCGGCAACGCTGTATGAATTGCGGACAATGCCGTAACCGTCAACTGAACCTACAAGACCGCCGGCATTTGCGCCCTTGCTGTAAACCAACGTATTGATAACTTCACATTTTTCTGCAAGACCATTTGTGGAAATTCTGCCTGCTACAGGCCCCATGCTTCCATTAGAGTAATTTGCAAATACGCTGTCTTCGACAGTGAGGTTTTTGACTGTTCCATTTACATCGCCGAAAAGACCGTAGAAATTTGATCCTGTTTCATTTACAACATAAATGCCTTTTACGCTATAGCCCTGACCGTCAAAGATGCCCTTGAAGCCTGTGTAGCTTACGCCGATGGGGTGTTCCCATACTTTGACCGTTTCCGGAATTTCAGAGATGATCGCACCATCTTCAACGATAGTATCCATGAGGTCTTCATTGAGCACGATATCGTTTGCAAGAACAGCATTTGCTTCGATGTTCTGCGGTGTCTTTGCAAGAACGCCGTTTACGAGCCATGAGAACCATGTAAGCTGATCAGCATTTGTAAGAACGTAATATTCCTTATCTGCGATAGTTGTTTTTTCGATAGTTTTTTCAATCGCATATTCTGCATCATGTCTTACCCAGAGTGCGTGGTCTGCGTAAGCTTCTTCAATGAATGTGCGGTTTGTGATGAGGGTTTCATCGCCTGCATGAGCAACGAATTTGTCAAAGTCAGCCTTAGCTGCATCAATCCTTGCAAAGCTCTCGTCTGATGAATTAACCGGCCTGATAGCTTCGATCTTTGCGATGAGAGCAGTTACAGTATCTTCATAAGCCTTCTGCTTTGCATTGAATCCGTCGAGATCTGTGATTTTTGCTTTTTCTTCGTCAGTGAGCATATCATACATCTGTTTCGCTTCTGTAGTTCTTGCGAAGCAGTTTTCTGCGCCGTCAAGACCTACTTCCCCGATCTCTCCTACGAGTTTGTCGAGGTTTGCCGCAGATGCGTTTACATATTCTCCGCCTGCGTAATATACCTGATTCTTGCCGTCTGCGAAAACAGGCATTATGTCTTTACCGACCATCTGACCGAAGCCTGTGCCGAGGACATACGCTGCATTACCGTTTTCGATCTGTTCTGCCGTCATTGAAACTGCGCCGTCAACTTCCGTATCTGCCATAGTATTGAAGAATACTGACGGTGTGTTATATTTGAATGACGGTGCGATGCCGTAGCAAGCGCCTTCAGTTTCCGTATTGACTACAATTGCTTCGCCGTTTGAAAGCATTCCGTATGCAAAACAACTGTCGATAGTGCCTGTTCCTGCAGCTGAAATGCCTGCTGCAATTTCCGGAGCTGTTACTGTAACAAATGAGATGTTGTTTTTAAGTGTTCCGCTGTTTGTACCTGCAAAGCCGCCTGCAGTCTTGAAGTTTGTAGTTACAGTGCCTTCTGCGATACAATTTTCGATAGTTCCTGAGTTGGAGCCTACCAATGCGCCTGCGCTGGAATTACCATTCCCTGTTCTGTTAACGAGGATCTTCACATCTACCGTACAGTTCTTTACAGTGTTTGAGTTTGTATACGCAAGACCGCCGACGCCTGTTCCCGCCGTTTCAATAACACCTGTGAAGTGGCAATCTTCAAGTGGTTTGTTGTTTGTAGCGACAAGACCTGCTGCGTTGAATGATCCTGCAACGATCTTTCCGTCGAATGTTACGCCGGTAAGCTGTGTTCCGCTTCCGCCTGCAGCGCCTGCAAAGCCGTAAAGGGAGTTCGTGAAGCCGGTGCCGTCAAGATAGCAGTCTTCAAAGCTGATATTCTTCAGAACAGCTCCGTTTGCCAGACCGACAAAGCCGATGTAAGAGCCGCATTCATTGTATGAACCGATATACATACCGCTGATAGTATGTCCGTTTCCGTCGAAGATACCTCTGAAGTATGTATTCATCCCGCTCCAGCCCTGTCTGACAGTTCTTCCGCCGAGAGGCATCCATTTTCGGAGAGCTGTTGAACGTGCTTTAAGGTTGTAGTTTTCATCGAGGACATCTTCATTGAGTGTGATGTCATTTTTGAGGATAGCATTTACGCTTTCACGCTTTGTCTGGTTTGATGTGAGAGGATGTCCTTCAACAAGTCCGTTTACCAGGCGTGAGAACCACACGAGTTCGTCAGCGTTTGTGATTTCATAATATTCTTTGCCATCAATGGTCGTCGTCTTGATGGAGTCTGTAATACTGCTGTCAAGGAGCTTCTGATATGCATTTTCAGCATCTGTGAGCACTTTGAACTGATCGGAAGTGATCATAGACTGAACTGTTTCGTTCGCCATTTCATAAGCGTTCCTTGCATCGTCGATCCTTGCTTTTGCTTCGTCTGTGAATGTTACTTCACCGATAGCGTTGATGAGTTCAACGATAGCAGCCGCTTTTTCGATGTTTGCAGAATCGAGAACTTCAAATGTTACATCCGGGAAGAAGCAGTAATATGCTGTAGATTCCGGAGCCATTCCTCCGTCATAGCTTCCGCCGCCGCTCTGAAGGCCTAATTTCCAGTGTGCAGAAGGCGCAGAACCAAATGCACCGAGATGGATTCTTACATCCTTGACAGTAACGTTTCCTGCATTATTCGGAACAAATACGATATTTGACATTGCAGAAATGCCGTACTGCGTTGTGCCACCCTGAATTGTCGCATCTTCAACGCCTTCCGTAGTATTTGAAAGTGTACCTTCGAGGTATACTGTTCCACCGAAGCCCGGGTTATAGATAGCGCCGAGTTTCGGCTGCGGCGTGATTACGCCTGTATAAGCGATCTTAACAGAGTCCCCTGCGGCGATTGCATTTCCGGGGTTAGTTACGTTTGTTATCGTAACATCGCTTTCGATTGCGTTGATAACATAATAGCTTTCTGCATCCCCTGCCGTTACTTTAACGATGTTTCTTCCTGAATAAAGATCAATCGTGAATGTTCCGTCTGAGTTCTTCGTATAGTTCTTCCACTGTGACATTGTCGGTGTGGGATATCCTTTTACTGTTGCAACGGATACTTTGATCTCGTCGTCTGTTGTGGTCGTCGGGTTGAATGTGTATTTGTAAGAATCGTTTTTGATAACTGTATCAGTGCCATCAACTGTGATTGTCTTTCCGATGTAGAATGTCTGAAGGTCACTGAGATTGATTCCGATGTCAAGACCGTCTTTTGTGCCGCCTACGCTGAATACGAATACAGCTACTTTATCCGGATCTACTGCGCCGTAAAGCTCGTTATCTGAAACCATCGCATCATATGTCATTGCAACGACAGTTACACCTTCTTTTACGGCTGTTACTACACCGAATTTGTCAACATCGACACTGTCACCTGAGAGAACATAAAAATGTCTGTCCGGATCAATGTATTGGTTTGATGTAATATTATCTACTGCCTGCCATGCTCTTGAGAACCAGATGTCAAAACTGTCACCAACTTCCAGTTCTATAAACTTGGAAGCGTTTCCGTTTGTGATGAGACCATTTTCGTAAGACGAAGGTGTTCTTTCTTCTTCAAACTCGCTCTTTTCAACGACGATGGAAGGATTTTGACTTGAGAATCCGTTTACGATTTTAAAGTCATAGCCGTCAAGGCTTACTTCGTACTGCATACTGCCACCTTCGTTTGCAGCGTATGCTTCATAATAATCATATCCGTTTTCATTCTTGATGAATGTCGTTTCAAATTCGTTGAGCTGACGGTAGAATTTGACGAGCTGCTGAACTTTCAGATTTGCTCCTTCGGGGATCTGGAATGTCACCTTGAACTTGCTCGACATTTTATAGGTATTACCGTCGGAAAGATTGTAGCTTGACGTTTTGAAGCCTTCAAATTCACCTGTACCTTTCGTTACCCAGAGGTTTCCTGAGAAAGAAGCGTATCTTTCCTCGGCAGGAATGAAGTTGAATCTGTAGCGGTGAGCGTAGCCGTAAGCAGGAATGAGAAGTTTTACGATCTGCTTATCCGATGTGGAATTATACACAAGTTCTTCATCCTTTGAGCTTACTACCTTTACGGTAAATGCTGCAGGAGCTTCTTCTTGGAGCTTGTAGTTTACGACTCTGAGATAAATATCTTCTGATTTCGTAACCTTGATCACGCCCTTGCCGTAATCTTCCGTTTCATAGGAATATGTACCTGCGGGAGCTGTAAAAGCATAAGTTTTGTAATCTCCGCTTGTGCTTTCCGTAATAGCTACAGCCTCTCCATCCTTATCGGAAAGAGTAAGTCCGTCTGCCGTAGTATAAAGGGTCACTGTGAATTGTCCGTCAGCAACCGGAATATCTTCTTCATCTGAAGGTTGTTCCGTTACTGAACTGTCTTCCACAAGACCTGTGTCTGATCCTGTCTGTTCCCCACTTGATGTTTCGTCAAGGATTACCGGAGTATCTTCACTGGCAAAGACCGCCACCGGGATGTTTCCGAGGAACATAAGAATAACCAGGATCATTGAGAGAATTTTATGAATCCTTTTATCCATAAATCGTCCTTTCATGTAAATATATTTTTCACGCAAAGACTCCGACTGAGATACAGTCGGCCGATGCAGCCGTTTTCCGAATGAGACGACCAATCACGGACGAAAAACGGCTACGCCATTGCGGTGAAAGCTTAATTATGTTTTTTCTTACGCGGAGGACTGCCATGGTGAGCACTCCGCATCCTGCCAAAGCTAAATATACGGATACGTCGGAAATGTTTTCCTTCATTGGAAACATCTTCTGATTTTTCGTCTCCGTCTTTTACAAATTCTTCTTTTTTTTTAATTCTCTGCGGTAAAAAGACAAAACCGGGGAATGGATCTTCTTCGGCAAAAATTATGGAATACTACAGAGCTGATAAAACAATATTTGATAATTTAGATATTTTTTCACACAAAAACAGAACCTTTCTTTCATTTTTTTTCAAACAAAAGCCGGCTCCTGAAATCAAAAGTATTGCAATTCAATCTTATTTATGATAAAATGAGAAAAGGCAATTTACAGAATTAGCCGATGCCACCGCGTACTGAATGAGACGACCAAATCACGGACAGTAATCGGTGGTGCTTTTATTTTTAATAAAAAAAACGTCGGGATGTACCCGACGCGAGCTTTCTTGTCATCACAAATACGGCATATTTCGGATACCTTCTACTTTCACAACAAAGTCTGCCGGCTATACGGCTGCCCATCAGCTCCGGATTTTAAACGGATTCCTTTCAGTCATGCATTATGTTGACACTATAATACAACGATTATTTCATTTTGTAAAGTATTTTCGGATTTAAAATCGTTTTTTTTTTTTT
>JAFXKY010000021.1 GCA_017531485.1 Eubacteriaceae bacterium | reverse complement strand
TCCGAAAGGTCTACTTCTTCAAGTTTGAGGCAGTTATAGAATGCATGCGCTCCGATCTTTTCCAGTGATTCGGGAAGATCGATCTGAGTGAGTTCGAAGCAACCTGAGAATGAGTATGATCCGAGCTCTGTGATGCCTTCGCCAACAATCGCATTCTTTATGTTTTCCGCATATATATACCAAGGTACATTTTCCGCACTGGACCACAACGGGAATGATCCGTCACCATTAATAGTAAGCGTTCCTTCGCTGTACAAAGTCCACGTGAAGTTTATTCCAAAAGTACCACTGTAAAGGATTACAGGATCTGCTTTCTTCCATGTGATGGTGCCACCATAGTTCTGAAGATTATCTGTTGTCCATGAATCATTGTTCCTTGGATATACTGCAGTCGCCGTTACATCTGTGAATGCTGCTTCATTAATTTCCGGAGCGTTGCCAAGAAAATGGATATCACCAAGAGATATACATCCACTGAATGCAGATTCACCAACGTTTATAACTCTTTCGGGGATTTCTATACTTTCAAGACTCGTACAGTTCTGGAACAATCCATCACCGATGCTTGTAGCCGTACTTGGTACATTTACATTCTTTAAGCTTGAGCAATCACGGAATACATAGCTGTCAAGAGTGGCATTATCAGGAAGAATAATACTTTCCAGCACTGAACAACCCTCAAATACACCAAATCCGATAGTTGTAACACTTGCAGGTATATTTATATTTTTTAATTTGGTGTTTCCTGAAAATGCACTTGTGTACAGCTCAATAACACCCTCGCCAATTTCAACAGTCGTCAGTTCCGGACAATTTCCAAACGCAGAACGCCCAACCTTAACTACACTTCCTGGAATTGTAACGCTTTTCAACCCTTCTGAGCTTGCAAATGCATATGCTTCAATTTCAGTAATACCATCTTCAATTACAACTTTGGTAATTGAATTGTAATAATTGTACCATGGTCTGGTTGTTATATCATCTGATCCTGACAATTTGCCCGTTCCGCTGATAGTAAGCGTACCTTCGTCATCAAGCGTCCATGTGAGGTTTTCACCAAAAGCCCCGCCGACACAGGAAGACGCCTTTATCTGTATCGTCTGAGGTTTGAATGTAACATTGAGATCCGTTGTTTGTCCCGTCTCACTATTAACTGAAGCTACAAGCCCGTCAATACTGATCTCTGTTGATGTAAGAGATGTATCCTTGACACTGAATATTAATTCAAATACTTCATCGGCCTGGACGTTGGCACCTCTGTCTCCATAGCCGGAAATATATACTTTTCCGCTTTCGTAAGAACAGTTTGGACTGATGGAATTAACAAATGAAGATGATACTGTTCCTTCCGTACATTCAAGAACACTACTGTCGTAGCTTAATTCAAGCTGAACTCCTGCCACATCAACTGTTTTTCCGAGTTTGCCTTTTACTGTAAAGGTATCTCCGATTGAAACCTCTCCGACTGACTCAAAAACGAAATCAACGGCTGTTCCATCTCCTGAAGGATATGGATACGGAAGGCCTGAATATGTTCCGAGAACTGATGTGGACATATTGACATGTCGTAAGACCTGAGTAGCATCAAGGGCATTGATTTTACCATCGCCGTTTACATCTGCGTTGCCGCTGTCCAATACTGACGCCATGTTGTTCGTAAAACGCATGATCTGAACCGCATCTTTTACCGTAACAATACCATCTTTATCAACATCGCCTTTAACAACAGCAACTGTGTGGTGGACACTTGCTGATAAAAGAGCTTCATTTCCCATAGAGGTTGAGAATCTTTGCCAGTCTGATTCGGTTCCTCCAAAATAAACATCAGTAAGATTGTCGCAATACTGAAATGCGTAAATATCAATTGTAGTTACGCTTCCGGGGATCGTAATCTCTCTAAGAGAAGCACATCCTGCGAACTGAGAAAAACCAATTCTGGTTACACCTTCGGGAATTATTATGCTTTCGACAGCACTATAAGCTAACGCATAGTCACCGATAGATGTTACACTTTCAGCGATCGATACGCTTGCAAGAGCTGAACATTCCATAAATGCATTAGTACCGATGCTTGTTACTCCCTCATTTACAACGACAGATTTAATATTTGCTCTATACGAATACCATGGGGCACCGCATCCATTGTAATCTGTCATATTTCCTGTTCCGCTGATAGTCAGAACACCTTCTCTGTTGAGATACCATGTAAGATTATCCCCGCAAGTACCACTGAATTCGTCAGCATTATAATGTTTCGCTGCTGAAGCCAAACTGTCGTTGCCTGAATATATGGATATATTATTATTCCAGTTTTCTTCCGTTGATCTGTAATAGACATCAGCAAGTTTGTTACATTCCCAAAATGCTTCACCGCCAATACAGGTCACACTTGCCGGAATTGTTATACTTTCAAGGTTACTGCAACCGGTAAACGCGGAAGTTCCGAGAGTGATAACTCCATCCGGTATTTTCACATCAGTAAGTGATGAGCAGTTCTGAAATGCCCACATACCGATCATCGCAATATTTCCTGAAAGAGTAATGTCTGTTAAAGCGGTGCAACCGCTGAATGCGTAATCGCCAAGATATGTCACTGCATCGGGAAGAATTATCTCCGTAAGTGAACTGCATCCTTCAAAAGAATTGCCGTTAACGCTTGTCAATGTTTCCGGAAAGCTCACACTTGTTAAATTACAGCATCCGTTAAAAGCGTATGAGCCTATACCCGTCACACCATTTCCTATCACAACTGATTTGATATCTCCCTTGTAAGATGCCCAAGGAACCGAACTCATGCTATAATGAGACATGTCACCTGTTCCGCTGATCATGAGTTTTCCCGTGTTGTCAAGTGTCCATGTGAGATTGTCTCCACATGAGCCATTGTAAAGAATTTCGGCATCAGCCATTTTCCATGAAATCATTCCGCCATAATTCTGAAGTTTGTCCTTCGTCCATGTCGCATTTCCTGCGGGATATGTTGCTGTAGCCAATACACCATAAAAAGCCATTTCATTGATCGTTGGAGCATCGCCAAGGAAATCGATTTCTGAAAGCGCAGAATTCCAGAATGCTGATCCTCCAATAGATTCCACACCTTCAGGAATCGTTATAGAGACCATACTGCTGCAACCGGCAAATGCCGACGCATCTATCACTTTTACACTGGAGGGAATAGAAACACTTTCAATCTTTGAACAGGATTCAAACGAGCCGTAGCTGATGGATGTAACGCCTTCATTAATTACCACAGATATAATCTGATCTTTTACAGATACCCATGGAGCTGACTGATGATCAAGAGGAGGCATGACACCCGTTCCGCTGATCGTGAGTTTTCCTGCATTATCAAGTGTCCATGTGAGATTCGTTCCGCAAGTACCGCTTGCAACACATTCCGGCTCAACCTTCGCTTCTTTCCATGTAATTGTTCCGCCATAGTTCTGAAGTTTGTCCTGCGTCCATGTCACATTTCCTGCGGGGTAGGTTGCTGTCGCTGTCACCCCCATGAATATGGATGCAGATGATGGGAATTCAGGCGCATCACCCAAGAACACAATTTCTTTAAGCAATGAGCAACCATCAAAGGCGCATGAATCTATTTTTTTAATACTGCTCGGGATAACTATTTTTTCGAAATCACAACTTCCGAATGTCGTGAATTCAATCTCTGTCACACCTTCGGGAATGGTTATTTCTGTCAGGCTGCAGGCAGAGAATGAACTTCCCCCTATCCTCGTTACGCTGTCCGGAATATCCACGTATGTCAGACTGCTGCAAATTATGAATGCGCCGTATCCTATACTTGTAAGCCCTTCCGGCATGTCAACACTTGTAAGATTACTACATTGGAAGAACGCATATGCACCAACACTCGTGACACCATCTCCGATCACAACTGTTTTGATATCATCTTTCTTTTCACTCCATGGTGCGGTGCCGCCATATGAATAGTCAGTCATAGCACCAGTTCCGCTGATCGTAAGTGTGCCCGCATTATCAAGGGTCCATGTGAGATTGTCTCCACATGAGCCATTGTAAAGGATTTCGGCAGCAGCCATTTTCCATGAAAGCATTCCGCCATAGTTCTGAAGTTTGTCATGCGTCCATGTCGCATTTCCTGCGGGGTAGGTTGCTGTTGCCGTGACATATGTAAAGATTGCTCCATCCACTGTCGGAACATCGCCTCTAAAGATAATTTCACTGAGCGATGAGCATTGAGAGAATGCGAAAACCCCGATACTTGAAACATTTTCAGGTATTGTTACGCTCGTAAGTGATGAACATTCAGCAAATGCATACTCACCGATATATGTTACATCCGCAGGCATCACAACATCTCTAAGGTTACTGCAGGAATAAAATACCGAATTGCTAATGCCCGTGACGCCATCAGGAACGATAACACCTGTAAGAGCTTTACAATTGGAAAACGCTGAATCTCCAATATATGTTACGTTTTCAGGGATATTTACATTTGTAAGAGAGTAGCAACTGCTGAATGCATTTGATCCGATACTAGTAACACTATCAGGTAATGCTACGCTTACCAGATTGTCACACAAACTAAATAAATCATTTCCAATAATCGTTACTCCATTTGGAATTGTCATATCTGTAAGTGCACTACACCATTCAAACGCAGCATTCCCGATAACAGATACAGAATCGGGAATATCTATTTCAGTAACAGATGTACAGTGAATAAATGCAAAATTTCCTATACTTGTTACACCTTCGGGAATAGAAACAGATGTCATCGCAGTGCTGTTCTCAAATGCGTAATTACCTATTCTTGTAACATCTTTACCAATATCAACAGACTTGATGTCTGCCTTATACTTACTCCATGGAGTATTGTTGAACGTATAATCAAACATATCTCCTGTTCCTGAAATCGTAAGCTCTCCATTTACATCAAGTGTCCATGTAAGATTTTCACCACAGGTGCCGCTTGCAACATATTCCTGCTCAACCTTCGCTTCTTTCCATGTAATGGTTCCGCCGTAATTCTGGAGCTTATCAGCAGTCCACGTAGCATTTCCTGCAGGGTATGTTGCTATTGCAGTGACACCTGTAAATGCTGTAGAATTGATTTCAGGGGCATTTCCTGCAAATGCAATTTGCCCATATCCCAGATATCCATAATCACCAATGGACGCCTGATTAAATGCAAACTCACCAATTTCCGTAACACTTGAAGGTATGGTTAAAGGTTCATATATCTGACAGCCATCGAATGCTTTTACTCCGATTGTTTTTACTGTATCGGGAATCGTCAGTCTCATTATTCCTGAGCCACTGAACGCAGATTCACCAATGCTTTCAAGACCGCATGGAAGCACAATGTCATACAATGAACCATTAGAACTAAAGGATTCTTTGCCTATACTTCTGATATTTTCCCCGAATTCGACTGAAGAAAGAGAAGAATAGTAGAATGCACCTTCCGGGATGTGAGTAAGTCCATTCCCAAGAACAAGCTCGTCCAAATCAGTTCCGGAAAAGGCATACTCACCCAAGATTTTTACCGAATCCGGAATAATCAACTGATCAAATTCGTAAACAAGTCCACTCTCTGCAAATGCATAAGCACCAATTTCTTCAACACCGTCTTCGATCGTAACCTTTTTCAGATTTTCCCAACCATAGAATGCAAAATCACCTACTTTTTTTACTGATCCGGGTACAGTAATTTCCGTAACTACTTCTGTGCTATCTCCAATGTATATATTATTGCAGACAGATGCAGGGTTCGCTTTGCAATCAGAAACACCTTCCAGTTTTTCAAGAGTTACTGCGCACCACTTTGTAATGTCTGCGATACGGACTTCCGTCACAGACCAACATCCAAAGAATGCATCATTACCTATTGATTTCAATGTGGATGGCAATGAAATACTTGTCAGCTGATCCAGACCAAATAATGCATAATCACCGATTCTCTCAACACCTTCCGGAATAACTGCTTCGGTAATCAGCTCTTCGTTTATATAAAGATTGCTTGCGGCCCTGAACAGCGGATCCATATCGCCTTCGGTACCGGAACCATATTCGATCTGTACTATCTTTGCGAAATCTGCAGCATACACATTATCTATTGCAGTCCCCCAGAAGCACGGATAAGCCACGCTTCCGACATCAGATCCGACATACATATCTTTAAGTCTGGTACAGTTAGTAAATGCATATGCTCCAACGGATTCAACACCGTCTTCGATTATAACTTTTGTAATGTCAACTCTGTATTGATGCCATGGAACAGACTTTTCATCTGCCCATGAGTTCATATTTCCGCTACCGCTGATTGTAAATGTACCTTCATCATCAAGAGTCCATGTGAGGTTGTCTCCACAAGTACCACTAATGGATGCAGATTCAGCGATCTGAACCGTTTCTGATTTAAAATTAACGTTAAGATCTGATGTCTGTCCGGTATCATTGTTGACTGCTGTCACAAGACCATCAATATCGAGCATCGTTAATGTAGCGTCCGTATCCTTCACAAGGAATGTCAAAACAAAACAATCATCTGCCTGCACATTGATTCCTGTAGCGCTGTATCCGGTAATATAAACTTTTCCTGTATCGGAGGAGTAATTCGGCGCCATCGCATCCGCAAATGATGATATTGTGCCTGCTGTACATTCTAAAATGCTTTCATCATAACTTAATTCAAACTGAATTCCAGCAACATCAACTGTTGTCGCGAGTTTGCCTTTTACAGTAAAAGTATCTCCAACGGAAACATTTTCCGGCATTTCCAGAACGAAGTCAATAGCGGTACCTTCTCCGGAGGGATATGAAATATAATCGCCGGCAGATCCGAGAACAGATGTTAGCCTGTTAATAAACCGGCCTATCTGAGTTGCATCGAGAGCATTGATTTTGCCATCGCCATTAATATCTGCTTTACCGGAATCAAGAACAGATAACTTATTATTCGCATATCTCAGAATCTGAATCGTATCTTTTACAGTAACGATTCCGTCTCCGTCCACATCGCCCTTAACAGATTCTTCCGGTGCTTCCATCCATGTGATAGTCCCTCCATAATTCTGGAGCTTATCAGCTGTCCATGTTGAGTTTCCTGCGGGATAGGTTGCTGTTGCGGTAACCTCCGTAAATATCGATCCATTTATTGTCGGAGCATCTCCGAGAAAATGAACTTCTTTAAGAGCACGACAGAGAAAAAACGCACCGCTGCCGATATTTGTGATGCTTTCAGGAATTGTTATACTTGTAAGGTCAAAGCAATACGAGAATATACCACTGCTGATAGTTTCCAATGCGGCAGGAATCGTAATAGCTGTTAGATTCGTACATCCGTAAAAAGCATTATCTTCTATAGTTTCCAGGCTATCCGGAAGATCGATACTCGTCAGGCCTTGACAGTTATACAGTGCGTAAACACCTATCGATGTAACACTTTCAGGAATTGTGATACTGGTCATTTTATCACATTCATAAAATGCATGATCGCCTATGCTCGTGACACCATCCATGATTCCGACATATTTGATATCATCTTTCTGTTCACTCCATGGCGCAGTAACGCCATAAGAATAGTCAGACATTGCTCCCGTTCCACTGATCGTCAGCAAACCATCACTGTCGATCGTCCACGTGAGATTATCTCCGCATGTTCCACTGTCAACGACTGTCACGGCTTCAACCTTAACAGCATCAAAAATACCTACCGGAAAAACACCGATAACCATCATGATTGCTAAAATAAAGCTGATAATCCTTTTCTTCATTTTAATTGTCCTTTCTGTTTTATTTTTATATCATAAAAATGGCCACTGCCATTATTGCTTTCTATCCAAAAGGCACAAAGCGAAACAGGAACTATTCTTCCTGTAATTATATTACCCTACTTCCTTTTTGTCAATTTCAACAGGAACTATAATTCCCATATATTACCAATTAAGAGGAACTAAAATGCTTATTTTTGACTTACATACTATTGGAAACAAGCTGCTGATGATACGCAGACGGTCCGGCATGACACAGGCGGAAGTTGCAGAAGCAGCAGGACTGTCCGACAGAACTTATGCGGACATTGAAAGAGGAAGTGTAAATATGAGGATTGAAACGGTTCTGAAAATATGTGCTGCTCTGCACATCACTCCCGATGAGATCTTCACGAAAGATAATCATTCTCTCGCCGCACGTCAGGAGGAGTTATGGCATCGACTCAATGCATGCTCACCAAAAGACAGAGAAACAGCTCTTGAACTACTGTCTATATATCTGAAATCGATTGCAGATGATGAATGACCACACATCTTTATGGACAATCATGAGTTTCCGGCGAGCTATTGTAACATTAAACACAACACAAAAATAAGGCCGACTCTTGTCAGCCTTATTACTACTTCTCTGCTCTTGTACCATAGCCGAACAGGACTGTTGACAGGTCGTCGGAGTTGACACGTCCGTCGCCGTTAAGGTCGCAATATCCTCCGCTGTTTCCGTAATTATACAAAGCTATGGATATATCCGCCGAGCGTATTATTCCGTCAAAGTCCAGATCTCCGTCGTAATAATGATCTATGCGGCAGCGGAGTGTTTCGTATGCTTCATTATCAACATTTTCGATGTCGTCCGCGCCTATCGTGTGGTAAACCGAGGATATTTCTTTCCATACGGGTATGTCTTCGTAGTCTATTCCGTCCGACATTGCTTCACTCAGCTTGTTGTTTATTACCTCAACTGTCTCTTCTCCGCTGAGAGCTTCCGTATGACCACAGACAATACAGTGATTGTCATAGCTCATTTCACCGTCATAAACCGGCTCAAAATCATGTCCCAGTTTCGGGATCACTTCTGATTCCGTTACAGTATCCCCGCAAACTTCACAGACAGTGCCTTTTGTATGACCGTCTTCAGTACAAGTCGGATCGAGATACTCTACGTCAGTTATTTCCGTATGTCCGAGGGCTTCGGTTTCGTCTGAAGTGTAGTTGTCACCGCAAATATCACAAGTATATGTCGTATATCCGCCTTCGGTGCAGGTCGCTTCAGTAATCTCAGGAGTATAAACATGACTTACGGTTATTTCAAACCGAACTGAAAAGCCTTTATAGAGAACGGTTATGCTGTGTGTTCCCACAGTATTTCCGTCATAACCGTAAACTGTGGCTTCGGAAAGAGGAACTTCGGTGTTTTCACCGTCAGAATGATTTACGATGAGATATGTTCCGTCAAGATCGATCTCCTCGCCTTCAGCGTATTCCGTACGTGCATCTTCACGCAATGAAATTCCGGTGATTCCGATTTCGGAATGTACTACACTTTTCAGCGTGGGAAATTTTCCGCCTTCGACGATCGTCCACGTATTTTCAAGATCAAGATTCGCAAAGGACTCCTGCAAAGTCATCTGCTCTTCCGATAAAGATACTATATCGCTGAGTTCGCCATCTTTGTTTTGCCCCACAGACTTCATGCCGACCGTATGGTAACATCCCAAAATGCTGCCGCTTATATTCGCTGATGCGATGGCCGCCGCTTTATCGCCCGGGTCGCTTCCGTCACTGAGCGCCGACACATCCGACATAACATTTCCGACGCTGATGCAGTATTCCACAGAAGCTTCTCCGAAAATACTCTCAGCAACCTCGCCTGCGATTCCGCCTGCAAAGGAGTATGCGGAGGATTTTGCGGATGAATTTATCTCTCCGCAGTTATAGCAGTTTACTATCCTGCTGTCCGTAACGTCCGCAGCTATGCCGCCGACGACGGATACGTTATCTTCGGAAACAGCCGTTATGTTGCCTGAATTGAAACAGTTTCTGATCTCTGAACCGTTTTTGATGCAGGCGGATATTCCGCCGGCATAATTGAGGGACATATCGGAATATACCATGACGTTTGCGATATTTCCGCAATTTTCAATGATCCCTCCGTCAAGAACGCCGGCAACTGCCGCCGCAAATATCCTGACAAGCCCGCTGTCTGAACCGCCGGTCACGATTATATCCGAATCCGTGATGCTGACATTTGAGATCTTTCCGCCGCTGACATATCCGAACAGCCCGATGTACGCATCTTCCTGTACAGAGGCATGTATTTTCAGTCCCGAGATCTCATGGCCGCATCCGTCAAAGCTTCCCGTGAACGGATTCTCCTTATCCCCGATAGGCAGCCACAGGCTTCCGTCATTATAGAACTCCCCGCCTTCGGAGAAATCTTCTTCGGTAAAGATTATGTCATTTTTAAGTGTGAAATAACATGAAGGATAATTTCCTATCATATAAAGCTGTGACGCTTCAGATATGACATACGGAGAGTTTTCACTTCCGTCTCCGGAGTCAAACTCCGATGCGAAAACCGATGCTGGAAAAATTATAAAGATCAACAGAATCATGAATATTAAGGTGGATTTTTGGTACTTACACATAAATACTCTCCTTATAGTAATTATTTTGTCGCAATTTGTCGAACACCACAATTTGACAAAATGTTATCACAGCTTGCACACATCCGTCAACCCCAAGCGTGAATTTTATGCACTTTTCCCGCTTCCGTCAGCAGTTTTGCAAAAACGATACACGCACCTGCGCAGAAACTCCCGTGAGATAATTTATTTTTTTATCCTCGTGTGTACGAATAAGCCCAAGTTGTGATACAATAAAACAAAAAACTATCGGAGAAGGCATGACAAAAATATATATTTATATCGGTATTTTTCTTGTGATAACATGGATCGCAACGTGGTTTGCCGTCAAGGGAATATACAAATCCCTTGATTCGGGAGAAGACAGCAAGCTCGCAAAATTCTTTCTTCCGAAAGATTATATGCGCAATCTTGAGATGATCGAAAGACAGGCGCAGAGAAAAAAACGTGAGGAACAGAGAAAGAAGGAAGCTGAAAGATCTCCCGGAGAAGTTTCGTGCGAAGATGAAGATCCGTCTTGCAATGCGGATGAAGAAACAGAAATAACAGAAGAAGAGGTGTAGTATGCAGGTCGTTCTTATCAGCGGGATGCTTGCTGCAGGCAAGAGCATCGCACTCAGAGTTTTTCAGGATCTCGGGTATTACTGCGTAGACAATATGCCCATTTCCCTCATAAAAGAATTCGTGGAACAGCTTAAATCAAAAGAAGACGCTCCGGAAAAAATCGGTCTTGTTGTGGATATGCGCGGAGAAGTCTTTTTCAATGAGCTTGAAGATGCGCTTCAGTATCTCACGGAAAACACGGACCTCAAGACGATCTTCGTGGATGCAAAAGATGACGTCCTCATCCAGCGTTACAAGACCCAGCGACGCAGACATCTTATGGGCGGCGGAGAAAGACTTTCCGTGACGATCAAGCGAGAACGCGCTCTCGTAAATTCCATAAAAAACGTCAGTGATTACGTTTTCGACACTTCCGAAACCACCGACAATGAGTTCCGGGCAAAGCTCCTTGAAGTTCTCGACACTTCAGGCAAGGACCGTCTCAGGGTCGTTCTGGTTTCATTCGGATTCAAATACGGCATACCGAAAGATGCGGATTATATCTTCGATGTGAGATTCATCAAAAACCCTTACCACGAGCCTTCTCTCAGGCATATGACAGGGCTTGACGAAGAAGTCGTGAAGTATATTTCATCATTTGAGGAAACGGCGGAATTCTCCGAAAAGATCTCCTCGCTTCTCGATTACGTCATTCCGAGATTCTATGAAGACGGCCGACGTCAGCTCATCATCGCCGTCGGATGCACCGGCGGAAGACACAGAAGTGTATATTTCGCAGAGTCCCTCAAAAACACAGCGCTCAGACACACCAACAACGTCCTCATTGAACACAGGGACATATTAAAGGATAAGTATTGATGAATAATACGAATTTAAAAGATAAAAATGTCGTCATCATCGGCGGAGGAACGGGGAGCAGTGTATTTTTAAGAGCGCTGAAGAAATACACCGACAACATCACCGCCATCGTCAACGTGTGTGATGACGGCGGAAGCACGGGCAGGATAAGGAAAGATTATTCCGTCATCGCCATGGGGGATATCCGCAACTGCATCGTTGCCCTTTCCGACGAAGACAGCCTCATGAGCCGCCTTGTGAATTACCGCTTCAAGGACGGATTCATGAGTAAGCAAAGCGTGGGAAACATCCTCCTTACCGTCCTTGACGACCTTATGGGAAGCTTTCCCCTTGCAATAAGTGCCGTAAGCGATGTCCTTGCCATCAAGGGAAGGGTCCTTCCCGTCAGCACGGACAATATAACACTCTGTGCTGAAATGCAGAACGGAAAGATCGTCAAGGGTGAATCCCAGATCCCGAAATATGCCGCAAAGCACAAGACGACGATCTCACGGGTATACAACTCCCCCATCGACGCTCAGGTTTTTGAGGAGTGTATCGGAGCAATAAAAGCCGCAGACACGATCATCTACGCTCCCGGAAGTCTTTATACTTCAATCATTCCGAACTTCCTCGTTTCAGGCGTTGTAAAAGCCCTGAAAGAGAGCAATGCGGAGAAGTACTGGGTAGTCAACCTTATGACACAAAAGGGCGAAACAAGGGATTACAGGCTTTCTGATCACATAATGGCATTTGAAAAGCACACAGGCGGAGAAAATATCGTCGACCACATAATATACAACACTACGCCCATTTCCGACAAAGATATCCTCAGGAGATATGAAAAGGAAAGTTCAGCCCCCGTAATATGCGATACCGATCATGAAGTATGTCAAAAATACGACCTTATCGGGCTGAGCCTTGCCAAGATAATCGACCGCACAGTCCGTCATGACAGTGAAGCGGCGATAAAGCACATCTTCGGGATAATGTAAGAAAAAAACGGCTTGATATTATTCGTTATATGGAGTATTATTATATATAAATATCTCATAGTCTGAAAGGAGAAATCATGAGAAAAATTATTGACCTTTGTCTTGATATGCCGGACTTTGCGGAAGACCTCATCAGGGTCGCGCATCAGTTCTGTCTTCCGGAAAATAAGGAAGCCTGGAGTGGATACCGCAGAAATTTCAACGGCGGAATCGAGAAAAAACTCGGGATCACTCTCGAAGAACTCGACGCGATTTATGAAAATGAAGGAAGGGATTCTTTTGTCAGAAAAGTTGAAACTCTCGCTCATCAGAATGCTCCTACTCTTCAGAGCTTCATGGATGAAATGGATTCCCTCGGAGTAAAGTGGGGGATGACATGCCACAACAGCCATGACAATAAAAAGACAGCAGAGATAGTAAAACAGTATCCCGACAGACTCGGCGGATTTTGTTTCGTAAATCCCCTTGACGGAATGAAGGCCGTAAGGGAAGCGGAATACGCAATAAAGGAACTCGGGCTGAAAGCAATTTATATCACGGCTTTCAGAACGCACCTCGCTGCGAGCGACAAGCATAATTACCCGATCTACGCAAAGGCTTGCGAGCTTGACGTTCCCGTATTTATCTATTCAAGCATGAACCTCTCCGCAGCAGTTCCCATGGACATCGGTCACCCCATCCACATTGACGAAGTGGCAAGGGATTTTCCGGAAATGAAGATCGTTGCATCAGTCAGCGGATGGCCCTGGACAACGGAATTCATCGGACTTGCGCTGCGCCATGAAAACGTATATCTCAACATGGAGACTCACGATCCTGCCCTCATCGCAACACCCGGAAGAGGGCTCGAACCGTATCTTTACTGGATCCCGAGAATTCAGGACAAGTTCTTCTTCTCAAGCGACTGGAACAGTCAGGGCAAGGAACTTAAAACGCTCATCAATGACGTTGAGAACTGGCCGTTTGACGAAACGATCAAAGAAAAGATCTTTTATTCAAACGCGGCGAAGTTCTTCGGAATCGAGTAGTCAATACACCCAATCATGCTGCAGGACCGGCTTTCGCCGGTCTTGTTTTTATTCCAACGTGTCCACAGGCGAAAAATCTTGACAAAACGGTAATGATAAAATATCATAAACTAAAATTATCAACAGTATTGACGGTGGTGAAATATGGACATCAACAACTGGATCAACGAAAAGCAAAACATTGCAAAGCGTCTTAACGACATAAACCGTGCGGAATTCAGCCATTCAACAGGCCTCCTCTCTATGAAAAAGAGAGTTTATGAATTTATCGACAACATTCAGTGCGCGATCTTCCCCAGCATTTATGAGGAATATTACGAAAACCTCGACTTCATGCAGGCAAAGATCGAGACGCGCCTTTCGGAGGCATTCATTCTTCTCGAATCCCTCATCAGGGAAGCTTTTTCTCAGTCGGGAAAAGTCGGTTTTCCGGAAGAGATCGCTTACCAATTCTTTGACAGGCTCGTGCAGGTGCGGGAAGTTCTTTCCATGGACATCAAAGCCGCTTATGACGGAGACCCTGCGGCGAAGAGTTTCAATGAGATAATCCTCAGCTACCCCTGCATGGAAGCAATCAGCACATACCGTCTTGCGCATGAATTATGGGAAATGGGAGTTCCGCTTATTCCGAGAATAATGACGGAATACGCTCACTCCAACACAGGCATCGACATCCACCCCGGTGCAAAAATAGGACACCACTTCTTCATCGACCACGGCACAGGAGTGGTCATCGGAGAAACGACGGTCATCGGCAACAACGTAAAGCTTTATCAGGGAGTGACCCTCGGGGCAAGAAGCTTTGATGTGGACGAAAAAGGAACTCTCCTCGCCAACAAGCGTCACCCCAACATCGAAGACAACGTCATCATATATTCCGGAGCGTCCATCCTCGGCGGAGACACCACCGTGGGACACGACAGCATCATCGGCGGAAACGTATGGCTGATAAGATCGGTGCCGCCGTATTCGAAGGTATATAATTCGACGCCTGAGCCGTTTATAAGATAAATGACTGTACTAATTCAAAAATGTGTGATATAATTTACACACAAAAAGATTACAAAACATTATCAAAGTGAGGTTATTATGCATACAGACTACACACTTTTTCAGGGATGGCTGGAAGAGAAGAACGTAACGGATATTCAGATAATCGATATTTCCGATATCTCCGTTGACATGGAAGCGTTCATCATCGGCACGGCATCCAACGAAAGACTTGCAAAAGCTGCAGCCGAGTTCGTGGAAGAAAAAGCTGAGCTCGCGGGATTCACTCTCCGCGGCAGAGAAGGAAGACACGATTCAAAATGGATCCTTCTTGATTTCGGCGAAGCAGTCGTCCATATCTTCCAGGAAGAAGAAAGAAGAAATTACAATCTGGAAAAACTCTGGATTGACGGAAAAATCATAACAAAAGAAAACTTATAAAGGAAAAGAAATGGTCAGAACAAGATTTGCACCGTCACCGACGGGATATTTACACATCGGCGGACTCAGAACCGCAATTTATAACTACCTCATCGCTAAAAAGACAGGTGGGGACTACATCCTCCGTATTGAAGATACGGACCAGACAAGATACGTTCCGGGCAGCGTTGAGAACCTCGTTTCCGTTCTCGGCAAATGCTACATTCAGCACGCTGAAGGTCCGATGCTCGACGAAAACGGCGAAATTTACGAAACAGGTCCCTACGGCCCGTATTATCAGTCAAACCGTCTTGAAATTTATGCTAAATACGCTAAACAGCTCATTGACGAAGGAAAAGCATATTACTGCTTCTGTTCTCAGGAAAGACTTGCGAAGCTCCGTGAAGAACAGTCAGCTCAGGGACTTACACCTAAATATGACTCAAAATGCTCACATCTCTCAAAAGAAGAAGTTGAAGCAAAACTTGCGGCAGGTGAAAGCCATGTAGTAAGAATGAAGCTTCCGGAAAACGAAGATGTAACATTCGAAGACGGCGTACGCGGCACGGTTACAATCAACACAAAAGACATCGACGAACAGGTCCTCATGAAAGCTGACGGTTTCCCGACATACCACTTTGCGGTTGTCGTTGACGACAGACATATGAAGATCACTCACGTTATCCGCGGCGAAGAATGGCTCGTATCAACACCGAAACACATCCTTCTTTACAGATATTTCGGATGGGAAGCTCCGTCATTCGTTCACCTTCCGACGGTTCTCAACAAAAACAAGAAAAAGCTCTCCAAACGTGACGGCTCAGCGGCTGTAGAAGACTTCCTCCAGAAGGGTTATCTTCCGGAAGCTATCGTGAACTACATCACGATGCTCGGATGGTCTATGCCGGACGGTAAAGAGATCTTCTCTCTCGAAGAAGCTGCTGCTGAATTCGATCTCTCAAGACTCAGCAAAGCAGGCGCAGTTTTCGACATCGACAAACTCAACTGGATCAACTCACACTACATCAAGGAAATGGAAGCTGAAAAGCTTGCAGGTCTCGTAAAAGGATATCTCGTCGGCAAATATGACGAACTCGCAAACGACGAAACAAAACTCCTTTACTTCACAAACTGCATCAAAGACAGAGTTTCTTTCCTCGAAGAAGTTGTCCGTGAAGCAGAAGAGATCTTCGCAGAACCGAAGGAAGTAACAAGCGAAGAAGGACTCGAAGCAAAAGCTATGGAAACAAACCCGCAGCTTTACTCAGCCCTCGTTGAACTCCTCGAAAAAGAAGAAGCCCTCACTCCGGAAGTAATGAAAGCTACATTCAAAACTATCCAGAAGGAATATAAGATCAAAGGCAAAGCGCTTTATATGCCCACACGTATCGCCCTCACAGGCGAAGTTCACGGCGCTGACATCCAGCTCATAATGTGTATTCTCGGAAAAGAAGAAGTTCTCAGAAGAATCAAAGCAGCTATGTAATAAAACAAAGGCACAGAATATTGACTAAGTCAAATATCTGTGCCTTTATTTGTTTATCTGATCACCACTTTTCGAAATGGACTCTGTCTTCTTCGTAGCGGTCTTTTTGTTTTCTGAACTCGCCTTCGGGGAATCCGAACGCGATGAGTGAATGAGGGATAATGTTTTCGGGAAGATCGAAGAGTTTTTTATGGTTCTCTACTCTCTCTTCCACCGGCCATGTTCCGAGCCAGCAGCTTCCGATTCCGAGGGCGTGTGCCGCGAGGATCATGTTCTGCGCCGCGATAGTTCCGTCAACGACCCAGAAGTCCGGCGCCGCCGCATAAGCTCTCTCAAGGTCTCCGCATACGAGGATCCCCACATCCGCACCTCTGAGAGGTTCGGAATATTTCATATTCGCATCTGCCATCTTTCCGAGCATTTCTTTATCTCTCACGACGATAAAAGAAAACGGTCTTGCGTTTGTGGCGCTGGGGCCTGCCATCGCCGCATCAAGGATGATTCTGAGTTCTTCATCGGTAATGTGGCGGTCGGAGAATTTTCTCGTGCTGACACGCTCCATAATAGCTTTTATAGCATCCATTTACTCTTCCTCTCTTTCTTTTCGCATCATTTCTATTGCATTTTTCATATCTTCGGGCATTGGTGCAGTATATGTCACGCGGACCGATGTTCTCGGGTGAATAAACGAGAAGCTCGCGGCATGAAGTGCCTGACGGGACATATACGGGTTTTCTTCGGGAAAATAGAGAAAATCTCCGATTATAGGATATCCGATATGTTTCAGATGTACCCTTATCTGATGAGTTCTGCCCGTGAGCAGTTTTAATTTCAAAAGTGTGTGGTTTTTAAAGCGTTCCACCACTTCGTACACAGTCTGTGACGGATCTCCGTCTTCGCGGACGATCCTCGTGAGTCCGAATTCTTCTTCTCGGATTATCGGCGCATCGATAAGTCCCGAATCATCGGGGAGTACACCTTTGACGATAGCGTAATAATACTTTTCGGTTATATTCTCCATTGACTGCGCCTGAATATAGTGATGCACATATTTATTCTTCGCGCCGATGACGATTCCTGAAGTATCCATATCAAGGCGATTCACAAACCTTACTTTGCCCGTGTGCCTTATTTTCTCCCAATGGTAATAAATAGCATTGGCGAGAGTATCAGTCTGGTGGGATTTCGTCGGGTGAACGACGGTGTTGGGAGATTTGTTTATTACGATGACATCGTCGTCTTCGTGGATGATATCAAGAGGGATATCCACCGCATCACAGTCAGGATATTCTCCCGCAAAACAAAGGGAGATAACATCTCCCCCTTTGCATAGTTCTTTGAAATATACATCTTTTCCGTTCAGGCGAAGATAGCCTTCTTTTTTGTTACGGGTGATGACCCTTCCGGAATAATTGAAATTATCCTTAAGGTAACTCTCGATACTTCCTTCGTATCCTTCGCGGACGACATATTCATAATAAGCCTTTGTAGCTTTTCTCATTACATCATTCCAAGCTCAACCATAGCTTCTTTGATGATAGCCGGAAGTCTTCTGCAGTCGCTTTCTTTCATTGCGCAGATCGCAACGCGGATACCTTCAGCGAGAGGAACTGTAAATACGTTCTTTTCGATGAGTTTTTCGCAAAGAGCTTTCGGATCGTTCGCGAATACGCTTACGAAGAAGCCGCCGCAGTAGTTTGTGATGGGGATGTTTGTTTCCTTCACGCCTTCCATGAATGCGGCACCTCTTGTTGCGAGGAGTTTGCGGTATCTGGTTCTTTCTTCTTCACATTTTGCGTATTTTTCTTCATCAGAGAAGATGTTTGCGATGACCTGCATTGCGCCTTTTGTACCGTTTGACCAGTTGCCGCGGTTTGAGTGTGCGCATGCATAGTAGAATTCCGTTGCGAGTTCTTCTTTCGGAGTTACACAGATAAGCGCTCCGTTACGAAGTCCGTACATCGTGTATCCCTTGGATGCTGAATAAGCAAAAAGACCCATGATGTTTTCAGGAAGGTTTCCGAATTTTTCCATAAACGATCTTGTGTCGCCTTCGCCGGCAAAGTCGATGTATGCCATATCAACGAGAATAGTGATCCTGTAATCCGGATCTTTTGCCGCATATTCTTTTGCGAGATCGATGATCTTATCCCATTCTTCGTCAGAGATAGTATATCCTGTGGGGTTGTGAGCCGGTGTGTTGAGGATAGCAAGAACGCGTTTCTGTTTTTCAAGGTAATAGATGAATTTTTCCTTGTAGCTTTCGAAATCAAGTGTTCCTTCTTCGTTGAAGAGGTTGAATGTGTCGAAATTTCTGCCGTTTTCAACAGCGATAGTTGTGTATGCCGGCCAGTATGTGCTTGCTGTGAAGAATGTGTCGCCGGGATTTGTGTAGTTTACTACTGCGTTTTTGATAGCGCCTGTTCCGCCGGGTGTTGCAACGGCTTTGATGAAGCCTGCCGGACGGTGATCCATGAAGCATGCTTTTACTACTGCTTCAAGGAAAGCCGGAATTCCTGCAAGACCTGCGTATGCAGCGATGTCTGCCGGATTCATTGACTGAAGTTCGCCGTAAACTGATTCGAATGCAACGAGCTTTCCGTCGTCATCGAGGAGTGTTCCGATTGTTGAGTTTATAACGTTTTCTTTACCGTATTTTGCGATCGCTTCATTTGCTCTTGCTGAAAGACCGAAGATGATGTCGTCTTCCTGAGCTCTTATAGCGTGGTTGGCTACCATATTGATTGACATATTTATTTCCTCCGGAATTTATATTATCCGCCCGCCGTTTTGTGGCGGGCAAAATGGTTGTTTCTTATTTTACGATTGAACCGAGCTTGAATCCTTCGCCTGCTGTCACGAATGAAAGAACGTCTTTTTCTTCGTCTTCAGCAAGAAGGATCATACCTTCGGAGATTTCGCCGCGGAGTTTTGCGGGCTTGAGATTCGCAACAACGACTACGTTCTGACCTACGAGGCTTTCGAGTTCGAAGTATTTTGCGATACCTGAAACGATCTGGCGTGTTTCAGTTCCGAGGTCTACCTTGAATACGTAAAGTTTGTCTGCCTTCGGATGCTTCTTAGCTTCGATGATCTTACCTGTTCTGAGTTCGAGCTTACCGAAATCGTCGATTGTGATCTCTTCTTTTTTAGCTTCTTCCTTCGGTTCTTCTTTCTTTTCTTCGGCTTTTTCTTCTTTTACTTCAGCCTGTTCGAGAAGGTTCTTCGGAGCGAGTTTTTTCTGAATCTCACCGAGTCTTGCTTCCGCATCGATTCTTTCGAAGAGCATTGTGACTTCGCCTAAGCTTTCGCCTGCTTTGAGTCCGCCGAATGCAGAGAGAGATTCGAATGATCTTTCATCCGTATTTAAGATACCGAGCATCTTTTCGCCCGTTGTCGGGAGGAATGATGAAAGGAGAACGCCTGCGAAACGGATCGTTTCCATGAGGTTATAAAGAACTGTGCCAAGTCTTTCTTTCTTGGATTCGTCTTTTGCGAGGACCCAGGGAGTTGTTTCGTCGATATATTTGTTTGCTCTTCTGAGGAGGTTGAAGATAGCCTGCATAGAATCGGCAACTCTCATTTCATGCATCTTGTCAGCGATGTCCTGCGGAGTTTTAAGAGCCATAGAGATGAGTTCATCGTCGATTTCTTCCTTTGCTGTGGGAGCAGGAATGATTCCGCCGAAATATTTGTTTGTCATAGCCGCTGTACGGTTGACGAGGTTTCCGAGGATATTTACGAGTTCGCCATTGATTCTTTCAATGAGGAGTTCGTATGTGAGGGATCCGTCCTGTGCGAAAGGCATTTCCTTGAGGAGGTAATATCTTACTGCGTCAAGGCCGAATTCTTCAACGAGTTCGTCAGCATAAATTACGTTGCCTTTTGATTTACTCATCTTGCCTTCGCCGACGAGGAGCCACGGGTGACCAAAAACTTTCTTCGGAAGGGGCACATCGAGAGCCATGAGCATGATGGGCCAGTAAATTGTGTGGAAGCGGAGAATATCCTTGCCGATGAGGTGGATATCAGCCGGCCAGAATTTCTTGAATTCTTCTGTGTGGTTTCCGTCCGGATCATATCCGAGGAATGTGATATAGTTTGAAAGGGCGTCGATCCATACGTAGATTACGTGTTTCGGGTCGAAGTCAACAGGGATACCCCAGCTGAAAGATGTTCTTGAAACGCAGAGATCCTTCAGACCCGGTCTGATGAAGTTGTTGAGCATTTCATTCTTTCTTGATTCGGGCTGGATGAAGTCTGATGTTTCGATATATTCTTCGAGCTGTTTCTGATAGTTGGAAAGTTTGAAGAAGTAAGCTTCTTCCTTTGCGTATTTGACTTCTCTTCCGCAGTCGGGGCATTTTCCGTCAACGAGCTGGCTTTCTGTGAAGAAAGATTCGCAGGGTGTGCAGTACATACCTTCGTATTCACCCTTATAGATATCGCCTTTGTCATAAAGCTTTTTGAACATCTTCTGTACTTTTGCTTTATGGTACGGGTCAGTTGTTCTGATGAATTTGTCATGAGAAGAACCCATGATCTCCCAGTTACGTCTGATCTCAGCAGAAACTTTGTCTACGAATTCCTGGGGAGTAACGCCGGCTTCCTGAGCTTTGAGTTCGATCTTCTGACCGTGTTCGTCTGTACCTGTCTGGAAGTATACGTCATAGCCGTAGCTTCTCATAAATCTTGCGAGAGCGTCTGCGAGAACGATCTCGTAAAGGTTACCGATATGGGGTTTGCCTGATGTGTAGGCGATCGCCGTTGTGATGTAATAAGGTTTTTTTGTCATTTTTTCCTCCGGATAATAAAAAATCGTCAAATGCATGGGACGGAATAACCGCGGTGCCACCCAAATTGACGAAAGTCCTCTTTTGCATTAACGCTGCAAACGTCTGCGGCTCATTATTCACCGCAGAAGCTCCGAAACCATCTTCGATAATTCATTCTTCCGGCTCTCACCATCCGCCGGCTCTCTGTAAGAACGAGGTTTATCTACTCATTTCTTCATAGCTGTATTATATAAAACATATTATACACAAAAACTACATAAAATCAACATTTTTCTTTTTCCGTGAGATATTTTATACACCGCATGTTTATCATATATTCTCATCCCGGTGACTTTTCTCCACTCCCGCCCGCCCACCCCCGCCGCAGGCGCGACGAAGCTTCCGCTTCG
>JAFXKY010000020.1 GCA_017531485.1 Eubacteriaceae bacterium | reverse complement strand
CGTCCTGCACCCAAAGGCGGAGCCTTTGGGAACCGATGCAACGCATCGGTTGCGGCGCGCTATCCCCCTTACTTGTAAGGGGGATGTCATCGGGCAAATTCAGATACATCAATATATCTTATTTCAGCGAATACAGTGGATTCACGGGAACCTGATGCCCGGTGACAGGGGGATAAGGGTGGGCTGCGGTGGCTGCGAAGCAGGGGAGCAATCTGAGCCACAAAAGTCAGTCCTGATACCTCAATGAGGAGGGATAATTCAGGGCATAAAAAAGAAACGGACAAGGTCCGTTTCTTGATAGTTTTATAATTCCGTTTTATTTCTTTCCGCTCCAGCAATATGTACAGATCTTTTCCGGATCAATGCCGATAGCTTCGATAAGTCCGTCAAGCGTCTGATAACCGAGGGAGTCAAAGCCGAGCTTTTCGCAGATGGCTTTTAACATGCATTTACCTCTTTCGGTTGACGCATCGGAATATTCAGCCACATGCTTTTGTCCTTCGTCGCCTTCAAGCTCCTGAATGATCCTTCTCGCAAGAAGTTCCATATCCGTCTTTCCGCGGGAGAAATTGAGGTATCTGCAGCTGTACATAATCGGCGGACATCCCGAACGCATATGCACTTCCTTTGCGCCTGCGCTTTTAAGGAATTCCACAGTTTCCTGAAGCTGTGTTCCGCGGACGATGCTGTCGTCGATGAGAAGAAGCTTTTTGTCTTTGATCAGTTCCGGAAGGGCGATCTGCTTCATCTTTGCGATCTGATTTCTTACGGACTGAAGTGACGGCATGAACGAACGCGCCCATGTGGGAGTATATTTGATGAACGGGCGGGAAAACGCCTGATTGCTCTCTCTTGCGTATCCCACAGCGTACGGTATACCCGAATCCGGCATTCCGCCGACATAATCCACCACGGGTCTTTCTCCGCGCTTTTCTTCGTCCCTCGCCATGATCTCTCCGCTCTTATAACGGAACATCTCTACGTTTCTGCCTTCGTAGTTGGAGTTGGGATAGCCGTAATATGTCCATAAGAACGCACATATCTTCATCTCATCTCCTGCGGGAGAGAGCGTTTCGCAGCTGTCGGCAGTGAGTTTTACTATCTCCTGCGGACCCAGTTCATATACGGTTTCATATCCGAGCTTTGTGTATGCAAAGCTTTCGAATGAAACGCAGTGACCGTAATCATTCTTTCCGATCCATATAGGCAGGCGGCCGTAACGGTCGCGGGCTGCGATGATGCTGTCTTTGGTGAGAATGAGTATAGTTGCGGAGCCGTCGATCATCTCCTGCGCATGAAGGATGCCGGAAACGAAATCGTCTTTCTGGTTGATGAGTGCGGCGATGAGCTCCGTTGAGTTGACTTTTCCGGAACTCATTGCCATGAACTGATGGCCGTGGTCGGAGAAGTATTCATTTACAAGCTCATCATAATTATTGATAGCACTTACGGTGGTGATGGCAAATAAACCCAGATGGCTTCTTACCAACAGCGGCTGCGGGTCGGAATCACTTATGCATCCGATGCCGCTTGTGCCCTTAAACTCCGTAAGGTCCTTTTCGAATTTTGTTCTGAAAGGGGTGTTCTCAATGTTATGGATCTGACGCTGGAATCCTTCCACTTCGTCGTATATCGTCATCCCTCCGCGGTATGTACCGAGATGGGAATGATAATCCACTCCGAAATATATATCAAGTACACAATCCTGCCGGGATATTACCCCGAAAAATCCGCCCATTACAAGGCCCTCTCTTTCATTATTAATTTATGAGTATTATGCAAAGAAGAGTTCGGAGAGCGTCATCGGGTCAATGTATTTTCCGTCTTTATATACTCTCATGTTGCCTGAAGCAACTTCGTCGATGAGCATTACGTTTCCGTCTTTGTCATAACCGAATTCGAACTTGATATCGTAAAGAACGAGGCCTTTTGCGAGAAGTTCGTCAGCAACGATCTGTGTGATCTTCTGTGTCATGAGTTTGACATCTTCATACTGTTTGTCTGTCATAACGCCGAGAGCAACGAGGCCATCTTTCGTTACGAGGGGATCACCGAGTTCGTCGTTTTTGAATGTCGTTTCAACGTAAGCGGGGAGGTCTGCGCCTTCTTCGATATACTGACCGTAGCGGCGGAAAAAGCTTCCTACTGCTTTATGACGGCAGATAACTTCAAGTCCTTCGCCGAAAACTTTTGCCGGAAGAACTTCCATGGTTGTGTTTGCGAGATCTGCGTTTACGTAGTGTGTCTTGATGCCTGCAGCATTGATCTTTTCGAAGAAGTAAATTGACATTCTGAGGTTAACGTCACCAACGCCTTCGATAGTAAGACCTACAGAGTTTTCGCCCGGATCGAATACGCCGTCTTTACCGGTGCAGTCGTCCTTGAATTTTAAAAGATAATTTCCGTTGTCAAGTGCAAAGACGTCTTTTGTCTTGCCTGAATATACAAGATTCACAGTTATGCCTCCTAAAGTTTGAGTTGGTTCAATGCAGTGCCGGGACGGATCTTTATACCCTATTTTCCTCTATACGGCACACATCCATTGATACCCTTCATTATATTACAGTTTTGCGGAATACACAACAAAAACAGATTCAAAATGTAAAAAAAATTGCATTTAGAGTTACAATATGTGGTGAATCTTGTATTTTTTCATGGTTTCACCACACTTCTGCAAAAAGGCGCAGCTGTGGCGCGGGAACGATTTTTTGTTTAAGTAACGAAAGCGAAAAAATTTCGTTTTTTTGCTTGAAATATGCAAAAAAGGGTTGCAATTAAATGTGTCTGTGGTATAATCTTGTTTAGTCAACTAAATAAAAAATTCAGAGGCGGAAATGAAAAAACCTAAGTACATTCACCAATTAATGGACAGGGTGTCCCACATGTTTTTTTCAAGGCATTTCTCACTTCTCGAACGTATCGACGTACACCCGGGGCAGGTCCCGCTGCTTCTGACGGTGAACGACGAAAGCGGTCTTTCACAGAAAGAACTCGCCAACAAACTGTTCGTGTCTGCGCCGACGATAACCGTTTCAATGAAACGACTCGAAAACGCAGGACTCATCGAGAAACGCCCTGATGAGAAAGACGCCAGGATCATGCGTGTCTACATCACTCAAAAGGGAATCGAAACAGCCGCAGAGCTTCACCGCATTACGGAGACGCTTGAAGAGGAGATGTTTGAAGGGTTTACCGTTGAAGAAAAGATCGTCTTCAGAAGACTTCTTTTACAGATCCGTGACAACCTCATCAAATACTCTGACAAGAAGGATTTCATGCCGATGAAGGAATGCAAAGAAAGGAGAAAAGACTGACAATGTTCAAGTTGCTCAAAAAAATTGACAATCTTGTTGTTCCGATGATTCTCATCACACTCCTCTTGTTTGTTCAGGCATGGACAGAGCTTGAGATTCCGGTACACACAGCAAACATCATTAACGTCGGAATTCAGCAAGGCGGCATCGAGCAGGCAGTGGCTGACGTAATTTCAGAAGAAGAACTTACGAAGCTTACTGCTCTCATGAAGTCAGACGAAAAATCCCTCGTAGAAAGGAGTTACACCCTCGTCACTTCTGCAGATGCCGGTTATGCCGAAATCAAAGAAAAATATCCTGAAATTCCGGCAAAAGTTTATGTTCTCAACGAAGAGATCTCAGGAAATGATCTTTCTTCACTCGCTGGCGCATTCTCCAATGCGATTCTTCTCGATACTGTTATGGCGGGAACAAATGACAGTTACGAAAACTATCGCAAGCAGCTCACATCCCTCATGGATGAACCCTTCGCTTCCAATGGCGACCTCGCGGGAATGCTCGCAGGATATGATTCTGCAAAGGCTGATGAGTTCATCACAACAGCTCAGTCATTATTCACAAACATCTCAAAGAGCCTTGTAAATCAGGCTGCTATCAGCTACATCAAGACAGGTTATGAAGCCCTCGGATTCAACGTTGTGGCAAAACAGATCCTCTATCTCGTTATCGAAGGTCTTCTCATGCTCGGCGTTACGGCTATCTCAACCGTATCATCAATCATCATGAGCTTCGTTCAGTCAAGAATGGGCGCAAGAGTCGGTACGACGCTTCGTAAGCTTGTATTCAACAAGGTAATCACATTCTCAAACGAAGAAATGGAAAAATTCTCAACAGCATCCCTCATTACGAGAACAAACAACGACGTAATGCAGATCACGGGTATGCTCAACATGGGTCTTCGCCACATCGTATACTCTCCGATCATGGCTGTCGGCGGTATCATCAAGGCAGTTAAACTCAACGCATCACTTTCATGGATCATGTGCGTTGCAGTTATCTTTGTAACAGTGGCAGTAAGTTCACTCTTCGGCACAGTTACTCCGAAATTCAAGATCATGCAGAAAAACAACGACCGCATCAACCTCGTTGTACGTGAGATCTTAAACGGTCTTCCGGTAATCCGTGCGTTCTCAACATTCGACTATGAAAGAGAACGTTTCAGAGATGCCAACGAAAAAGTACGTTCACTCGGCGTATGGACAGCAAGAATGATGGGTCTTATGGGACCGATCATGATGCTTACGATGAACGGTTCTTCACTCGCTATCGTATGGTTCGGAGCAAGATCAGTAAACCTCGGCGGAATGCAGGTTGGTGACATCACAGCATACATCAACTACTCTATGCAGGTCATCATGTCATTCCACATGCTTTCAAATATGTCTATGCAGATCCCGAGAGCTCTCGTATCTTCAGGACGTATCAATGAGATCCTCGACAGCGTCAACGTAATTCAGGATCCGGAAAAACCGGAAGCATTCGTTCCGGAAAAGATGGGTGAAGTTGAATTCAGAAACGTTTCCTTCACATATCCCGACGCAGAAAGCGCAGTTATCGAAGATATCACATTCACTGCAAAAGCAGGCGAAACAACAGCTATCATCGGAGGTACGGGCTGCGGTAAGTCAACGCTCCTCAACCTTATCCCGAGATTCTTTGATGCTACGGAAGGCGAGATCCTCGTCAACGGCGTAAACATCAAAAATATGACACAGCACGATCTCCGTAAAGAACTCGGTTACGTTCCTCAGAAGGGTCTCCTCTTCACAGGTACTATCGAATCCAACATCCGTTTCGGAAACGCTGAAATGGACGACGAAGAAGTTCTCAGGGCAGCAAGGATCGCTCAGGGCGCAGACTTCATCGAAAACATGCCTTACGGATATTATGAACCCATCGCACAGGGCGGTACAAACGTTTCAGGCGGACAGAAACAGAGACTTTCTATCGCAAGAGCCGTAGCACCGCGCCCGAACATCTACCTCTTCGACGACAGCTTCTCAGCTCTCGACTTCAAGACAGACGCAGCGCTTCGTAAAGCACTCAACGAAGAACTCACAGATGCAACAAAGATCATCGTTGCGCAGCGAATCAGCACTATCATGCATGCTGAAAACATCATCGTTCTTGAAGAAGGCAAGATCGTAGGTCAGGGCAAACATGAAGATCTCCTTAAGAACTGCGAAGTTTACAAGGAAATCGCTTACTCACAGCTTTCAGAGGAGGAATTGGAAAATGACTGATAACAATAAAGAAAAAATGCCTCCTATGCCACCGCAGGGCGGCGAAAAGCCGGAAGGAATGCCTCCTATGGGCCCGCCGATGGGTCAGGGTGGTCCTTCAAAGGAAGAAATGGAAGAAATGCTCAAGAACATGCCCAAGAAGATGAGAAAGAAGATCGAAAAGGACATGAAAAAAGGTAAACTTCCGCCGTTCATGGCTCCGCCTGAGCCGCAGGGACCGCCTGTAAAGAGAGGTAACCTGCCGGGTGGTAAGCTCCACGGTGAATATCGTCAGGATCAGGCAAGAGACTGGACGAGAGATAAAAACGGTGTACGTATCAGACAGCGCGGACGTGGTCCCCGTGGCGGCGGTATGCCGGGTGAAAAAGCAAAAGACTTTATGGGAACACTCAAAAAGCTTCTCGCTTACATGAAACCGTTTTACGGTTACTTCGTGATCATCGCTATGATCACAATCACATCAACGATGTTCAACATCATCGGTCCGAAGATCCTCGGTAAGGCAACGACACTTATCTATGCAGGTCTTGTGGACAAAGTTGCAGGCGGTGCGGGAATCGACTTCAGCGGTCTTTTAAAGATCATCCTCACACTCCTCAGCCTCTATCTCCTCAGCGGCGCGCTGGGATATGTTCAGCAGTTCATCATGGCAGGCGTTTCAAACAGAGTATCTTTCAATCTCCGTCAGCAGTTCGTTGACAAGATCGAAAAGCTCCCGATGAAATTCTTCGACACGATGACAAACGGGGAAGTTCTCTCAAGAATCACAAACGACGTAGATTCAATCTCACACAGCATCGGTATGGTTCTGAACCAGGTAATTTCATCAGCAATTACACTCGTCGGCGTACTTTACATGATGCTCTCCATCAACTGGATCATGACAATCACTTCCCTTATGATCCTCCCGCTTTCAACGATGGTAATGAAATTCGTCGTTTCACGTTCACAGAAGTACTTCATCAGACAGTCAGCACTTCGTGGGGAAGTAAACTCACTCATCGAAGAAAACTACTCAGGACACCTCATCGTTAAGGCATTCAACCGTGAAGAAGTAATCGTAAAAGAATTCAACGACACGGCAGACGCGCTCTTCGAAGCACAGTGGAAAGGTCAGTTCCTCTCAGGAATGATGCACCCGATCATGGGCCTTATCG
This sequence comes from Eubacteriaceae bacterium, assembly GCA_017531485.1. Classification (GTDB taxonomy): domain Bacteria; phylum Bacillota; class Clostridia; order Eubacteriales; family Anaerofustaceae; genus SVCP01. Next base: position 1,149 of record JAFXKY010000020.1, on the reverse strand, counting down.
GTAACTTAAACTTCGTAACACAGTCTATCCTCGGCGCATACTTTGCAATCGCAGGAATGATCGAAGTCGGTGATATTCAGGCGTTCACACAGTATGTGCGTAACCTCAACCAGCCGATCAACCAGTTCAGCCAGATCGTAAATATGCTTCAGTCAACTATCGCTGCAGCAGAACGTGTATTTGAAATTTACGAAGCCGAAGAAGAAGAACCTTCAAACAAGGTATATTCAACAGACGATATCAAGGGCGAAGTTACATTCAAGAACGTAAAATTCGGTTATACGGAAGACAAGATCGTCATCAAAGACTTCAATGCTGAAGTCAAACCGGGTCAGATGGTTGCTCTCGTAGGTCCGACAGGTGCCGGTAAGACGACAATGGTCAAGCTCCTCATGAGATTCTACAACCTCAACGGCGGTGCGATCTATGTAGACGGACATGACATCAAGGAATACGACCGTGACGAACTCAGAAGAGTATTCGGTATGGTACTTCAGGACACATGGCTCTTCAACGGTTCAATCATGGAAAACATCCGTTACGGTAAGATGGATGCTACAGACGAAGAAGTAATTCAGGCTGCGAAGACAGCGAGAGTACATCACTTCGTATCAACTCTTCCGGGCGGATACAACATGGAACTCAACGAAGAAGCTTCAAACGTATCAGCAGGACAGAAACAGCTTCTTACTATCGCAAGAGCTATCCTCGCAGATCCGAAGATCCTCATCCTCGACGAAGCTACATCATCAGTAGACACAAGAACAGAAATTCTCATTCAGGAAGCTATGGACGCACTTATGGAAGGCAGAACATCCTTCGTAATCGCGCACAGACTTTCAACGATCAAGAATGCTGACCTCATCCTGGTAATCAACAACGGTGACATCGTAGAACAGGGCAACCACGAAGAGCTCCTCGCTCAGAACGGATTCTACGCTCAGCTTTACAACTCACAGTTTGAAGATGTCGGCTGATAAGAATTTTTACAACAAACAAAAACGGTCTGAGTTCAGACCGTTTTTTATATCTGTAATAATATTTTCATCTCTCCCCCGCCCACCCGCCCTCCGCGCCGCAATCAAGGCTTCGCCTTGATTTGCCTGTGGCTCTGCCACAGGCGGCGGCTGTGCCGGCACAGCCGCGCGG
>JAFXKY010000019.1 GCA_017531485.1 Eubacteriaceae bacterium | reverse complement strand
CCAAGAGGCTAAGCCTCTTGGCCGCGAAAGCGCAGCTTTCGCGTGGCGGCGGCGCGCCGCGCGGGACGGCCAAGGCCGTCCTGCACCCGAAGGCGAAGCCTTCGGGTACCGATGCCGCGGCATCGGTTGCGGCGCGGGCGGGGTGGGCGGGCGGGACGCGCCGAAGGCGCAAAATGCCCGGAAGGGCACCACGGATCAGGAATAAAATAAGCCCGTCAAAATATTTTGACGGGCATGATGAAGCTTATTTTTCGAATTCGAACGTTACGTTTGTCGGAAGTGCGAGATTGGCTTCCGCTTCGATGGCTTTTAAGATTGCGCTGAGAACCGGGCAGGTCGCATGCTTGACATATTTTTTATATATCTGTGCGATTTCGGATGTTCCGAAGGGTGTGAAGATCTCTGAATATGCATCAATGCTCATTCCGGAAAGCTCTTCATTCATTTTCTTGTATGCACCGCAGTTGGACTGGATAGATAATGTGATCTCGACATCATCGTTCATTTCCGCGATGATCACAGTTGTAAGTTTGCACGGGCCGGGATTTACTGTTACTTTCATGTTTTTCTCCTTGGTTTGTCATAATTTTATTACTTCTCCGGGAGTTGTGAGGATGCTCACTTTCTTCGGGAGATCTTTTTTATATTTTTCGCAAAGTGTGCTGATGCGGTGAAGTTCTTTTTCGTCACATCCTATATGGCAAAGGGCGAGATGCTTCGGAGCGAGGGAAGAAATGATCTCCCTGCCGCTTTTTTGTCCTGCGTAATTTGCGGGGCAGAGAAGAATATCGCTCTTTGTGGGAATGTCACACTTTTCATAATCACTCACCACAGGTGCCGCATCGCCGAGGACTGTTATGCTGACTCCGCCTGTATATATGCTGTATGCGATGTTCTCCAGAGTGGAGTGATGCACTCCGTCATGCACGAGGCGGTGTGCGCTGAATGAAATATCACCGAGGGATATTTCAAGGCGCGTGTGGTTTTTCATCGCCACGGTCATTATCTGCGGTGAAAGCACCTCATTATAGTTTCGCTGTGATGAAATGAGTTTTGTTGCGGCAGTGGGGCAGATGACCCTGACGTGGCGGTTTCTTTTCAGGAGTTCGTTGAGCACTTCCGGATCGATATGGTCACGGTGAGAGTGGGTGAAAAATATCGTGTCGATATTATGATAAGGTTCTTTACCGAGGACGAGCTTTTCAACGAAATCGTCTTCCGGTCCGCGGTACGGTCCTTTGTCGAGTATGCCGTCGATGATTATCTTTTTATCTTTTATGTTGATCATGACGCCTGCGTTTGCTATATATGTAAGGGTGTTTTTATTAAACATCTTTTCGATCAGATTCATTGTTTCCTCCGCACGGCATGGGCCGCATATAGATTATAACATACTTTTATGAATTACAATAACTTTATTTATCTTATATCGTCCAAAATCCGAAAAGACGGCTTCAGGCACAAAAATGGTGGTATTTATTTCATTTTTAATCTGAATTTAATGTTATTTAAAGATAAAATATTATATAATATGCCTATAAGCGGTGGTGAAGTATGAGTAAAAAATATTCGGATGAAGTAATATATCTCTCAAAGGCCACGGGAATATCAAAATACCGTTGCAGGGCAGTCCTCAGGGAGTGCGGTAATGATATCAACGAGGCTTTTGTGATCCTGAACAAAATATCATCAGACAAATACGAAAAAGCTCTGGACAACATCTCTTCTTTTGCTCGCGGAGAAAAAGGGAGTGTAGTATCCGTGAACGAGGGGAAGGAAAATATCTTCCGTATGCCGTCGTTGGTACTGATACTTTTTCTGATAGTTCTCGATGTGCCGAGCTGGGTCATTTCGGTGATCCTCCTTCTGTTTATGATATTCGGAGTGGAAGTCACAATGTCCCTTGCGGACAAAGGCGAAAAGGAGCATATCCGCACGGTGAACCGTGATGAATATAAAAAACAAAAGAAGATCGAAGAGAAGATAACCGGAAAGGGAACAAAAAAAGATGAAGACGGTTATGTTGAGATAACCATAGAGGAATAATATGAAAAACAACATTCTTATAATTGAAGACGAAAAAAGTATATCAAGGTTTCTGCAGCTCGAACTTTCCCATGAAGGATATGTTACGGACTGTGCGTATGACGGCGTTACAGGTCTTGAGAAGGTCCTTGAAGACCGTGCAGATGTCATAATCCTCGATCTCATGCTGCCGGGTCTCAGCGGGGAAGAGGTATGCAGAAGGGCGCGTGAAGACGGTGTGACGACGCCGATCATCATGCTCACGGCGAAAGACGACGTTTCCGATAAGGTCGCAGGCCTTGACGTCGGGGCAAATGATTATATGACAAAGCCCTTTGCAATCGAAGAACTCCTCGCGAGGATCAGGGTCGCGATCAAAAATGCTCCGCCGAAAAAAGAGGATGCAAATGTTCTGAAGGCCGGAAAGCTGCGCCTTGACAAGGATAAATTCATCGTGACATACGACGGGGAGGAAGTTCCTCTTGCGAAGAAGGAATTTGACCTTCTGGAGTACATGATGGAAAACAAGAACATCGTCCTTTCCCGCGAAAAGCTCGTTGAGAATATATGGGGATATGATTACGAAGGAGAAACAAATGTCACCGACGTTTATATCCGTTATCTCAGGACGAAGATAGACAATAAATACGGCACAAATTTCATCGCAACCGTAAGAGGTGTGGGGTACCGCTTCGACTGCAAGGAATAAATAAAATACACTTCGTGACGAAAGGAAAGATCATGCAGGCAAACAGATATTCTCTCAAAAAAAGGATCTCATTCACATACATAAGCGTGTATGTGGGCATCTGTGTGCTCATAATACTGTCTTTCGTCGTAGGTTGTGCGCTGTATGTCAGGGACAAGTGCGAAGAACCATCCGATCTTCTTGCTACGGAGATCGCTTTTGAGATGACGACATCAGGCGGGCAGATAATGAGGGAGTTTCTGTATGAAAAATGTCTTTTGTACGGAATAAACGAGGTGTTTGTGTATGATGACGATAATGAGGTCCTCTTTGCCACGACATATATCCGCGACAACGACAGGTATTTTGCCGCAAAGGACAAAGGTATGCTTACGGGCTTTCTGCCGAACTTCGCGGAGATATCCGAGGGAGTTTATATAACGGATCATAAAAAGACTGTGGTGGATGATGAGGCTCAGCATGACGTGAGGATAATAATCCATCATTCCATAAGCGATGAACTTGCGATCTTTAAGTATATCGTCAACATGAGTTTTGTGCTTCTTCTGACGGGGCTTGTGTTGTTTATTGTCTTCGGAGTATCGAAGACTCACAAGATGCTTATGCCCATAACGGAGATGACGGAAGTCGCCAAGAAGATAAACGGGGAGAACATGGATCTTCGGTTTGACACTACGGGTGCGAAATTCGAGCTGAGCGAGCTTGCCCTGACCATAAACTCCATGATGGACAGGATCATGGAATCATATGATAAACAGAAGAGATTCGTTTCAGACGTGTCTCATGAGCTCAGGACGCCTATTTCCGTGATCTCAGGTTATGCAAACATGCTCAAACGATGGGGCAAGGATGACGAAGAGATCCTTATGGAAGGCATCGGCAACATAATTCAGGAAACGGAAACCATGAGCGAACTCGTCAGCACGCTTCTGTTTTTGGCAAGACATGACAATGAAACTCTGAAATATGAACTGCAACAAACCGATGTGTCGGCAATGATGGCGGATATAGTAAAGGATGCGATCCTGGCGAATCCGGGAGTGAAGATATTTTCGGAGATCGACGACAGCCTCTGTTCATATCTCGACGAAGCAAGGATCAGGCAGGCTGTGAGAGTATTTATCGACAACGGGATAAAATACTCCGCAGACGGAGAGAAGCGCCTGTTTGTTACGCTTAAAAAGAAGCATGATCATTTCGAGATAATGATAAAGGACAACGGCATCGGAATCTCTGAAGAGGACCTTCAGCATATCTTCGAGAGATTCTACCGTGCAGATGCTTCACGGACGAAGGATACCGGGGGATACGGTCTCGGGCTTTCAATAGCAAAGGTCATCATCATAGCCCATGGCGGGAAGATCCGCGTCCGCAGCAAACCCGGAGAAGGCAGCGAGTTCACCATTATCCTGCCGCAGAGAACGGTCCCACAGAAAAAAGATTGAAGTTTTTTCATGCGAAACATAAAAACGTCTGATGAATTCAGGCGTTTTTTTTGCGATGTGACAAAAAAGTGGAAATTTTGTTACAAATCAGAGCAAGTTTTCTGAAAAATCTTACATCTTTAAGTGAATTTATACTTGCAAAAGTGCGTTTCATGTGGTAATATGTAAAAGCATTTAACTTGGAGAAGTTCAAGCTAAAGAAAATCCATTTTAAAGAAAGGGAAATTCAAATGAAAAAACTTATCGCTATGTTACTCGCAGCTATGATGATTTTCTCATTCGCAGCTTGCGGCGACAAAGACGGTGGTGATGACACAACAACTACAGCAGGTAAAGTAGTCGTTATCACTTCAACAACTTCACAGGGTGAAGAAGAATATCAGGCTGGTCTCGCAATGCAGGCTAAATACCCGGACAGAGTAAAATCTATCACATGGCCGGCAGGTAGCTCAACAACAGAACAGATGATCTCAACTGTTACACAGGAAGCAGCTGACAAAGACGTTAAAGCTATCGTTATGTGTCAGGCAGCTGAAGGTACAATCGCAGCAATCAACGCTTGCAAAGAAATGGGAAGAGACGACATCCTCTTCGTTGGCGGCGTTTGCCACGAACCGCCTGCAGCAATCGGTGCAGTTTGTGACGTATGCATGCTCGTAGACGAAATCGGCATGGGTACAGAAGTTATCAAACAGGCTAAATCAATGGGCGCTGAAACATTCGTACATATCTCATTCGCTCGTCACCTCTCACTCGAAACTATTGCTAAACGTAGAGTTCTCTTCCAGGAAACATGTGCTGAACTCGGAATCGAATACGTTGAAGCAACAGCTCCGGACCCGGCAGGCGATGCAGGTGTACCGGGTGCACAGCAGTGGATCGTAGAAAACATCCCGACATACGTTCAGGAATACGGCGTAAACACAGCATTCTTCTCAACAAACTGTGGTATGCAGGAACCGCTCATCAGAACAGTTGCTGAACAGAAAGCTATTTACCCGCAGCAGTGCTGCCCGTCTCCGTACCACGGCTATCCGTCAGCTCTCGCTATCGAAGTAGCTGGTCATGAAGGCGACGTAGAATGGATGCTCGAAGCAATCAAAGGCAAAGTTGCAGAATACGGCAACTCTGGCAGAATGTCAACATGGACAGTTCCTATCAACATGCTCTTCGTAGAAGCAGGTGTTGAATATGCTCTCGACTACATCGACGGCAAAGTTTCACCGGCTGAAGGCACAAAACTTGACGATGCTGCATTCAGAGCAATCGTTAACGAAATCGCTGGTGGAAGCGCAATCATCACAAACTATGAAGATGATAACGAAGGAACAGTTAAGAACTTCTACACAATCCTTTGCCCGTTCTACACATTCTAGGATATAATTCAGGCGAAGTTATTTACTTAATGTAAATCAAAGTAACCGCCCAGCTTTTGGGCGGTTACTGTTTGAGTAGTAGTGTTTTTCATGCACATTTCAATCGAAAAATGTTACTTTTCACACTATCTATGCATTTTTGTTTACAGTTATTGTAGTGAATGTGTATAGATTTTATGAAAAGAATTTAGCTAAGGAGGTAATTATGAACACCGATTACAGACTTGAGATGATCGGAATTACCAAGGATTATGCAGACAACAGAGTTCTTGAAGATGTCGAATTAAAGGTCGGCAAAGGCGAGATTCACGCTCTTATGGGTGAAAACGGCGCCGGTAAGTCAACTCTTATGAACATCCTCTTCGGTATGCCGGTTATTCACAGCACAGGTGGATTCAAAGGCACCATCAAAATCGACGGCGAAGAGGTTAAGATCAATTCTCCGCAGAAGGCGTTGGAGCTCGGAATCGGAATGGTACATCAGGAATTCATGCTTATTCCGGGATTTACCGTAACAGAAAATATTAAGGTAGGAAGAGAAATCACTCGCCCGACAGTGGCAAGTAGGCTTACAGGAAAGATCCTCGGCACAGGTCTTGAAAAACTTGATCTTGAAGCTATGGCAAAAGACTCACAGCTCGCTCTTGACACTATCGGTCTTAAGATCAGCGAAGATGAAAGAGTTGCAGGTATGCCGGTAGGTTACATGCAGTTCGTCGAAATCGCCCGTGAAATCGATAAGACAGGCATCCGTCTTCTCATCTTTGACGAACCGACAGCGGTTCTTACAGAAAGCGAAGCTGACACACTCCTCGATGTTATGCGTTCAATCGCAGCAAAGGGAATTTCAATCGTATTCATCACACACCGTCTTGACGAAGTTATCAGCGTTACAGACAACCTTACAGTTCTCCGTGACGGACATTTCGTAGACAGAGTATCAACAAAGGAAACAACAGCTGAAAAGATCTCTCAGCTCATGGTCGGCCGTGAAATCGAAAAGCTCGTTGACGATTCTGACGAAACAAGAACACTCAACGATGAAGACATTATCCTCAGCCTCGTGGATTACGAAGTTGATATGCCGGGTGAAGCTGCAAAAGGCGTTAATCTCAACGTAAGAAGAGGCGAAATCCTCGGTATCGGCGGACTCGCAGGTCAGGGTAAGATCGGTATCGGTTCTGGTCTCCAGGGACTTTATGAATCAAGAGGTAAAGTAGTGTTCGAAGGTAAGGAACTTAACCTCAAACACCTCGGAGAATCTCTCAAAAACGGTATTGCATTCGTTTCCGAAGACCGTAAAGGCGTAGGCCTTCTTCTTGACGAAGCTATCGAAGACAACATCGTATTCACAGCGATGCAGATCAACGGAGATTACCTCAAAAAGATCGGTCCGTTCACACAGTACGATTCAAAGGCAGTAAGAGAACATGCGGAAAACATGATCAAAGAACTTGACATCCGCTGCACAGGTCCTCAGCAGCCGGCAGGCAGACTCTCAGGTGGTAACCAGCAGAAAGTCTGCGTAGCACGCGCACTTGCTATGAACCCGAAACTCTTGGTCGTTGCTGAACCGACACGTGGTATCGACATCGGTGCTAAAAAGCTCGTACTCGAACTTCTCGCAAAACTCAACAGAGAACAGGGTATGACAGTCATCGTAATCAGCAGTGAACTTAACGAACTCAGAAGTATTTCAGACAGAATCGCTATCATCACAGAAGGCCAGGTCGCAGGTATCCTCGATCCGCACGATGATGATTACAAGTTCGGTCTCCTTATGAGTGGAATGTGAGGTCTCGCATGAAGGATAAATTAAAACAGATTATTAAAACAATTGGCATGGCAAGACTTATTATCGGTGGTCTTCTCGTGCTCGTACTCATAATGGCAGCAGGATACGGTCTCAGTATCGCTGACATCTTCACAAACATTTTAAGACGTTACGGTATGTGGGGCATCCTCGTTCTCGCTATCGTTCCGGGTATTCAGTGCGGTATCGGTCCTAACTTCGGTATCTCGCTCGGTATCGTATGTGGTCTTTTAGCATCACTCTTCGCTATCGAATTCGAAATGACAGGTATTGCTGCATTCGCATTCTCAGCAGGCGTAGGTGCTTTCCTTGCTGCATTCGTAGGTGCTGCATACGGCTGGCTCCTTAACAAGGTTAAGGGTTCGGAAATGACAGTTTCAACTTACATCGGTTATTCAGCAATCGCTATCATGAACATTTACTGGGTATCTGCTAACTTTGACAGCGGTATCATCAAATGGCCTATCGGTGGCGTCGGTGTAAGAAGCTCAGTTTCTCTCGAAGGATCATTCGGCGGAGTAATCGACGGATTATGGTCATTCCCCATCGCAGGTGTTACTATTCCGACAGGTCTCATCCTTCTCCTTTTCGCAATGTGTGCTCTCATCTGGATCTTCTTCAACAGTAAGACAGGTAAAGCTATGAGCGCTGTTGGTAACAACCCGACATTCGCAAGAGCAAGCGGTATCAACGTAGATAAAATGCGTATGCTCGGTACAGCAATCTCTACATCACTTGCAGCAGTAGGTATCGTATCTTACGCAAGTACATACGGATTCCTCCAGCTCTACGATGCTCCTCTCCAGATGGGCTTCCAGGCAGTTGCAGCTATCTTCATCGGTGGTGCCAGCCCGTCAAAAGCTAAGATCAGCCACGTACTTATCGGTACGTTCCTCTTCCAGGGTCTTCTCGTTGCAGCTCTTCCGGTTGCAAACAGACTCCTTGCAGGAACAGATATCTCAGATATCATCCGTATGATCGTTCAGAACGCTGTAATCATCTACGCTATCACAAAAGCTAATGGAGGCGGAAATGAATAAGAAGAATAATTTTGTAACGAATATCATCAAGAAGATTATGGAAGAAAAGGTAGTTATCCTTTTCGCCGTAATTTCAATCCTCGGTGTAATTATTTCAGGAACATCACCTGCGTTCATTCTTTCTGAACTTACAGGTCGTTTCGTAAGAAATACATTCATCGCTCTCGCTCTTATCGTACCTGTAGTCGCAGGTCTCGGTATGAACTTCGGTATTACTGTAGGTGGTATGGCTGTACAGCTTTCAATCTTTACAGCTCTTTACAACGGCCTCACAGGTATTCCGGCTCTCATTGCGATCCTTTGTATGGCAATCCCCCTTGCTATGTTGTTCGGATGGCTCCTCGGTCTTCTTTACAACAAGACAAAAGGCGGCGAAATGATTACAGGTCTCGTATTCTCATACCTCGCAAGCGGTATCTACCAGTTTATTCTCCTCTTTGGTGTTGGTGGTATCATTGATGCAGACGAATCAACAGGTCTCATCATCCCGGGCGGAATCGGTGTTAAGAATACTATCGACCTTACAGGCAAGATCAAAGGCGTTATCGACGGTATCGAATACGGCAAGTTCTTCATTATCGTTCTTGCTGTATACATCGTAATCGGTCTCGTTTCTATCATTATCAGAAGCAAGGCTAACATGAAAGATGCTGCTGCTACAAAGACATTCGTAGCCAAGACAGTATTCTTCGCAATCATCACAGTTGCTGCAAACCTTCCGTTCGTTGGTGAAACATTCGGCGTTGCAAAGATCAAACTCGTAAACTTACTCATGCTTTACGGTATCATTGCTATCGTATACCAGCTTTACATGTTCGCTATGAACAAGTTCGTCATCAAGGAAGAATGCACGATCAAAGATTGCATCGTAAAATGTCTCGTTCCTGCTATTGCGCTCGTACTCTCATTCATCCCGGTTGTTCAGGATCTCTGCATGCTCACACAGGTACCTATCGTAACATTCTCTTGGATCATCGGTGTAGGAATGTTCAACAACTGGATCCTCTCAACAAAGCTTGGTCAGGATATGAGAACAGTAGGTCAGAACCGTGCTGTTGCTAACTCATCAGGTATCAACGTAGACAAGATCCGTACGATCGCTACAATGATCTCCACAGTTCTCGCTGCAATCGGTCAGCTCATTTACCTCCAGGGTATCGGTACATTCGGTACATACACAGCTCACGGTAACATCGGTACATTCAACGTAGCTGCTCTCCTCGTAGGTGGTGCAAGTATCGTAAGCGCTAAGAACAGCCATGGTGTTGTTGGTATCATCATCTTCCACGCACTCTTCATCGTTGCTCCGATGGCTGCAGGCGTACTCTTCGGAAACGCTCTTATCGGGGAACACTTCCGTGTATTCCTCTGCTACGCAGTTATCGCCCTTTCGCTTGCTATCCATGCATGGGAAAAAGGACCGAAAAAATCTAAGAAAGCTAAAGCTTAATCAGTAATTTAAAAGTGGTCACCTTATGGTGACCACTTTTTTTATGTGCGGCGGACGTGCCGCGCAGGCAGCCTTGGCTGCCTGCGCCCGAAGGCTCCGCCTTCGGGAACCGATGTGAAGCATCGGTTGCGGCGCGGGGTGGGCGGGCGGGACTTGCAGATGGGAGAATTTATTGAGATGAATATGATCGGCAAAATTTTGTAAAAAATAAAAAGCGGGTCACCGAAAGGTGACTCGCTTATGGATTATTTTTCCATCATATGTACATTGATGTGGTTGTATGTCATTTCGACTCCGTCTTCATCAAACGCATTTCTGAGTTCGTCAAGAAGTGTGAAATATACATTCCAGTAATTTCCCGCATCACACCATACTCTGATAGTGTATTCAATCGCACTGTCGCCATAATTTGAGATATTTACGAATGCTTCGGGAGTTTCATGAACATCAGGTGTTCTTGAAATCGCCTTATGAATTGCGCCTTTTACCTGAGAGGTGGAGTTGTCGTATGAAGCAGTGATCGCGATATCTACGCGGCGTGTTGTCTGTGCAGAATAGTTGATTATCTTTGCTCCTGCGATCTCGCTGTTGGGCACGAAGATAACTTTGTTATCACCTGTGGTGATCTTTGTGTGAATAAGGGTAATTGTGTCTACAACGCCGCTGATACCGTTTACTTCAACAAAATCTCCGCTTTTGAATGCGCCTGTAACCATCAGGACCACGCTGCTTGCCACGTTTGTGAGGAGTCCCTGAAGTGCGAGGGAGACTGCAACGCCGGCAACGCTGAATACTGCGAGGAGTGAAGTTACGTTGATGCCTACGCTGTCCGCAACGATAAGAACGATGATGAAGTATACGATTACTTTTACTGCTGAGGCGAGGATCGTATGCAGGCTCCTATCCCCGGGAATACGTTCGATAAACTTATCGGAGAATTTAAGAACGAATTTTGCGCCGATCCAACAAACGAGTAACGTAAGCAGGCCGTTGAGAACTACAGTAAATGCTGTTGCACCAACTGTAATTCCCAGAGAACTCATGATCTGTTGTGTAATGCTTGCCATTATTTTTCAGCCGGCTCCCATTTGCATCTTACGGGAGATGTGATTGAGCCTTCTTTTTTCATTTCTTTGAATGCTTTGTCAACATCAGCCTTTTCGATACCTGAAAGCTTAGATACTTCTGTTGCGTTGAGGGGTTTTGCAGCTTCTTTCATTGTCTGAAGGATTTTGTTTTTGATTTCGTCCATTGTGTCATGTCCTTTCTGTTTTTTTATATATTACCATATTTCCAACGTGTTTGTAAAGCATTTCTCATGTTAATAACTCAGAGGAAAATTTTGGCTTAGTTAAGAGATTATTTTTGGCGAAGGAAGGTAAAATGCGGGAAATATTCACAAGTTTTGCAGGTTATCCACATTTTCAACAGCTTTTCAACACATATAGACACCTATTTACACTATAAATACAGTACCTGTCAAGGACTTATCCACAACTTATCCACCAATGTGAATAAGTGTGCGAAAATGCGGGTTATAAAAATTTGGATAAAAAATATTGCTTAATAGTCCCGAATGCGGCAATATTTATAAAATACGTATAAATTTTATTTTTGGCTTGATATTCCGTAGAAATGAATGTATAATGTAAAAGATTCAATGAAAAAGGCAAGTAGCGAAGAGCTTTAATGAAGAGAGGATCCGTTTGGTGCAAGGATCATGATGCTCTGAGTGAAATTTCCCTTTGGAGAACCTTTGGTGACAATGTAGTCAAAGGCGGCAAAAACCGTTATATGTTGAGCGAATACTAATTAATGTGTTAATTTGGGTGGTACCGCGAAATTTCGTCCCATTGTGTGGGACTTTTATTTTTTGGAAAAATATTAGGAGGTATTTTGTGAAAGATCAATTATTACAGATTCAGAAAACCACACTTGAAAGAATCCCGTCTGTCACAGATATGAAAGAACTCGACAATATCCGCGTTGAAGTTCTTGGAAAAAAAGGTGAGCTCACAGCGATCCTCAAAGGCATGGGCAAGCTCTCAAACGAAGAACGCCCCATCATCGGTAAGGTAGCAAACGAAGTAAAAGAAGCTATCGAAGCGGCAATCTCTGCTAAAAAAGCCATCATGGAAAAACAGATCCTTGATGAAAAATTAAAGAGCCAGACAATCGACATCACCCTCGATGAAGTATCAAAACTTCCCGGCCATGCACACCCGCTTTACAGAACCATTGCTGAGATCGTAGAGATCTTCGAATCAATGGGCTTTGCCGTAAGCGAAGGTCCGGAAATCGAATGGGCGAAATATAACTTCGACTATCTCAACGTTCCCGCAAACCATCCCGCAAGAGATGAAAGCGATACATTCTATTTCAACGATGACGTTATCCTCAGAACACAGACTTCAACAGTTCAGGTAAGAGCGATGCAGGCTAAAAAGCCGCCTATCAAGGTTATTTCTCCGGGTAAAGTATATCGTTTTGACGAAATCGACGCTACGCACTCTCCGCTTTTCCACCAGATCGAAGGTCTTGTTGTTGACAAGAACATCACAATGGCTGACCTTAAAGGTACTCTTGATTACGTTGCAAAACGTCTTCTCGGAAGCGAAACAAAGACTGTTTTCCGTCCGCATCAGTTCTATTTTACAGAACCCTCAGCAGAAATGGACGCAACATGCTTCGTATGTAAAGGCGTAGGCTGCCGTACATGCAAAGGCACAGGCTACATCGAAGTTCTCGGCTGCGGCATGGTTCACCCGAACGTTCTCAGACAGTGCGGAATCGATCCGGATGAATACTCAGGCTTTGCATTCGGCATGGGTCTTGACAGACTTACAATGTTCAAATACGGAATTACTGACCTCCGTCTTCTCTTCAGCGGCGACAGTCAGTTCCTTTCACAGTTCTAAGGAGGTAAGATAGATGTTTGTACCGGTATTATGGCTTAAAGATTATGTAGACGTTCCGGAAGATCTCAGAAGTTTCACTACGATGATGACAAGAAGCGGAACTATGGTAGAAGGATATGAAAAACGTACGGAAGGCATCACAAACGTCGTAACGGGTAAAGTCGTTGAGATCGAACGTCACCCGGACAGCGATCATATGTGGATCACAAAGATCGATGATAATTCAGGCAACATCCTTCAGATCGTAACAGGTGCGCAGAACGTTAAACTCGGCGACATCGTTCCCGTTGCAAGACACAATTCTGTAATCGGCGGAGGAGTAAAGATCAAAAAATCAAAACTCCGCGGTGTTCCCAGCGAAGGTATGCTCTGCTCAGCTGATGAACTCGGAATCGACTCTTCAGCAGCACCGAAATATGCTACAGAAGGCATTTACATCCTCCCACAGGATACTCCCATCGGAGAAGACATCGTGAAGGTTCTTGCTCTTGACGATACTATCATTGAATTCGAACTCACAAACAACCGTCAGGACTGCAACAGCGTTCTCGGAATCGCTTATGAAGCAGGCGCAACTCTCGGAAAGAAATTCGCAATTCCCGACTACAGATACTCTACAGACGGCGATGAGATCAATAAATATCTCTCAATCGAAGTTAAAAATTTCGACCTCTGCAAGAGATATACAGCAAGAATGCTCAGGATCAACAAGATCGAAGAATCACCCATGTGGATGCAGCTCCGTCTTATGGCAAGCGGCGTAAGACCTATCAACAATGTTGTTGACGCGTCAAACTTCGTAATGCTCGAAACAGGTCAGCCTCTCCATACTTTCGATTACCACAAGCTCGCAGGCGGCAAGATCGTCGTCAAGACAGCTGAAGAAGGCGAAAAATTCGTTACTCTCGACAACATCGAAAGAACACTCAAAAATACAGACCTCATGATCTGTGACGGTGAAAAAGCTGTATGTGCAGCAGGCGTTATGGGCGGACTTAACTCTGACATCGATGAAAACACGACGATGATCGTTATCGAAGCAGCTAACTTCGACAAAGTTGCCGTAAAGAACACATCACGTCACTTCGGTATCCGTACTGAATCAAGCGCACACTTTGAAAAGGGAATTTCAATGCACCTCACACAGCTCGCAGCTGACCGTTGCGCAAGCCTTCTCGTTGAAATGGGCGCTGCAGAATATATTGACGGTATCATCGACGTATACGAAAAATTAGACGAACAGAACGTAATTACAGTTTGTCCGAAATGGGTAAACGGTCTTATCGGCGCTGAAATTCCGACAGAAGACATGGTTAAATACCTTGACCTTCTTGACATGAACCCGACAGTAAATGAAGACGGAACGATCACAGTTACTTCACCTTTATATCGTCAGGACATCGAGATCAAAGAAGACGTTGCGGAAGAGATCGCAAGAATCTACGGATATGAAAATATCCCCTGCACGATGATGGAAGGATTCAACTACACAGAAGAACCCAACAGAGTATATTCAGCAAAACAGAAGATAAAATCCCTCTGCTATGCTCTCGGCGGAAATGAAGTCCTCACATATACATTCATCTCTCCGGCTAAACAGGCTCTTCTCGGATTTGACGAAAATGATATCCGTTCCAACACTGCTATTCTCCGCAATCCGCTTGGCGAAGAAAACTCAGTAATGAGAACGAGCATGTTCACAAGCATGGTTGACGTTATCGAATATAACTCCAAGAGAAAATATGCTCCGGTCCTTCTCTTCGAACTCGGCGGAGTATTCCTCAATGCCATTGATTTCGAAAACGGTCTTGTAAAACAGGCTGAAAGACTCGTTCTCGGAAAGACAGCATGTGACTTCTACGAAATGAAGGCAAACGTAAATTATATCCTCGACAGCCTTATGGTAAAAGGATATAAATATGTTCGTGCAAACGAACCGATGCTCCATCCGGGCAGAAGCGCTGAAATCGTTTATGGCGGTGAAAAGCTCGGTTACGTCGGCCAGATCCACCCGTCTATCGCAAAGACATACGGAATCGACGAAAACACGGTTGTCGCTGAACTCGACGCTGACAAACTCGTTGAACACTTCAACAGCCTTGAAATCAAAGCCAAACAGCTTTCAAAATATCCGGTTGTGGAACGTGACCTCGCACTCGTTTGCGGCGAAGACGCTATGGCAGGAGAAATTATGGATGTAATGTTCGGTGCGGGAGTTGATTATCTCATCTCAGTAAACGTATTCGACGTATATCGCAGCGAAGCTCTCGGCGAAAACTTAAAGAGTATCGCATATACTCTCCGTTTCCAGAAACAGGATTCCACACTCACAGACGAAGAGATCGAAACCGCTGTCAGCAAGATCCTTCAGGATCTCGAAGACAAGATGGGCGTAAAGATCAGGGAATAATACAAAGTATCACAAAAGCGATACCCAACTTACGGGTATCGCTTTTTTACCGATCAGACAGTAAAAACAACCGTACAGACCAAAAGCAACATTTCATATCTGTGATCTGTTATGATGTATGCATAAGTACAAGGAGGTATTATATGCAGGCAATCAAAGCAGTCAATCTTACAAAAAAGTATAAGGAACTGACTGCGGTAGACAATCTGAATCTTGAAATCAATAAGGGTGAGTTGTTTGCTTTGCTCGGTGTGAACGGAGCAGGAAAGACAACGGCCATTAAAATGCTTTCAGGCCTTACACCCCCTACTGACGGGGATGCTATTGTCGGTGGTTATAGTATTACCATTGAACCGGGCAAAGTCAAGAAAAACATCGGTGTTTCTCCCCAGGAAACAGCCGTTGCTTCAAATCTGACCATAAAAGAAAATCTGGAACTGATCTGCGGCATCCACGGTTTTTCCAAAGAAAAAACGATTGCCATGATTGAGGCGCTTTCCCGGCAGTTCGATCTGGGTTCTGTTTTACAGCGAAAGGCAGGAAAATTGTCAGGTGGTTGGAAGCGTAGAGTCAGCATTGCCATGGCCCTGATCAGCGAGCCGCAGATTCTTTTTCTGGACGAGCCCACCCTTGGCTTGGATGTTATCGCACGACATGCCCTTTGGGATGTGATACGGTCCTTGAAAGGAAATATTACCATTATCCTGACCACCCACTATATGGAAGAAGCGGAGGAGCTTTCTGACCGCATCGGCATTATGAAAAGTGGCAGACTTCTTGCGGTGGGGACGGTGGATGAATTGAAGGCAAAAGCCGGAACAAAGGATTTTGAAACAGCCTTTGTTTCTATCGTGAAGGAGGATGATGCGGTATGAGAATGATGACATTTGCAAAGCGATGCGGCAAGGAAATCCTCCGGGACCCCATCAATCTGGGATTCGGTCTGGGATTCCCACTGGTCTTGCTGCTGCTTTTGACTACCATGCAAAAGAATATTCCGGTACACCTGTTTGAAATCGATACCCTGACACCGGGCATTACCGTATTTGGCCTGTCCTTTATGACGCTGTTTTCTGCAACACTGATTGCAAAAGACCGGGAATCTGCTCTTTTGCAGAGATTGTACACCACACCGCTGACCGCCATGGATTTTATCCTTGGCTATATGCTTCCGCTGCTGCCTATTGCTATCGGACAGACTGTGATCTGTTATCTGTCTGCGATTCCTTTGGGGTTGACGGTCAGTGTGAATATTTTGTATGCTATCCTCGGAATCATCCCTATGGCGATTTTCAATATTGCGTTGGGTCTGCTGTGCGGCAGCGTTTTCGGAGTGAAGCAGGTTGGCGGCATCTGCGGTGCGTTACTTACCAATCTCTCTGCATGGCTTTCAGGCGTGTGGTTCGATCTGAAGCTTGTGGGTGGAGTATTTGAGAAAATTGCCAATGCGCTGCCTTTTGTACACGCAGCCGAGTTGGAAAAAGCATTGTTTGCCGGAAGTTTCGAGGGAGCGGCTGCCCACATCCTGCCGGTCGTGTTGTACAGCATTTTGATCACGGCGGTTGCAGTATTATGCTTTCTCAGCCAAATGAAAAAACAGTAAGGATTGAGAGATGAAATACAAACTCATTATCGACAAAAATGCAGAAGAGGAAATAACTGTTATAGCCCGTTCATCTTCTCCGCTCACAGAAAAAATCGAAAACCTCGTCCGAAGTTATGCGGGATCGAATGATATCATTATCGGGCATAATGAAGACGAGATCAGAAAGCTGACATTCGGAGAAATTGAGTGTATTACTGTAATTGACAGAAAGGTGACAGCCATTGACAGACAGGGCATACGGTATATCGTCCGCGAAAGACTTCGCGATCTGGAAGAGATACTTCCGTCTTATTTTGTCCGTATAAATAAATCTACTCTTGCGAATGAGCATCGTATAAAAAAGTTTGACGTAACATTCAACGGCGGAGTGGATGCTGTATTCAAATGTGGCTACCGTGAATATGTTTCAAGGCGATGTTTCAGGGAGATCAGAAGGAGATATGAAGGATTATGAAAAATAATATACGTGAATTTATTCGGCGTGGATTTATTTCATGTGGATTCGGACCGATGGTACTTGCTGTTTTGTATCTTATTTTAAAAAAGCAAGGATTGGTGGAAACCTTGAGTGTAAATGAGGTATGTACGGGAATATTTTCGTTGTCTGCACTTGCATTTGTTGCAGGAGGAATGAACGTTGTATACAGGATCGAAAGACTACCGCTGATGGTGGCAATTCTGATACACGGAGTGGTGTTGTATATATGCTATTTCGTGACGTATCTGATGAACGGATGGCTGGAATGGGGAACTGATCCGATAATAGTTTTCACGTTTATTTTTGTCGTGGGATATCTGATGATATGGATGAGCATTTATTTAGTGACAAAGAGACATACTGAGAAGGTAAATGAAGTTCTCTACAGAAATCAGGAAACTTCGGATGATCAATAAAAAGGCAGTATAAATTATCATACTG
This sequence comes from Eubacteriaceae bacterium, assembly GCA_017531485.1. Classification (GTDB taxonomy): domain Bacteria; phylum Bacillota; class Clostridia; order Eubacteriales; family Anaerofustaceae; genus SVCP01. The sequence goes on along the minus strand of JAFXKY010000019.1, from coordinate 5,292 downwards.
CCTTTCGCATTATATTCTCACAATACTTTTAAAGCTTGCTTTGTCCGTATCGCCTTCGGTAGAGATAATGAGGACGACGGAGTTTTTATCAAGGCCGAGGATGTCTTTTACGGTTGAGTACTCTTCTTTCGTCATCACCTCATACAAAAATCCCATTCCCACAGCTCCGCTTTCGCCGGAGATGATCACGGGGTCGGGGTCCTTTGCGTGGTAAAGCTTGTTCATTCCCACTCTTGCAAATTTGTCGTCGAGGGAAACGAACATGTCGGCATAATTCATCAGGACTTCAAGGGCGATGGTTGAGGCAACGCCGCAGGAAAGACCTGCCATTATTGTTTCGAGATCGCCCGTGACTTCATACGGACGGCCATTGGCTTTACTCATATACACGCAGTTCGCATTCTTCGGTTCGAGGATGACGGTTCGGGGGTAATTCTCATAATGATTTACCATATATGCAAGCATACTTCCCGCAAATGAACCGACTCCAGCCTGAAGAAATACATGAGTGGGGACTTCTTCCCCCATTTGTATTGCCGTTTCGCGAAGGATGTTCATATATCCCTGCATGATGTAAAGAGGAATATCGGTATATCCTTCCATGGCTGTGTCCTGAATGAAGACATATCCGTTTTCTTCCGCTTTTTTCTTTGCGAGAAGAACTGCGCCGTCGTAATTCACGTCGGTTACAGTAACGTCTGCGCCTTCCGATTCGATAAGATCATATCTCTCTTTTGAGGAGCCTTTGGGCATATAGATTATGCTCTTCATGCCGAGGATCCTTGCGATATATGCAACAGCTCTTCCGTGGTTTCCGTCGGTGGCGGTGATGAGGGTAATATCTTTGTCGGAAGAAATCTTACGGATATTTTCCATTGTGAGTTCTTCGGTGGGAATATTATATTTTTCTGAAAAATACTTCACCGCCGCATACCCTGCTCCGAGAACTTTGAATGCATTCAGCCCGAGGCGGAAAGATTCGTCTTTTACGAATATTTTCCTGACTCCGAGATCTGCAGCCATATTCTCGAGGCTCCTGAGGGGAGTCGGGGAAAATCCTTCGATGAGGGAGTGGACAGAATTGACTTTCTCGGCTTCTTCGTCCGTGAAGTCAGAAAGCACGGGGAGATACTCACTTATGCGGCTGTTGGTAATATAACGTAGCATCATATTATTTGTTCTGAGCTTCGACAGCTCCTTTTACGATAGCTTCCGTTGCACTTGCACCGATTCTCGTTGCGCCTGCTTTTACCATATTGATGACGTCTTCGTATGTTCTGATTCCGCCTGAAGCTTTTACTTCTGTGGGGAGAGAAGAGAATTTTTTCATGATCTCAACGTCTTCGATCCTTGCTGAATATGTTCCGAAACCTGTTGATGTCTTTACGAAATCAACGCCGACTTCCGTTGCGATAACTGTGCATTTTTCGATCTCTTCAGCTGTGAGGTAGCAGTTTTCAAAGATGATCTTGATAAGGCCGTTGTGCTCGCGGACTGTTTTTGTGAGGGATATGAGTTCGTTTTTATAGTATTCATAATCTCCGCTCTTTACCATACCGATGGGCATTACAACGTCAACTTCAACAGCGCCGTTTTTGAAAGCTTCGATGGTTTCGGCGACTTTTGATTCTGTTGATGTGCTGCCATGGGGGAATCCGATTACTGTGCCGACGAGTACATCTGTTCCTTTTAAATATTCAGCGGCGAATTTTACGTCACATCCGCGTACGCATACGCTTTTGACGTCATATTCCTTTGCCGTCTTAAGACCGTCTTCAACTTCCTCTCTTGTCATATGCGGTTTCAAAAGTGCGTGGTCGATAAGTTTTGCAACTTCTTTCGGTGAAAGGTTCATATTATGTTCTCCTTGAATTTTGTTTTTTATTTCGCTTATTTATGATATTATATTATCATATATTACGAAAATATCAACTCAAAAGGTACACAAGTGAACGAACATTTTGCGTTAAATGTAAAAAAATATATCTCAACACACTATTTCGGATCGGTCCATGTATATGATGAAGTTTCGTCCACTATGGATAAGGCGAGGGAATATGCCTTAGACAGAGCGTACGACAAAAATGTATTTATCGCACTTTCCCAGACAGACGGCCGCGGAACGAACGACAGGGGATTTGTGTCGGAAAAAGGCGGGATATATCTGAGTATTTTGTTTAACGACGGCATGCCCGGAAATGATCTTCTCACTCTGCGCATTGCGGTGGGAATGATGGATGCGGTAAATGAAATCTGCGGGATAGGCGCGAAGATAAAGTGGGTGAATGACGTATATGCGGAAGGAAAAAAGATCTGCGGGATACTCACTAAAAGTGCGTACATGGATAGTGAAAATTCATTTACTGTTATCGGCATCGGACTTAACGTGAATCAGGAGAATATTTTTCATGTTCCCGGGGCGGCGAGCCTCAGGATGCTGACGGGAGAGGCGTACTGCCTTGAAAAGGCCGTGGGAACAATTCTTGATAATATCGGAAAACGCCTTTATGAAACAGATCTTTCTGAGATCATCTCGCTTTACAGGGAAAACTGCATCAGCATCGGAAAAAAAATAAAATTTTTTTATGACGGATCTGTCCGTGAGGGTAAAGTTATGAATGTGAACGATAGTGGCGGACTTACAGTATTTTTTGACGGAAAAACGGCAGAGATACGCTCACGCAACGAGGTTCTGGAATTTAAATAAGGATGATTTTGAATAAAGCAATTTGCTTTCTAATAGAATTCTAAGAATAGTATAGTATACTTATTTCAGATGCTCAGAAGTGTTTCTATTTTTGGGCAGTAATGAGGTGGGAATACAATGAAGAATAAAAAAGTACATATCATCACTGACTCCGGTTCGGACCTTATGGGCAATATCTTAGACGGAAAAGACATCGAGATCCTCAGAATGCCCGTAACGGCAAACGGCGTTGAATATACGATAAATGACGAAAATGACCTTATGAATTTATACAGACTTATGAGAGAAGGAGTTGTGTTCTCAACAGCACACGCATCTTATTATGACATTCTCTCAGCTTTCGAAAGATGCGCAAAGGAAGAGATCCCTTGTGTGTTTGTCGGTCTGTCATCAGGTCTTACCAGCCAGCACAACGCGGCAATGATGGCTGCAAGGGAAGTAAGGGAAGAGTACCCTGATTGTGTCCTTGAAGTTATTGACTCAGCTTCCGCAACCATGGGTTACGGCAAGGCGGTCCTTGCGGGATATGAAAAAGCTCAGGCAGGAGCAGGGATCGAAGAAGTTGTGGAAACGATCATTGATGATCTGAATCACACAGAACATCTTTTCTCTGTTCAGAGCCTTGAATTCCTCGTCCGCGGCGGAAGACTTTCGAAAATGGCAGGCGCAGTCGGCGAAGCTCTTTCTATCAAACCGATCATCAATATCGACGATGCGGGAAAGCTCGTCACTCAGGAAAAAGTCAGAGGCGACAAAAAGCTCCGCAACCGTCTTGTTGAGATCTCAACGGAAGCGCTGAAAGCACTTGAAGGACAGGATGTATGGATCGTTGAAGGTGAAAACGGTGAGATGACAAAGGACATCATCGAAAGGATCAACAAATGCTGCACACCCAACAGCATCAGAGTATATAAGATGGGGCCGGTCATCAGCGTACACACAGGCCCGGACGTTCTCGGAATAATCTACAATAATCCGCAGAGAAACAAAAATATCCGCCCCATGGTTCACGAGATCTCGCTGGGGGAGATACAGTGCCGCAACAGACGCATGCAGGAAACGGCGCTTGAAAGGGCATAGTTGCGGTTATGGCATAAAACAGAATCAGTCACTGCTTTCGGGCAGTGATTTTTTTATGGAAGCGGATCACTTTGGATAAACGCGCCTGTTATGAACAGGCGGAGTGGTCTGCGGGTGGTATATGGAAAAAGTGCATGATATCAACATTTTTTGTTGATTTATGTTGTATGATAGTGTAAGATTTATCATAAAGGTGATACAAAAAATTACACAGCAAATAATTATCCGGGAGAGAAATAATGAGCAAAGATAATAACGGCAGGCCTCAGGACGAAATGGATGATCTTTTCGAAGGGTTCAGGAATGTGGACCTTGATTTTTCGGAAGATGTGTTTTATGACTATCTGGAAAATAAAAGACTCTGTACGGAAAGAAGAAACAAGCTGAGAAATGCTTCCACAGACTATTTCGAAAGGGTGAGCATCATGAATTTTTATGATGCCGCTATGTCGGGAAGGCTGACCGATAAAGACAAAGGGTATATTGCCGCGTTTCTTGGCAATGATTGCAGAGACTACGTTTTAGAGGGTGATATATTCTGTGATGAGATTGAAAACAAGACGAGATTTCTTCAGGACGGCATTGAAAAAATGGCAATAATCGCCGACGATATCTTTACTGCGGAATATGCGGTTCCGGCGCTTTGCCGCATTATTGAGCACAGGGATCAGCCGTCGGGACGCATTGCCGGAATACTCGCATCGTTTAAGGAGAGCGTGGAAAAGTTGCCGAGGAAAATATATGACAGCACCATCAAGACAGATTTTATTGTCTTCGGGGTGAGCATCGCGGTAATTCTTATTTTATTATTTTTCCCGCCGGTGGTAAACTGGTTTGCAGGAAGCGGCGGAGAGAGCTTCAGCAGCATTATCGGGTTTATCGGAGCAGCGCTTTGTTTCTTTGGTGGTGGTTTCGGTTTATTGTTTGTATACATATTTGCTTTATTTGCGGGGTATACATTCTTTGGAAACGGATTAAGTCAAGGAGAGTTTCTGAAATGGATAATCATTATTTGTGCGGGGATCAGCAGTTTGTTGTTCGGGTTTGAAGGAGCAAGCGATCTTCGTGTGAAAAATTCCTCTTCATACATCGAAAGCCTGGAAGAAAGGAAAGAACTCGCCGAAGATCTCGGGAAGTTTGAAGATTGTGTGCTGACAGTAAAGAGCAAGCTTTTGAAAATGGCGGATCATGAGGAGTTCAGGAATATAATAACGGAGTATTACAACAAAATCATCAGGGAGATACGGAGCATGCAGTCCCGCATCTGAAAACATTATATTTATCATGAGACGGAATGACCTGTCGGTCATTCCGTCTTTATTTTTTATCCGTTTTTCTCATCTCCCCGTCCCACCCGCCGCCCCGCGCCGCAACCGATGCTTCGCATCGGTTCCCGAAGGCTCCGCCTTCGGGTGCAGGCAGCCGTGGCTGACTGCGCGGCGCGCCGTCGCGGGCGAAAGCGGAGCTTTCGCAGCAAAGAGCTTTGCTCTTTGCCCGCCGTGGTT
>JAFXKY010000018.1 GCA_017531485.1 Eubacteriaceae bacterium | reverse complement strand
TCTGCGGCAAGCTCCGATTCTGACTCCGCAGGTGCTCCTCCGCCCTGTTCCGCTGAAATGGGATTTCAGCGGGTTTGGTTGGTGGAACACCCGTTTTTCCCTGACCTTGTGCATATCGCATCCCCCTTTATCCCCCTTATCCTAAGGGGGACGTCAGCGAGCGGCTTTCCGCGATGGTGACAGGGGGATGGGGAGTCAGAACACCGTGCATCCGTCAGCATCTGCGACAAGCTCCGATTCTGACTCTGCAGGTGTCCCTCCGCCCTGTTCCGACAAAATGGGATTTTGTCGGGTATGTCGCTCACTCACCCAGCTCGTTCGCGTTCGCTGCGTCCTTCTGCAAAAAAATAACCGCATCTCTACGGATACAGTAAATATTCAAAAAATAAAAAAAATTGGCAGGGGCAGAAGGAACGTGTCTTTGCCGAAGGCAAATCCACCGTCCTGCTCGACGCTGGCGCTTACACTCGCAGGACACTCGGCTAAAAACAGTCCGCCGGACTGTTTCCTTAACGCCTCGCAAATCGGTTTTATCATCCTTTTATCTCATACAACTCAGATCATCTTTGCGTGCACAAGATCGATTTGAAACGAACAGCCTCGACACTTCGTTAATACTTGGCTGTTCATCGTGCCTAAAAATATCCCACAGGGATATTTTTAACGTCACTCACCCCCTTGGGGTTCTGCGTCCTTCTGCAAAAAAATAACCGCATCTCTGCGGATACGGTAAATCATCAAAAAATAAAAAAAGTTGGCAGGGGCAGAAGGACTTGAACCCTCGGCACGCGGTTTTGGAGACCGCTGCTCTACCAACTGAGCTATACCCCTACAACGGTGATAATTATATCAGTTAGCTCTCAGGTTGTCAAGCATTTTTTTTGAATTTGTCAAGTTTTGAAAATGCGGTTTAAAAACGTTGCAAATAGGTAATTATTGGATTATAATATGCTTTGGTATGCCCACCTATGTGGGACATCGTGGTTGCCCCACGTAAAGAGGTTTTTTATGAAGTTTAAAATCGCCCTTTGGCTGTCAAAACTTGCGGCTTATCTCATCAAGCTCATCTTCCCCGGAAGAGGAACAGACTTCCCGGGTATGCTTGCTTATAAGATCGACAAGAATTTTATGCTCGGTTTTACGGACATCGATCCGGAGAAGGTAATCTTCATCACCGGCACAAACGGAAAGTCCACAACGACAAATCTTTTATATCACACACTCACTCAGGCAGGCAAGAAAGTCATCGCCAACCTTTCAGGCTCGAACATGCTCAACGGCGCCGCAAGCGTCCTCATTTCAGGTTCGAACCTTGCGGGAAAGATCGACGCGGATTATATCCTCATCGAAGTTGACGAAAGAAGCTTTCCTTACATCATCCGCCACCTCAGCGGCAGAAATATCGTCATCACCAACATCATGCAGGATCAGGTTCACCGCAACGGGGATCCGGACTTTATTTATCAGATATTAAGAAAATATATGCCGGAAAACATGAGAATGTTCCTCAACAACGACGAGCCCAGAAGCAAGTCTTACGAAGACCTCGCAGGTGAAGTGAGATATTTCGGAGTAAGCAAAAACAGCCTTTCTTACAACAAAGAAGGCAAGTACGAAGTCACCCTTCCTTGTCCGTACTGCTCAGCTCCCATCAGGTTTGAATACATGAACTCCACCAACGAAGGCGAGTTTTACTGCACGCACTGCAATTTCTCATCATCCCTCGCAAATACGGTCATGGTGGAAAACGTGGATTTCGACAAAAAGACATTCGAAGTCGGCGGCATCACCCACATCATGCCGTATGATACGCCGATAATGCTTTATAATTATGCGGCTGTAAGCTGTGTATGCAACTATCTCGGAATCGAAAACGAAAAGATCAGCGCCGCACTTTCGAATTTCGTAAACATCGAAGGACGTGACGAGATCATCACTTACAAAGGAAAAGACATCCACATTCTCAGAAACAAAAACGGCAACCCGGAAACTGTCAGAATGTGCGTCGATGCCATCGCAAAGGACGAAGGCGAAAAGCTCATCGTCATCGGTCTTTGCATCATCCCCGAAAGACGTCCGAAGTTCGTCCCGCATTACACCAACACGTATTACGCTTACGAAACGGACTTCACTCCTCTCAGAGGCAGTCTTGGCAAGATCCTCATCTTCTCGGATTATATCGCCATGGATCAGGTCAACAGGCTTTATTATGACGGATTCACGGAAGATGAAGTTGACTTCATCGACAGCGAAGACCCGAAGACGGTCCTTGATGAGATAGTAAAATACGATTACGACAAGATCTATCTCGTGGCGCCCCTTCGCAACATCAAGTTCTTCAAGAGCTTCATTAAGAAAGGTCAGTAATTTATGGAAAAAAATACGCTTAAATTATGTTACTGCTTTGCGGACAGCCTTAACCTGCACGGGGATCTGGGAAACATCATGGCTTTTGAGAAAGTCACGAAGATGCTCGGCGCGGAATTTGACTTTTCGAGAATAAATTCCTTTTATGACGACTTTACCATTGATGAATATGACATCCTGTTTTTCTCTCCGGGGGAACTCAGGACGGCGATAAATATGGCAAGCGTCCTGAAAGAAAAAAGGGATATGTTTGTGGATTATCTTGATAAGGGCAAAACGATCATCGTCATCGGAACGACTATCGCCCTTTTTTCCAAAAATATCCTCAGATCTGACGGAAAAGTATATCCGGGGCTTGATATCGTAGACGTCAGCATCCGCGAAAGAAACATCACTTATTCAAACGACGAAGTCTTCACGATGAACCTTTACGGAAACGAACTTAAAATATACGGCGGACAGATCCAGATGGCAGACGTTCTCATTCATGACGAACAGAGCCTCGGAAAAGTAACATACGGCTATGGCAACTGCCACAAGGAAGACGAAGGCCTCGTAAAGAATGGCTTTATCTTCACCAACGCTCTCGGTCCTGTCTTTGTCAAGAACCCTGCGTTTGCAGCATCGATCATAATCAAGATCTTAAAAGACAAGGGAAGCGATCTTGAACTTACCATGCCGGAATTTGCCTTCGAAGACGCTTCAAACAAACGAATTCAGGACTTCATCGACCTGAAGATCGAAAAATATGACGCAAGTCGTCTGGAAAAATAGCCGGGGGAAGGATTTTTCTCTCCAAAGTATTGAAAAACGATTTATTTAATTATAAAATAGACGTATTAACAGAAAACCGGTGGAAAAAAATGAAAAGATACAGAACTGAAAATAAAACAACGAAGAGAGTATTCTCCCTCATTCTCGCATTGATCATGGTATGCGCTGTCATATCTCCGGTCTTTGCAAGGGAATACTATAACTACGAATGTCGCTACACCATCAATCTTTCCGAAGAAGCTTATTCAAAGATGAGCAAGGTAAACGAAAACCTCATGAGTATCATTCTCGGAGACGGCGTTTCCGTTACTTTCTCTGCAACAAATTATTACGAGCATCTTTCCGAAAGCGAAAGAGATCCGGAACTCACAATCGATGATTATTCCGTCGGCGGGGAAGTCTTCTCCGCTACATACAACGACGCAACATACATGAAAGACGATTATTTCACAAAGCGTCTTTCAAACGTCAGCGGCGTTACGGAGATGACGGGCGTGACCCTCGTGAATATAAACGGATTTGACTTCTGGGAAATGTCTTATGATTATTTCGGAGATCCTTCCGAAGTAGCCGAAGAAGAAGGCGAAGAAGGTAAGGACGAAGAAAAGAAAGAAGACGAAAAGAAGGAAGAAAACAAAGAAGACAAGAAAGAAGAAGATAAACAGGATCAGAATGCCGAAGATACTGCCGAAGGCGCAGAAGGCGAAAATGCCGAAGGTGAAAATGCTGAAGGCGAAGAAGAGAAAGAAAGAGAAGACGGTCTTGTGAAAGTCGGCGAAGGAAAGATGTACTTCACGGTTTACAAAGGCTATTCTTACAGCGTACACATGATCTGCAAGCAGGGAAAGATCGCTGATCATCCCGAAATGCAGGAAATGTTTACAAGTATCAACCTCGGCCTCAAACAGTCCAACCTTATGAAGATAATGTGGATAACCATCGGCGTTCTCTGCACTGTCCTTCTTGTTCTCATTATCCTCGTTCTCCGTCTGAAATCCCCGAAAAAGCTCGCAAAACTCCGCGCGCAGGCAGGTCTTGACGAAAACGGAAAATATATCGGACAGACCCTCGCAATCGAAGGTGAAGTAGAGTTTGACGAACAGGAACAGCTCAGAAACAACGAAATGGTCAACGCAAAGCTCGAAAAGATCGCAAACGGCGAAGACAGCGACGAAAAGATCAATGAATTTCTCGATGAACAGCTTGAAGATGCAGAAGTGGTGGAATTGAGCGTTGACGAAGAAAAATAAGTAATTAAAACAGATAAGACCCGCAATGGCGGGTCTTTTTTTGTGGTCTGCGGATCTTTCGATCCCCCTTAGGATAAGGGGGATAAAGGGGGATGCGATACGCACAATGTCAGGGAAAAACGGGTGTTCCACCAACCAAACCCGCTGAAATCCCATTTCAGCGGAACAGGGCGGAGGAGCACCTGCGGAGTCAGAATCGGAGCTTGCCGCAGATTTTGACGGATGCACGGTGCTTTGACGCCCTCATCAGGGGGATCGGGGAGATGTGGAAAGTGCGGCAGATGCGGATGTTCCACGCCCCCCCTCAGAGCAAGTCGGACGGCATTTCTTTTCCGTCCGTATATCCTTTCCCTGCCGCATACCGGACATCCTCCGACAATTCCGAAAGCAGGAATCTGTCTATGCCGCACCCATGAAGATATTTCGCCTTTGAATATATTCCGCGGAGGTCTTCATAAATGACGTTTTTGGAATTGTCTTCTCCGTAACGATAAAAACAGAGCTTTGAGAGTTCGTCATAACTTATGCGGCAGGAATTACGTTCAAAGATGTTTTTTATTTCCTCCGCCGACGGGTAATCTATCTTCATATCTGTTTTGTCCACCCTTGCGGCGTGGTGGGTGAATTCATATCCGAGATACCTTACGGGGATATGATCAATAAGCTCATCTATCGCTCCTGCGAACCCGTTAAAGTCAAAGATGTTCCTTCGTGGGGCGAAGTAAAGCGTATTATAGTTTTCATACTCAAATTCCGTAAGTATCTTCTCGTTACCCTTTAAAGAAACGGCAAGGTCAATACTTCTGAAAAACTCCGTCAGGATCTTCGCGTGGGGAATTTCGCGTCTGAAGCGGACGTTTATGAGTACTTCCCGATAATCCTTATAAACAAGATCCTGCTTTATCTGCGAGAGGGTGTCTTCGTCGGAAAATTCTTCGGGGGAATCAATATAAAACGCAGGGATTATGCCGTTTATCCTGCAGGCGTTTATTGCGGGATAATCCGCAGGGAGAATTATGCCGTTGGCGTCTTTTTTATAGCAGACGATAAATATCTTTGATGCGACAGTATTCTTTCTGTCGATCTCCGTGAAGTCGGAATTTATTCCCGAAAGGCGGTATATGCCCGAAAAAATATCTTTGAGTGATCCGTTGAGTGGATAAGATATTCTCGTGTTTTTCTTTATCACTTTATTTTGAATGTGGGGGTTGTGTTTTATGAGAACTTCTTCGCTTACTCCCGTCTTTAAAGAAACTTCCGGTAAAGTCATATCGCGCTCCGTGAAAAATACTTCACCTTCCGTAGGGATATATACGGCGCTTCCCTCTGAAAAAATGGCATGAGGGGAGTTTTTTATGGTGATGAGATTTTTATTCACTCCGTAAATTTCTCCCAGATCATCTGTGGTTTCGTTTTCTCGCATAATATGTATCATAATTACCTCTTTGTGTTTTTTACATATATATGCGAAAAATATATTTTAATCACTCTCCCGCCGCCGCAAGGGTGAGGATTCCGAGATTGTCGCGGTATATCTCATCAAACTGACTTATTGGTATGGGGTTTTGCCCGATGCCGCATTCCACAGTAAATCCGGGGCGGTTGAAGGATTGAATGAACCAGTCTTTGTAACCTGCATATGCGCTGAGCGGGGAAGGTTCTGACAGGATATATCCGCTGACAGAAGAAAAGACTTCGGCGTACTCATCCGCCATGGGCGGGTCAAAATCGTCGAAGATATAAAATATCACTTCACCCTGAGTGTGATAAGAAAGGGTGAGGGCGAAATTGTTTTTATTGCTGTATTCCGCCATGGCTCTTGATTCGGGCTCGCTGAGAGGAGATGTGCCGACATATTCCACAGGGCCGGGGGAGGTGTATCCGAGGGAGAATTTTGTTTTTCTTGCTTCTTCCCACTTTGCGGGATAATTGGAATTAAGGTCCACTCCCCTGATGTTTGCCGCCCATGAAGACGGGAAAGGGAGTGTGGCGGGAGTTATTTTTCTTGCGTACTGATAAGCTCCGGAAATGTCGGAGAGTTCCCCCGTAACGAGATTCACTCCGTCGGGATTTACCATCGGAATGAAATATATGCTCGTGTTTTCATATATCTCCCTTGCCGGGATGCCGAAAATATCTTCACCGAGGACGTATGCTGTGCAGATGTCTTCGAGATATTTCATGAGGACGACGCTCGTGATCCATTCGTTGGCGTGATGCGATGCGTTATACATCACTTTCCTTTTCCCTTCCCCGAAGATGATCGCAGGGATGTCGTTTCTCAGAACGCTCTTTCCCACGTTTTCCCTTCTGAGAAACGGAAAACGCACAAAGAGGGAATTGATGTTTATGTTCATGATGGGATATGAATAGCTCACATCTGTCGGGACGATCCCGCCCTGAATGGGGATTATCACTTCTTCGCCGATCTTTAAGTTTTCGGGATCCTTTTGGGGATTGGCGGACAATATCAGCCGAAGGTCGGCAGAGTATCTCTTTGCGAGATCATAAAAAGTATCTCCCGATGATACGGTATGAATAAAATAACCGTTTATGAGCGGCGTGAGAACGCCCCACGTCCTTTTTCCCACGATGCCGTCGGGATAAAGCCCTGCCTGTTCCTGAAATTCCGTCACCGCGCGTTTCGTCATATTTCCGAAGATGCCGTCGATGTTGCCGTCATAATAGCCGTATTTTTTAAGTACGCTCTGTAAAAGCTCAACATACGGTCCTGTCTTGCCGAGGGATAATTGTTTCATATGTTTCTCCTGTTTTTTTACTACCTACAATATATGCAAAAGAGATATTTTGTTGCAGACACAGGGAATATTTTTCTTTCTCCCGTCAAAAATCCCTACGGGAGGCATTATGGAAAAAAGAATAAGATCTGCGACATATCTCATACTTACATCATTTGTATTTTTGTCATTTTTAACCGTAAAATGCATGGTATTTTACGATAAGGACGCTCTCGGGGAACTTGCGGGACAGTATTACAGAAAAGTCGAAACCATCTACCCCCGCGGCAACATCACCGACCGCACGGGCATATCCTTCAACCACACTTTCTCGGAAATTTTCCCGACGGTGTCTTTGCCGAGGGAAAATTATCCCGCCTGCGCATCACAGGTGGTGGGAAAGACAGAGACGGATCCTTTTGATACTACGGAAGGGGGATCTTATGGAATAAACGGCATAAATCTCATTTACGACGAACTGCTCCGCGGCGGAAGTGCCATAGGGGTTTACTGTATGGCAGATGCCGGCGGCAGGCTCCTTGAAGACATGGGAGCCACCGTCATCGGCGAACACATAAACGAAGGCTGTGACATAACCCTCACCCTTGATTATGTCGCCCAGAGAAACTTCGAAGAGATCATTTCGGAATATGCTGAAGAAAAAAGTTACGACACCGTCGCCGTGACCCTCACGGACTGCGAAAGCGGCGAGATCATCGTCATGGCGACTTACGGCAGCGAGCTTAACCTGAACGTTCTGTCTTATCCGCCGGGAAGCATCATGAAGATCATTTCCGCCGCTGCGGCGATCGAAGAAGGACTTATTACCCCTGAAGATGAATTTGTCTGCCACGGGGAGTTTATGGTCGGTGAGGAAGTAAGGCACTGCAGCGGAAAAGCCGTCCACGGGAAGATGAGTATGGCGGAGGCGTTCGGCATTTCCTGCAACGAGTGGGCGTATTACGTAAACAGTCTTTTATGCGAAAAGAAGGGGGATGTGATAATAAGCAGGGCACTTCTGCTTGCGAGGAAGTGGGGATTTTGTGAGTACGGCTTTCCCGGACATGAATTCATTCTTGAGTATGATGATTATTACAGCTTCGTTCCGGAGTATCTTTACAACGACATGGATATCTTCAACGCTTCCCTCGGGCAGGGGAATATTCAGGCAAGTGTTTATCTCATAAACAAGATAACCTCCGCAATAGCGTCAGGCGGGAAAATCACAACTCCGCACATTATTTCAAAGATCACCGACCCTGCGGGAAATGAGATGTTTGACGGGAAAAGTGAGAGTGGTGTATTTACCCTCGGGCTGAAAGAAAAGACCGTAAAAGCCCTTCAGACGCTTTTCAGGCAGACCTGCGTTACGGGCAGTGCGGAGTTTATAAATATCCCGCAAGCCGCAGGCAAGACGGGCACTGCGGAAAACGGAGAAGGAGGAGCGCACCACAGCTGGTTCACGGGATATTTCCCTGCGGGGGAAAGAACTTATGCCATGACTGTCCTTATTCCCTCAGGCGGCAGTGCGCCGTATTCTGCGGTTCCTTTGTGGGAAATGCTGGCAGATGAATATCGGGGATTATGAACAGTAAAAAAAAGCTTTTGACAGGGGATATTTTATGGTATAATGTAATATCAGCCACAAGTGCGTATAAAAAATTTAAAAAAATTTGTAAAAAAAAGAAGGTATTTAGGAAAATATGGCAAATATAATATATGGTAAGTATCACATCATCACCTTCGGTTGTCAGATGAATGAAAACGATTCCGAGAAGCTCGCAGGGATCCTTTCACAGAGAGGATATGTATACACTCCCGACAGCAAAGATGCGGATGTTCTCATTATCAACACCTGCAGTGTGCGCGAAAACGCGGATGACCGTTTTTACGGCAACCTCGGTCAGTACAAGGCAGTAAAGGCGAAAAATCCCGATATGATCATCGCTGTCTGCGGATGTATGATGCAGCAGGAGATACACGTCAATGACGTAATAAAGCGTTATCCCTTCGTTGACATCATCTTCGGAACCCACAACATCCACCTTTTCGGAAACTTCCTCGAAAAGATGAAGAAAGACCGCCCGAAGAGGATCGTGGAAGTCATTCCCGACGGAAAGATCGCGGAAGATGTCCCGATCAAGAGGGAATATGATTATAAGGCATATGTCACGATCATGAACGGATGCGACAACTTCTGCACGTACTGCATCGTTCCTTACACACGCGGAAGGGAAAAATCACGCCCTGCAAGCATGATTTTGAAGGAAGTAAGAGAGCTTGCGGAAAACGGATGCAAGGAAATAATGCTGCTCGGGCAGAACGTCAACAGCTACGGAAAACGCGGCGAGATCACCGAACCCTGCTCATTCGCAGAGCTTCTGGACAAAGTCTCTCAGGTCGAAGGCATCGAAAGGATCAGATTCATGACTTCCCACCCAAAAGATCTGACGGATGACGTAATTGACGCGATCGCAAGAAACGACAAGGTCATGAACTGCGTTCATCTTCCCCTGCAGGCAGGTTCAAGCAGGGTATTGAAGCTCATGAACAGAAAATACGACAAGGAAAAATACCTCGAAACCGTGGAAAAGCTCCGCGCGAAGATCCCCGATATTTCAATCACCACCGACATCATCGTGGGCTTTCCCACAGAAACGGAAGAGGATTTCGCGGAAACCCTTGACGTTGTCGGAAAGGTAAGATTTGATTCCGCATTTACGTTTATCTATTCCCCGCGTCACGGAACGAAAGCCGCCGTTATGGAAGGCGCTGTGCCGGAAGATGTGGTAAAGGTGAGATTTGAAAAACTTATGGAGCTTCTTCACGCGAAGATGCTCGAACAATCAATTGAAAAATACGAAGGAAAGACTGTGGAGGTTCTCGTTGACGGAAGTTCGACAAAAGACGAGAATATCCTCGCAGGAAAGACAAAAGGCGGAAAGCTCGTCAACTTCACGGGAGATGCCCGTCCCGGTGACGTAGTTATGGTAAAGATCACAAAACCCACCACATTCCACCTTTTGGGAGAGATGCTGAAACAGGAGGAATAATATGGCACTTTCACCAATGATGCAACAATATATCGACATTCATCAGCAGGAGCCCGACGCGCTGTTGTTTTTCAGGGTCGGCGACTTTTATGAGATGTTTTTTGATGATGCGATAACAACCAGTAAGGAGCTTGATCTGGTCCTGACGGGAAAGGACTGCGGTTTGTCCGAAAGGGCGCCGATGTGCGGAGTTCCGCATCATGCTGTGGATATGTACGTTGCAAAGCTGGTGGAAAAAGGATACCGCGTTGCGATCTGTGAGCAGATGACGCCTCCGGGAAAAGGCATTGTGGAAAGACAGATCGTGAAGGTGGTGACCTCCGGAACAGTAACGGATCAGAACAGCCTTGACGAGCAGAAGAACAATTACATAATGAGTGTATTTTACAACAAGCTCGAATACGGCATTTCATACGCAGACATTTCCACAGGGGAGATGTCCGCAAGGGTAATTTACGGTGACAACGCAGACGAAAAGTTCTTCGGTCTCATCGGCGCGCTTATGCCCAGCGAGGTCATCGTAAACGGAACGTTTTATCAGTCGACGGAAATAAGGGAAAGAGCGGAGATGATCATTCACCGCAGCGTTGCGCCGCTGAAGGCGAAATATTTCATTCTCGACACCTGCAAGGCGGAGATCACAAGGCAGCTCAGTGTCTTCTCCATCAACGCCACGGGGCTTGAGAAGCACGAAAGCGCTATCAAATCTTCCGGCGCACTTTTATCATATCTCAGGGAAACCCAGAAAAACAGCCTTTCCCAGATCAGCAAGATCGACCTGAGGCTGAGCGACGAGTTGATGGTGCTTGATATTGCGACCATAAGAAACTTAGAGCTTCTCGAAACAATGCGCACCCTCGACAAAAAAGGCAGCCTTCTCGGTACTCTTGACGAAACGAGGACGCCTATCGGAGCCAGAACCGTCAGAAAATGGCTCAGCGAACCGCTTCTGAACAGCGATGAGATAAAAAGAAGGCATGACGCGGTAGAATTTTTAATGGAAGACATTTTCGTGACGGAAGACATTCAGTATGTCCTTAGCGATATGAACGACATCGAAAGACTTCTGCCGAAGATCAATTCCCACACCATCCGCGGAAGGGAGCTTCTGAGCTTTCTCGGAACCATAAACAACATCCCGAAAATGAGGGATCTGCTCATTAAGGCAAACGACGGGATCCTGGCGGATATCTGCGCGAACACGGATGATCTGGGCGACATCGGGGATATAATAGCGAGGACCATAAGCGAAGACTGCACCAACGCCATCGCCGACGGGGTGATGATAAAATACGGTTACAACGAAGAGCTTGACGAACTCAAGGACATCAAGTTCAACATCGGAAAGATCCTCGCGGATCTGGAAGCGAGAGAGAGGGAACAGACGGGAATAAAGAACCTGAAAGTAAAATACAACAAGGTTTACGGATATTTCCTCGAAGTGACCAAAAGCAATGCCGATCTTGTCCCCGAGCGTTATATACGCAAGCAGACGCTTGTGAATGCGGAAAGATACGTCACGGAAGAACTCAAGGAGATCGAATTCAAGCTCTCAAATGCTCAGGAAAGGGTGATGTGGCTTGAAAAGGAAATATATGAAAGCGTCGTTTCAAAGATCGAAGAAGCTATGGCGCGCATCAAAGACACTTCATCAAGGATCGGCATCCTCGACGCACTCTGTTCATTTGCGTACGTAAGCTATAAAAACCGTTACGTGCGCCCGAATATAAATAATGACGGCATTATAAACATCGTCGGCGGCCGTCACCCTGTCGTTGAAGAACTTATCGGAACAGACCGCTTTATCTCCAACGACACATATCTCGACCTTCAGGATGACCGGATGTCGCTTATCACAGGACCGAACATGGCGGGAAAATCCACATACATAAGGCAGGTGGCGATAATCGTGCTGATGAACCAGATCGGTTGTTTTGTTCCTGCGACGGAGTGCGATCTTTGCATCGTCGACAGGATCTTTACGCGTGTCGGCGCGAGTGATGACCTTGCAGGCGGACAGTCCACATTCATGGTCGAAATGGGGGAAGTTTCCAATATCTTGAAGAACGCAAGCCGCAACAGCCTCGTCATCCTGGACGAAGTCGGCCGCGGGACAAGCACTCTCGACGGGCTGAGCATCGCGTGGGCAGTGGCGGAATATCTTTCAGACAAGGATATATGCGGATGCAAGTGCCTTTTCGCAACGCATTATCACGAGCTGACGGATATAGTAAACACTTCTTCGGGAATAAAGAATTATCATATCAAAACAGAGCAGACCGTGGACGGAGTAATATTTTTACACACCATCGAGGAAGGATGTGCCGACCGTTCTTACGGCATCGAAGTCGCAAGGCTCGCAGGGCTTCCGGAAATGGTGCTTGACCGTTCCCAGGAGATCCTCGATCAGCTCGAAAAAGACCACAAAAGGGCGGATCCGTCAAAGGTGAAGAGATCAAAAACTCCGAAAAAGGACGTGACATACAACCTGTTTTCGTATAAGGAAGCGAATGTCGCAGAGGAGATACGCAAGCTTCCCATAAACGAAATGTCGCCTGTGGAAGTTATGAATTTTGTATACAGGCTTCAGAAGGAGCTGAATGAAGAGTAAATGGCAAGGATAAAGTTATTATCAAAAGACACTATTGACCGCATCGCCGCAGGAGAAGTCGTGACTTCTCCCACAAGCGCCCTCAAAGAGATTCTTGAAAACTCCATTGACGCAGGTTCGGAGAATATCATCATCCAGACGCGCGGCGGCGGAAAGAAATTCATTATCGTATCCGACGACGGACACGGAATCGACGAGGAGGACATCCCTCTTGCTTTTACGAGAAACGCCACGAGCAAGATCACGGATGATATCGACTCGATAAATACTCTCGGTTTCCGCGGAGAAGCCCTCGCAAGCATCGCGTTTGTGTCGAATGTAATTATCACAACGAGATCGGAAGATTCTTCCGTCGGATACCGCTGTGAGATCGTCGGCGGGGAGATCGTGGACAAGAGGACGACTTCCTGCAACATCGGCACAACGATAGAGATATGGGATCTGTTTTATAACACTCCCGCAAGACTTAAATATTTAAAAAACGACAAAAAAGAGACATCCGACATTGTGGAACTCGTAAGTTCCATCGCGCTTTCTCACCCGGAGATATCATTCAGGCTTCTTTGTGACGGCAAAGAGATGTTCTTTACCGACGGAAGCGATGATATTCTGCGGTGTGCGAAAAGTATTTACGGCAAGGAATCCACAGAGGGGCTCATTCCCGTGGAATTTGAAGATGTGCCGCTTTATGTTTACGGATATATCTCATCCGCATCCTTTACGGACGAACGCGGAAGGCTCAGGCGGATATTCATAAACGGGCGCCTTGTGAAGAGTACGGAAATTTCCTCTGTCGTGGACAGCCTTTATATGGAGCTTTATTCCAAGAGCAGGCCGAACTTTATTCTTTACGTCAACCTGCCGCCGAGAATGACGGATGTGAATATTCATCCTGCGAAGACGGAAGTGAAGCTTCTGAATTCTTCGCTTATATGTATGCTCATAAAAGACGGGCTCAGAAAGGCTTTGTCGGACAGTTTTGTTGTGAATAATTCTGCTCCGGCGGTAAGGGAGAAGCTGCATGAAGCGCCGAAGTACGAAAAGGAAGTCTTTGAAGCGTTAAAGCCATATATTTTCAAAAATGAACCGAATGTAAGTGAAGAAAAAAGCGCTGCGCCTGTGGAAGAATACAGGATTTCGGAACCTGTGGCGGAAATGTATGAAGAAACGTATGTGGCAGAAGCAGAAAATGAGGATATCAGTATATCTCAGGAACATCATGAGTTGCCCATAAACGAAGAAGTTCCTTCCTCAGTCATGGAATTCACGGACAAAGACGAAGGAATTCTTTCCGCGGAAGTCATCAATCATGAATTCTTCGAAAAGCTTTCCAATATGAAATTTGTGGGGAATGCCTTCTCGCAGTATGCAATGCTTGAAGACGGACAGTATCTTTATGCCGTTGACGTTCACGCGGCGCACGAAAGGGTTCTGTACGAAAGGTTTCTTTCTGCGTTCAGAAGTCAGAAAGTGTCCGTTCAGCCGCTTATGATCCCAAAGATCATATCCCTCACGCCGAAAGATCACATCATGATAACCCAGAATGTGGACATTCTCTCGTCCATCGGTTTTGAGATCGAGGATTTCGGCGGAAATGACATCGCGCTCCGAAGCATTCCTGCGGAATTTTCCGGGGATGACATAAACGAGCTGTTCAAGAGGATCGTGGACGAGATGGCCGTATCCCCGAGGGACGTTCTTGCGAGAAATGAGCGCCTTATCAGGGCCGCCTGTCACAACGCAGTCCGCGGCGAAAGCGACATTTCCGAAAGGGAGGTGCGTGCGCTTCTGAAAGATCTTTCAAAGGCGGAGCATCCCTACACCTGCCCACACGGAAGGAGCGTTGTCGGAAAACTGAGTATAAAGTATTTTATGAAAGCGTTTAACAGAATATAAGCGGAGCTGAGGCTCCGCTTTTTTATGCTCTTCGGGCGGGAGTGAAAACGGCAAATTGCGGAAGAGTATAAATAAAAAAAGTGCGGACGCACTTTTCTTCGATCATACATATTTTATCTCAACGAATTTATCATCTCAATAAGCCCGTCAAGGGTCACCACGCTGTTTATGTCATTGCGGAGCTTTGCCGCACCGTACATCCCTTTTGTGTAATAAGCGAAGTGCTTGCGGAACTCACTCACGCACACCTTCTCCGGCTTGAACTCGTTCATTCTTCTGAGATGCATTATCATGCAGTCAAGCTTTTCGTCTTTGGTGATGTCGCTGTAAGAAGAATTTTTGTTATATTCCGCAATCTGCCTGAATATAAACGGATTTCCTATCGCTCCTCTTCCGATGGCAACGCCGCGGCAGGAAGTCATTTTGGTGATGGTGATGTAATCTTCCACAGTCGTTATATCCCCGTTTCCCATAACGGGAATTTCAACCGCTTCCACCACATCCGCGATCTTTTCCCAGTCCGCATTTCCCGAATACATCATCTTCGCCGTTCTTCCGTGGATCGTTATAAGTCCCACACCTGCATCCTCGAGATATTTCGCCGCATCCACGCAGTTGATATTATTTTCATCCACCCCGAGGCGTATCTTGGCGGAAACAGGTTTTGACGAATTGTCCACCACGGTTTTTGCGACGGTGTAAAGCTTATGAAGATCTCCCATGAGCGCACTTCCGTCGCCGTTTTTAACGACCTTTCTGACGGGGCAGCCCATGTTGATGTCAATGAACTCAAAGTCTCTCTCCGAAAGATATTCCGCCGCCTTTTTCAGCGCGTCAGGATCGCTTCCGAAGACCTGGACACCTGTAAAGGATTCGTCTTTGTCGCGGTAAAGCAGTTCTTTGGTTGCGACGTTATTGTATTCAAGGCCTTTTGCGCTGACCATCTCCGTTACGGTGAGCCCTGCGCCCATCACGCTTGCGATACTCCTGAACGACGCATCGCTGAAACCTGCAAGCGGCGCAAGGGCGGTGTTGTTTGATTCAAGGCGCCTTGTAAATATATTATCTCTTGTTTTTTTCATATATCAGCACAAGTCCTTTCATGGAAAGCATTTCGTCGTAATAATCCACAAAATCAAGCTCTCCTTCAAGATAGTGGGCGTCCTGTCCGCTGAGGATGACCTTGATGTCATCAAGGTTTATTTCCTTTTTCATCTCCTCCACGATATGTTTCGCAAGCCCGATAAAGCCGTACATTATTCCCGACTGCATGCTCGAAACCGTGTTGCTGGCAAGGATGCTCTTCGGCTTTTTCAGTTCAACCTTCGGCAGTTTTGACGCGTCTGACCAGAGGGATCTTGCGGAAGACATAAGACCCGGGGCGGTTATTGCGTGGGAGAACGTGCCGTCCGGAGCGATGTAATCAAATCTCGTCGCCGTTCCGAAGCTGACGACGATGGCGGGGGTGCCGTAAAGTTCGTGTGCCGCAACCGCATCAATGATGCGGTCGGAACCGATCTCTCTCGGATCATCGGAACGGAGCTTTATTCCCGTTTTTATCCCCGGAGCGATAAACATGACTTTAAGCCCGAAGCGTTCAAAAGTCCTTTTGAGGACACTGTTCACTTCCGGCTCAACGCTTGAGATGATGGCATCCGTGAAATCGTTTATGTTTAATTTTAAAAATTCGAGCTGCCAACATATCTTCATTGACAGCTCGTCAGAGGTCATCATCTTTTCGGTTGAAAGAGAGAATAAGCCTTTATTTGTTTTATTGTCAAATATACCGAATTCTATGACCTTGTTTCTTGCATTGACTGCTAAGAGCATTTTTATCTCCTGAAATTATTAACTATGTATGTACTTTTTCAGAGCTGTTAAAATACCCGTTGAAACGGCAAAGCACGCGATGGCTTCAATAACGCCGTTCATTCCGACAAATGCCGCAAAGAATGCGAGTACGTTCATTCCGCCGCGCATACCCATGATATAATCCGTGTTTCCGAAGAGAACGATGACCATACCGACAAAGAAGAGAGTGTTTGTAAGCGGACCTGTAAGCGCTGCAGCGCCGAAAGCAACGAGCTGATTTTGGGTTTTCTTAAAAAGTTTATAAACAGTTCCCGAAAAATAACCCATAAGGAGTCTGGGAACCATACAAGTCAGAAATGTGAGTAAAGGATTGATTGAAAGGAGCGTCGCTCCGAACGGGCTCATACCAAAGCACTGGATGAAGCTTGTGATACCGAATACTCCGCCGAGTATCATTCCTGCCTTCTCGCCGAGTAAGACGGAACCGATAACTACCGGGATCATGATGAATGTGATCTCAACGCCGGGTGTTCTGAGGTAGCCGATAGGCGTAAACGCCATAAGGATGATGATCGCAATGAGAAGAGCCATTTCGACCATGTAGAGTGTTTTTGTGTTTTTCATAATTCCTCCGTTCTCATTCTCCGTATGGAGATACAAGACTTATTCGCCGTCATTATACTCCTTTGTTTTTAAAATTGCAAGCAATTTTGAATATGTTTTTCAGCCTGTGGGGCGTAAGAGTACTTATACCATCCTGTTATGCTGAAATCCGGTTTTACTGCTCCGACCCGTACACCATCACCGCATCAAATACTGTACATGACGATACTTCATCTTCCGGTACGGACATAACAACTAACCACCCTGCCATGTCACACGTCCCGACCTCAGGCGAATTTATGCACGTTACCGTAATAATGAAATTTTCCCCGTCGTTGTATGTTTCCTTCACTCCATAACGATACGATCCGCTGCCGGACTGAACGTAACACGCAATGAGGGAATTTTCAGAGAAATATTCTTCATCGTATTTTTCCATAAGTCCGTCAAATGAAGGAACGTCATCATACCCCATATCAAAAGACAGATCGCCATCAAAATTCTTACGGAAATTACTCAGCGAGGAAAGGTCGTCAAATTTATATACGGGAAGATGCAGATTCCTGCTTTCGTACATCTTGTCTTTGTTTAAACTTCCGAGATATATTTCCGCGGAACCGGAGTAGTTTACGTAACAGACTTCGTATGCGGGTGAAGTGTTGACGTGAGAGTCTTCACCTCCCGACATGGAGCAGGAAGAGGGAAGTAATAAGCCGAAAATTAAAATTGTGAGGATAATTCTTTTCATGTTCTCTCCTTAAAAAATACCGTCTTATAAACTAAGACGGTAAAGATCCGTAAATGTATCAGTATTCAGAGCTTTTTTCCGCAGAAGCGGCAATAATTGCTGTCTGCTTCGACTGCTCTTCCGCAATCGGGACAGTATGCAGATGCATTGTGGGTATAATATCCGTCATAGCGCATATGATCCCTTCTCCTGCGGGATGGGCTCAGAAAGCCGGTCTTGCTGCGAAGGGAAGGAATGAACAGACAAAGCACGCGAAGGACAAAATTTATAAACACTGCCGCCGCGCAGAATGTAAAGAGGATGTTGTGTATGCCCGTCCTGAAATGAAGCCCGTGCAAGTATATTATCTCAGATCCTTTCCGCAATGCTTGCAGAAGATGCTGTCGGAATCGATTTCGCCTCCGCAGTATTTGCAGAAGATCTTATCTTCCGAGATCCCGTCCTTTACGGCTCTGACGACTGTCGTTATCGCTTCTTTTCCTGCATCTGCAGACATATCGGCGATGTCTTTCATGTCGTCACGGGATTCTTCCATCATGTATTTCTTTGCCCTGATGTCTCTGCTCATCATCTTTCCGCGGAATTTCGGACTTACCATGCTTGCGATGTTAAAAAACAGGATCCCGAAAAAGAGAAACGGGAAGATCACCATCATTATTCCTGAAAAAGCATCCATTATTTCCCAACCGAAACCAAATCCCATAAGTACCTCCTTGATGAAATAATCATAACACATAGCCCGTGATAAGTCAAAACAGTTAATGAAAATTTAATAATTCATTGTCTGGTGGAATAATGTCCCCATATGTGATATAATTATTTCACAAACTCTCCGGAGGAAATTTATGAAAAAGACATTTGTGACAACCATGCCCGACAGCATCGGTGCATTTCTGAAAGCGAGCAAGGTATTTGCGTCGCTGAATGTAAACATAACAAGAGTCAGCTACAACAAATCCGTCGATGCCCACACCCTCTTTATCGACGCGGAGGGGAGCGAAGAAAGCCTTGATAAGGCTATGGAAAAGCTGCGGGAGATCGGATATATCAGAGAAAGCAGCACTGACGCCAATGTGATACTTCTCGAATTCCGCCTGCGCGACATCCCCGGAAGCGTGACGGCGGTTCTGGAACTCATCGAAGAATATAATTTCAACATATCCTACATATCTTCCCAGGGCGACAACACGGAGTTTCAGCTCTTCAAAATGGGGCTGTTTGTGTCTGACGAAGAAAAATTCACGGAGTTTCTCGAAAAGGCAGGACAGCTTTGTGAAGTAAGGCTTATTGATTATAACCGTTCGGAGAAATATTTCGACAACTCCATATTTTATAACACCTTCGCTTCATCCCTCGCCATGTCCATGGATCTTTCAAAGGAAGACAAGGAGAAACTCATGGTCAACATCAACCTCGCCATGCAGACCCTTGACGAAGAGGGCAACTCTCCTTACAGGACGTTTGATTCCATCGGAAAATTCGCGGAACTTCTGAGCGTATGCAGGGGAGAGAGCTTCTCAGCGAGGATCTCACGCCACTATATTACGGACAACACGGAAATAATCCTCATCGAGCCGCCCTGCGGCAGCAATACTGCCATAATAAAGAGCATGGGGGATTGTTTGTTTATTGACAGCGGATATGCCTGCTATGAAGAAGAGATGCTGAAAATATTCAGGGAGATACTGCCGGAATTTGACAGCATGAATAAAAAGATCCTCATAACTCACGCAGATGTGGATCACTGCGGGCTTTTACATCTGTTTGATGAGATATATTCAAGTGCCAAGAGCAGGGAATGTCTCGGGCTGGAATATTCAGGCGGCGACGGTTACCGCGAACAGAACCCGCTTCATAAGCCGTACATTCAGATCTGCAAGACTCTCACTTCTTACCATAAGACCGATCCGGAGAGAGTCACGGCACTGTGGGGGGACACGACAGACCTTTCGGAAACAATGCGTCAGGTCGGCTTTTTCAGCTTCGGAGAGCTTGAATTTGAAGTATACGAAGCAAAAGGCGGACATCTCAAAGGCGAGATCATACTGATCGATTATCTTCACCGCATTTCATTCACGGGAGATGTATATGTCAACACCCACGGCATGACTTCCGAGCAGAAAAAATACAACAGCTACGCGCCGATCCTCATGACATCCGTAGACACCGACCCGATCCTTTGCGCAAAGCAGAGAAATGCCGTCATGCAGCGCCTCGGAGCAGGAAAATGGAAGATCTTCGGCGCTCACGGAATGGTGAAGGAATACGAGCTTGAAATGAAGTGATGCGCACATTGCGGGTATGGACAGGTGATGTCCCTATCTTCCCGATCCCCCTGCGGATAACTCCGCTTTCCCCCTTACTTGTAAGGGGGACGTCATCGGCTGAGGAATGTCGGATGTGGGAAAGAACGTTGAGAGAAAAAGATGTACGCAGGTCCTGCCGGTGACAGGGGGATTTGCGGGCAGGAGAATGTGTACAGATCCGTGTGTTCCCGAAGGCAGGCGGATCATCCCGTCACCACGGACTTCATTCATATCCCCGATCCCCCTTTATCCCCCTTATAAATAAGGGGGACGCGCTCCGGACACCTTTCCCTGCATACAGATCGGGATAATCCCATATTTGTCCCGTTTTGGACATATAAAACACTACATGTTGACAGTCGTGGAACAAAAAAATACACATATTGTTCATAGCGTATAAAAACGACCTTTCCGTAAAGGTCGTTTTTGTTAAGTCATCACGATATTAAAAATGTTTTTTTCAGAAGATTGACACGTTTTTTTCGTTTTGATAAAATGACACCGTAAATAAACCTTACATGCCGCTATGCGGTTATATATCTTAATAATTATAAAGGAGAATAAATTATGGCACAGAGAACACCTAAAGAAAATTATCTCGGTATCGGTTATGGCATCCAGCCGGATTATGTACCCCTTTACACTATGTTCGGTGAAGGCCCGCACGGCGAAACAGCTACAAAATCATGCGGTCCGATGATCTTCCCGATGGACTATTTCGGCAAACCGGAAGGAAACGACATGTGGGGCGTTCCGTACGTTGCAAACGCTGAAACAGGCTTCGCTTCAATCCCGAAACCGGGCGCATTCATCCTTGATGACATAACAAGATGGTCTGAAGTTGTCAAAGCTCCGGCTATGCCCGAAGGAATCGACTGGGAACTCATGGCTCAGAGAGATTATGAAAAAGCTAACATCGACAGAACACAGTCTGCAGTCATGATGAACGCAGGTCTTATGCCTTTCGAACAGGTTATGGCATTCATGGGCTTCAACGAAGGTCTTTGCGCATTCTTCGAAGAACCGGACGCTGTTAAAGAACTTATCCACTACATGGTAGACTTCGTTTTACCGGTAATCGAAAACGGTATTGAATACTACAAGCCGGACATCCTCTACATCCTCGACGATACTGCTACACAGTCTAACCCGTTCCTTTCAGTAGAAATGTACCGTGACATCTTAAAACCCGCTTACGCTAAGATGACAAAACTCGCTATGGAAAGAGGAATCCCCGTACAGTTCCACAACTGCGGAAGATGCGAAGACTTCATTGATGATATGATCGACTTCGGCGTTCGTTTCTGGGACCCGGCACAGACATCAAACGACCTTCTCGGCATCCAGCAGAAATATAAAGGCAAGATCGCTGTATGCGGCGGCTGGGATTACAACCCGGGCAGACCGTGGGGCGAAGTACCTGAAGATGAAGTTCGTCAGTCAGTAAGAGATTCACTCGACAAATACGCTATCGGCGGACAGTACGCATTCTGCGGCGGCGCTCTCACACAGTTCGGCGACGAAGCTGGTATGAGAGTTAACGGCTGGGTACAGGACGAAGCTTATACATACGGCAGAAACTTCTACAACAAATAATATCTTTATATAAACACAAAACGACATCATATGATGCCGTTTTTTTGCTTGTGTGATAAAAAAGCCCGTAAGAAACTTCTGACGGGCTGATTGTTTTTTATTATGTATTAAAGGTTTTTGCCGAGTTCGTAAGCTTTGACAAAGATCTCAGCACCTTCTTCGGGCATCTGTCCGCGCATTACGATCTTTCCTGCGTTTTCCATTCCCATGCCGATGAAGCAGTTTGTGAACCAGTCGTAATTTGCTTCGTAATTGGGCATTTCAGCCGGAGCGCCCTGAGAATATACGCTGATGAGTTTTACTTTCTTCTGAAGCTTGATGTTTCTTTCAGCATCCCTGAGGCAGTAATGTCTGTTCATGAATGTGATCATGGGACCGATTACGTTTGACATATAGTTCGGGGAAGAGATGATGATGGCATCTGCTGATGTGAGCTCGTCGAAATAATCTTTCAGATCGTCGTTGATGACGCAGAAACCGTCAGTTTTTTTGCAGGCTCCGCAGTTGCGGCAGCCTTTGAGGTCGATCTTGTTGATGTCGTATTCAACTACTTCATCATAACCCGCTTCTTTTGCTCCCTTGAGGATCTGTTCGATTGCCGCTTTTGATGTGGAGTTGTTTCTCTTTGAACCGTAAACTACTATTGCTTTCATGTTTTTCTCCTTATGATGTTTTTAAACGTAATTTTATTATACACCTATATCCTGTCCTTGAAAAGCGTTATATTGAAAAAATCCACAACAATAAAAAAGGGACAGAAGCCTGTCCCTTTAATGCTTATTTAATATTAAGCAGCTTTTCTTTTTCTGTCGATAACAACAACTGTTGAGATCGCAGCGATTGCGAACATTGCGAAAACGAATGCGTTGTCGCCTGTGGGCGGGTTGTCGTGTTCCGGTTTTTCCGGTTCAACCGGTACTTCGGGCACAACGATTTCTTCGTTTACGATGTTGACTCTGTTTTCAGCTTTGCCGTAAGCTTCAGCTGTTACTTTACCTTCAAGGCTTCCAACGATGTAGTCGATGAGAACTCTGTTGTCGATGAGAACGCCGTCTTTGAGGAGTTTGTTGTCCGGGAACATAGAGAATCCGTCGCCGCCTGATTTGAGCATGTAGTTGTGAGAAGCGAGGAGGTATGTCTTGTCGAGGTCGATTGCTTTACCGCCGATTTCGATATCCTGAACTCTTGAGTTCTTGCCGTATTCATAAGTTACTTTTACGAATGAAGAGTCGGTAGAGTCGATTTCTACGCCTGACGGGATAGCTGTGTTTACTTTACATGTAAGACCTGATACCTGTAAGAATCCGCCGTTTTCGCTCGGTAAGAGTCTGTAACCCATTTCGAGAGCCTGCCAGATTTCGAGACCTGTTGCTTCAACGAGGCATGCTTCGTTTCCGAACGGGTGAACAGCGATGATTTCAGCGTATGTGATGTCGCCTGCATCGATGTCAGCACGGACGCCGCCGCCGTTTACGAATGCTACGTCAGCACCGAGGAGGTTTCTGTAAGCATCTGCGCAGAGGTTACCGAGGTTTGTGTCGTCTTTACGAACGAGACGGTTGCCGTTTTCGTCTTTGATTGTGAGAACAACTTCTGTTGTTGCAACAACCTGATTGAGGATTGCTTCGAATGCTTCATTTTCAGCATCAATAACAGCTTTTACTGCACTGTCAGCTGCCGGAAGGTCTTCAGCTTTGATGAGTTCTGTTGTGATAGTGCCGTCAGCTTTGATTGTGAGTTTACCAACGTTAGCGATCTTTGTACCTGTTGATGTGAGGACAACTTCTTTGCCGTCAGCATCTTTGTATGTGTCGCCTTTGATTATCTGATGAGCGTGAGCATCCAGAACTGCATCTACATTTTTGAGCTGCGGGATGAGGTCTGATGATTTCCAGCCGTCTGTTGTTCCTTCGATACCGAGATGTCCGAGGATGATAACGAAGTCAGCGCCTTCAGCTTTAGCAGCATCTACAGATTTCTGAACATCTTCAGCGAGGTTTTCGCTTGCGAAAGAGTAGATGTATTCACCTTTGTCGTTCTGGAAGTATGTCGGTGTGGATTTTGTGAAAGATTCCGGAGTTGTTACGCCTACGAAAGCAATCTTCTTGCCTGCAGCTTCAACGATTTCATAATCGTCAAATACTGCTTTTCCTGTTTCGAGTGAGTCGAAGTTTGCGGAAAGCACCTTGAATGTTGCTACATCGTTCATGAGGTACATGAGCTGGTCCATGCCGTAGTCGAATTCATGGTTGCCGAGTGTTGTGAAGTCATAACCTGCAGCGTTCATGATTTCAACGAGAGCTTCACCTTTTGTAAGTGTGCCGAGTGTGCCGCCCTGAATGTAGTCGCCTGAATCTACGAGATATGCTGCAGCATTTTCTTCTGCCATCTGTTTTTTGAGAGCAGCGATCTGAGCGTATCCGTCAGCTTCACAGTGAACATCGTTTGTGTAAAGGATAACGATGTCATCTGTTTTTGTTACTTCTCCTGCGAATGCTGTAAACGGTGCAACCATGAGCATTACAGCGAGAAGAAGTGCTACCAATGATTTTCTGAGTTTCATTGTTTTCCCTTTCTTGTTTATTTATTTTTAAACGAGTACATTATACAACGTACATGCTTTTTCCGCAAGCCGGGATCATGAAAATCCCTGAAAAAAATGCAATAATTTGTCTGCCTCGTGGAGTGGGGGAGAATGTGTCCCCCCTTAGGATAAGGGGGAAAGAGGCACAAGGTGCCTCAGGGGGATCGGTGAGGCAAGAAGCGTTGGGTGAGACAGGGATCTCCCACGAACCAATAACCCGACAAAATCTCATTTTGTCTGAACAAGGCGGATGCAAGGTGCTTGGACGCCCATCCCTCAGTCACTCCGTGACAGCTCCCTTATTCTAAGGAAGCCACGTCTGTCCCCCTTAGGATAAGGGGGATAAAGGGGGATGGGGAATATATACAAATTCCGTGGTGACGGGATGATCCGCCTGCCTTCGGGAACACACGGATCTGTACACATTCTCCTGCACGCAAATCCCCCTGTCACCGGCAGGACCTGCGTACATCTTTTTTCCCCCCCCACCTTCCATCCCACATCCGATGTCCCTCAGCCGATGACGTCCCCCTTACAAGTAAGGGGGAAAGCGGAGTTATCCGCAGGGGGATCGGGAATATGAGCATGGCAAAATAAAAAGCACTGTATATATGACGTGCTCCGAAAAACAGCAAGGCAATATGCGAACTCACCCGTTTAATATTTCCTTTGTTTGTTGATCAGATTATGTTGTAATGCTGACGAAAGACCTGCAATGGAAAACAGGGCATAATCTGAACGCGTTTAACGATTTGTTGCGTGGCGGATCTGGTGTGCATGAATATGGTGAATCCATTACTATACGATGGACGAATTATGATAAAAGCAAAAAGGAGTCAGGTAACGAAACAGTATTGATGCTATTGGAGATCATGCTGCTGAATTCTGACGATACGGACCATGATATCAAAGCAGAATCGGTCAGATAAATCCCGATTTACAGAACAGATGATATAAAGTGTTTCATGCTCTCCGCGTATGTTACATTATAAGACATAAGACAAATTAAGAGCTGTGCAGAAATTTCTGCACAGCTCTTTTGTATTTTTGACTTATGTTTTATGCATAGCCTGATCTGTAAGCCCGGTATTATGACAAAAGGACCCTGTCGTTTGAAAGGGCAACTCCCGCACCTTCGCGGAACCTGATGAGAAGATCATTCACCGTAAGGGATTCTCTCTCCTCATCACGCACATCATATACGATCTTTCCGTCGTTCATCATCAGCGTGCGGTTTCCGAGCTCAAGCGCCTGATTCATGTTGTGGGTTATCATCAGGCAGGTTATGTTGTTGTCAACGACTATCCTCTCTGTCAGCTCAATGACTTTCTCCGCAGTCTTCGGGTCAAGCGCCGCCGTGTGCTCATCAAGAAGAAGGATCTTCGGCGGAACTATCGTCGCCATTAAAAGGGTCAGTGCCTGCCTCTGTCCTCCGCTGAGAAGCCCTACCGGCTGATCCATCCTGTCTTCAAGCCCCATTCCGAGGAGTGCAAGATGATGCGCGAAAAACTCCCTGTCGGATTTTGATATGCGGGAAAACGGCTTGAATCCTTTTCCTGCCCTGAGATATGCAAGGGCGAGATTTTCTTCGATGGTCATGTTCGGCGCCGTTCCTTTCAGCGGGTCCTGAAAGAGCCTTCCGATCTCGTGACTTCTCTTGTGGGGCGGAAGGAATGTGATGTCTTTGCCGCCGAGGACTATTGAACCGCTGTCGGGGATGAATGAACCTGCGATGGCGTTGAAAAGGGTGGATTTTCCCGCGCCGTTTGAACCGACGATGGTGACGAAATCCCCTTCTTTCAATTCGAGGGACAGGTCTGTCAGAGCCGTCTTTTCATTTATGGTCCTGGGGTTGAATGTCTTTGATACATTTTCTATCTTTAACATTATATCCTGCTCCTTTTCACAGCTTCTTTTTTCATCTTTACCAGATGAATGTTGTTTTTGATGGTCGGGGAGGCTATTGCCGATGCGACGACGACAGATGTGACGAGTTTGAGGCACTCAATGGGAAGGATCGCCGTTTTGAGGACGATGGCGTATATGAATCTGTAAATGATGCTTCCGATCACTACGGAGATCACGCTTCTTCCGACACCTTTTCTTCCCAGTACAGTTTCCCCGATAATGAGGCACGCAAGCCCTATTACCACGATGCCCGTGCCGCCGTTGATGTCTGCGCTTTTCTGAAGCTGACCGACGACTGCGCCCGAAAGCGCTGTAAGGGCGTTTGCGATGCAAAGGCCGATGGTTATGGTAACGGACGGGTTTATTGATGACGCACTTACCATTTCACGGTTGTCACCTGTCGCCCTGACGGAAAGTCCGAGCCTTGTGGATAAAAACCATGTGAGGATCGTGCCTGCGATGATGACAATGAATGAAATAAGAATAAATTCATACCACTTTCCGCCGATTCCCGTTTCGCGGAAGATGGTGAAGATGGTTTCCTGCTTTAAGAGGTTTATGTTTGAAGACCATCCCATGGCAAAGAGATTTACGGTATACAGACCCGTGTTCGTGATGATCCCCGCAAGGATCGACGGTACTCCGAGCTTTGTCTGCAGTACAGCCGTTACGCTTCCCGCAAGACTTCCTGCGAGCATTGCCGCGAAAAGCCCGGGGAGTGGATGACCCTTTGCCGCAAACGATACGGACACCGCCATTCCGAGGACAAAACTGCCGTCTGTTGTCAGATCAGCAATGTCAAGGACGCGGTAGCTCAGATAAAGCGCCATTGATACAAGTGAATATACAAATCCCAGCTCAAGTGCTGTCTGTGATATGAATAACATTTCTTACTCCTTTGATATGCCTGCGGATTTCCGCAGGCACGTTATAAATTTCTGATTATTCTTCTGTCGTCGTTACTTCAACGATGGTTCCCATGCTTTCGAATACGGAATAATCAATTCCGAGGGCTGCGGCAGTTTCAGTATTTACGGTGATGATGCCGCCGTCTACTTTATAATAATCTTCGAGGTTTCCGAAACCTTCCGTGACAGCTTTGTAAGCGAGATCCGCTGTGTCTGTGCCGAGGTCTGTGTAATTCACTCCGCAGGTAGTGAATGCACCGCTTCTTACGAATGAATCCGCGCCTGTGTAGTGGGGGATATCATTTTCAATGAGAATGTCCATTATTGCAAGCTCTGCGCTCATGATGATGTTGTCTGTGGGAGTGAAGATGACGTCTGAATCGTTGGAAGCGAGGACGCTTGCTGCGGCGATGACCTCATCATTGGTGTTTGCTGTGGCTTCCGTGAAGCTGATGCCTTTTTTAGTGAGATATGCTTTGGCGTCTTTGATGGGCATTTCAGAGTTGGGTTCTGAAAGTGAATATAAAAGACCGACGCTCTTGATGTCCGGATTCTGCGCGAACATCATGTCCATAATGAATTCTGTGTTGAGGGCATCACTCGTTCCCGTGACGTAATCTATTCCCGTAAGGTCTGCCCCCGCAGGATCGGATACTGCCGCGAAGATGACGGGGGTTTTGGTTTCTTCCGCACATACTGTCATGATCTGCGCCGCCGTGGTTGCGACGGGGATGATGGCATCAACGTTGTCGGCAATGGCTGTGTCGCCGATCTGTTTTAATATACTCTGATCTCCCTGACCCGAATAGATTTCATATTCAATGGCTTTTCCCGTTTCTTCAGATATCTTGTCAAGACGGGATGCAACAGAATTTGCTATTTCATCAAGGGAAGGATGATCCATTTGTTTTACGATGGCGATGTTGATCGTATCGTCGTCCTTTTCACTGCATGAAGCAAATGAAATGATCATTGATACGGCGAGAATGATTGCAAGAATTTTTTTGATTGTGTTGTTTTTCATGTTTTTCCTCCGAAAAATTAATTCTTAATTTTTGTGTGGCAGATGTCCTTATATGCTTCGCCACGGCACAAAAGGTATAAAAAAAGCCTTTTACCCCAAAAACATGGGACAAAAGACGTATTCTGCGATACCACCCAAATTGGTGCAAAAGCACCCACTCGCTCCACGTACATCCATACGCGCCTTGCTGATAACGGGTAAGGTCCCCGTCCTCGCTACTCGTTTCCTTTCGCTAAGCCCTCAAAAGTCCATTCGCCGTAATCTCCCTTATCCCATCGCACCTTACGGGACTCTCTTGAATTTCAATTATCGGTTACTACTCTTTTTCAACGGTTTTTATGTCACGTATTATAATCATCGTGGATGGGTTTGTCAATATGATTTTGAAATTTTTAGAAAATTCGTGAGGAGATCCGAAAGCAGATTCCTCTGTCATGCGCGGCAAATGCCTTCATGACAGTCCGTCCGTTCCGGTCTGTGCGCAGGCTCAGTCCCCGGAGTTTTGTAAAAGTCATGTGGGCTCACTCCGTTCGCCTCCGCTCCCCGCTTCGCGCCGCCGCTGCCCGCCCGCATCCGCTCACCGCTTCACTCACTTCGTTCGTCCGGGCTCGCTCCGGAGATTTGCATTTTCCAAAAAATAAAAAATGGCTCCCCAGGTAGGACTTGAACCTACGACCTCTCGGTTAACAGCCGATTGCTCCACCGATTGAGCTACTGAGGAATGCCTCGAACAAGTGTTATTATAGCACGCTTTTGTTTTTTGTCAATAGGTAATTTAAAAAAATAACAAATTTTTTTTAAGCGTCTTTACACGCCAACATTCTCGTTTTATATTGCGGACGAATGAGGGGATATGTTAAAATAACACAAATCAAATTTTAAAGGAAAAACTATGAAACTTGACAAACGACTTATGGCTGTGGCGGAACTCGTCAGTGACTGTGCCACCCTTGCGGATATCGGAAGCGACCACGCGTACCTTCCGGCTTATCTCCTTCTGGAAAATAAAATAAAAAGAGCCATCGTCTGCGACGTGAACCGCGGCCCTCTCGAAAACGGAGAAAATACCTGCCGCACGGCGGGGATCCATGATAAGTGCGACTTCCGCCTCGGAAGCGGACTCAGTGTCCTTGAGGAAAACGAAGCGGATGTGATAACCATGTGCGGAATGGGCGGGGAACTCATGACAAATCTCCTTTCCGAAAAGGTAAATGTTGCAGGATCTGCTAAATTTTTAATCTTGCAGCCCCAGAGCGCGTATGATATGCTCAGGGAGTTTTTGTATGATAACAATTTCGGCGTCATCGACGAAAGAATAATCAAAGACCGCCACCTTTATTACCGCATTATACTCGCTTCATCCGATGCCGACGCGGTAAAAGACGACTTTTTATATCCGTCTCTTCTCGCAGAAAGAAAAGACGAAACATACAGGGAGTTTCTTATGTTCAGACTGAAACTCAACGAAGACATCATCTCAAAGATATCTTCCGCATCGGACAAAACAGAGGAGATATCTTCTCTCAGAAAAGAAAACGAAAGAATAAAAGGAGTTCTGAAATATTATGAAGATAAGAGAGATAATTGAATACATCAACACATTTGCCAATGAAAAATATCAGTACCCGTGGGACAACACAGGTCTTCAGGTCGGGGATCCGGATTCGGACATCACAGGCATCCTCGTCTGTCTTGACTGCCTTGAAGATGTCGTCGACGAAGCTATAAAAAACAACTGCAACCTCATCATCTCCCACCACCCGATGCTTTTTTCGGGAGTGAAGAGAATAAGCGACGACTACAAAAGCAACCTCATAAAAAAACTCATCAGAAACGACATCACCGTCTATTCTTCCCATACAGCTTTCGACGTGTGTGAATCCGGAATGAATAATTATGTCGCTTCCGCCCTCGGACTTAAAAACATAAGGCCTCTTGATGACCTCAGCGATATGAAGTGCTTCTTCACCGCATGTGTGGATATTGCGGATCTTCCCAGAACCGAGGATATGTTAAGGGAAATGAACGTTGAATACAATATCTTCGAAAGCGGCACAAAGGCTGTTGTTGACGGAGTTACTTTCAGGAGCCTTTTCGGAAAGATATCTTCAAAACTCGCGAAGATCTCTTCCGATGCAAGCATTACATCTTCCGGTATTTCTTCCACAACTTCTCCCGTCGGTCTCGGAATCATCGGGGAGCTTCCTGAAAAACGCCCGGCAAGTGAACTGACATGGGAGCTGAAAAAGATATTTGAATGCACCACCCTCAGGGCATCAAGGAATTATAAGGACAAGAAAGTAAAGACCATCGCT
The DNA here is from genome assembly GCA_017531485.1 of Eubacteriaceae bacterium. GTDB lineage: Bacteria > Bacillota > Clostridia > Eubacteriales > Anaerofustaceae > SVCP01. The sequence goes on along the minus strand of JAFXKY010000018.1, from coordinate 5,657 downwards.
GTCTGCACAGGAAGCGGAAGCGATTATCTCAAAGCTTCAATGCGCATGGGCGCGGATATGTATATATGTGCGGATCTGAAATGGAATGACTTCCTTACGTGTGAAGAAAGCGGTCTTGCCGCCGTCTGTCCGACACATTTTGAAAGTGAAAAAAGTTTTATCAGTATAATGGCATCAAAATTGAAAGAATTTAATGCATCTCTCAGTATATTAAAAAGCAAAAGCGAAGATGTGGAAAGTTTTTTGTAAATTTTGATTAAATTATTTACCCTCAGGGAAATTTGTGATATAATCCTAAAATAGCAAAGCTGTAAGCAAGCCGTTTGACCGCGTGGGAGACCGCGAGGAAAGTCCGGGCTCCATAGGGCAGAATGCCGGATAACGTCCGGTGGAGGCAACTCTAAGGAAAGTGCAACAGAAAGGAAACCGCCTTTTATAAGGTAAGGGTGAAAGGGTGAGGTAAGAGCTCACAGTCGGGCAGGTAACTGTCCGGACGTGTAAACCCCATTCGGAGCAAGACTAAGAAAGGGCATTAAAGGGGCGGCCCGTCCCGCCCATGGTAAGTCGCTTTAGGCTGCCGGTGACGGTATGTCAAGATAGATGGTCATTAGAACAGAACCCGGCTTATGAGCCTGCTTACAGCTTCATGCTTGGCTAAATCTGCGTATGCTGTGTTGGATTTCAATTTCGCCGCCCTTGCGTAACATGGAGTACGCGGCGGTCGTCAAAATCAAAATCCGCCTTGGCGTCACGAATTTATCCTGCGCATGGGGCTAATCGGTTTACTGCGCAGCTACAAGTACGCGCACTCCGTAAAATATCCGGACGCCTTGCCTACACGAATTTATCCTGCGCATGATATGAAAACACACCTGTATGACATATAAAAACAAGTTATCGGCAAAGCTGATAACTTTTCACTCCTTTACGTCGAAGCGCTTCACTCAGCGTTTTGGGGGGAGATATAAAATCAGAATAAATAAAAGGTGCATCCATGAAAGAAGTACTCAGCCTTAACATCGGCGGCGAAACAATATACGCCGAAAAGCATGCTGTTGAAGGTGCGAAAGCCGTAATTACCGTTATTCACGGTCTCGGCGAGCATATCGGAAGATACGCATACTTCATCGGAAAATTAAATGAAAGCGGTTATACCGTCTACGGTCTTGATTTATACGGTCACGGACAAAGCGGCGGAATGAGAGGATATCTGGATGATTTTCAGAGATTCGTCGACGAAGCGATTTATCTCGTGAATTATGCAAAAGCCGAAAATCCCGACAAGAAGCACTTCCTCTTCGGGCACAGCATGGGCGGATGCATCGTATCCACCGTCGGTGAACAGACGGACGGTCTTGTTGACGGCATTATTCTCAGCGGCGCCTGCACAGACGTTCCTCCGTCTGCGGCAAAGCTTCAGGGAGCAATCAAAGTTCTCTCAAAGATCGCTCCGAAAGCAAAACTCGGGAACTCTCTCGGGGAATTTGTTTCCCGTGACAAGGATGTTGTTGAATATTACAACACAGACCCTCTCAACCTCAAAAAGCTCACATTCTCCCTTTACAATCAGTTCTGCGTTATCGGCGCAAACAATTCAAGGGACAACGCGGGCAAATTTTCATATCCCGTAATTATCCTTCACGGAAGTGAAGATAAGCTTTCCGATCCGCAGGCAAGCGTCAATTTTTATAACAACATCTCTTCTTCTGACAAATCCCTTAAAATGTACGAAGGACTTTATCACGAGATCCTCAACGAGCCCGAAAAGGACGAAGTCATTTCAGACATCCTCGCGTGGCTTGAAGAGAGGGTGAAGTGATTTATATAAACAGAGATTTTTTATACGAACACATATTTTTCGGATATAGATCATGAAATTCTTTACTCAGACGAACTAAGGAGGCTACAACCATGGTTAAAAAAATGAAAACGATGGACGGCAACAACGCGGCAGCGTACAGTGCATATGCATTTACGGAAGTTGCAGCCATTTATCCCATTACACCGTCATCAACAATGGCAGAAGTCGTTGATGAATGGTCAGCTAACGGAAAGAAAAACATCTTCGGTTCCACAGTCGACGTTGCGGAACTGCAGAGTGAAGGCGGCGCCGCAGGCGCTGTTCACGGATCCCTCTCAGCAGGTGCCCTCACGACTACATTCACAGCATCTCAGGGACTTCTTCTGATGATCCCGAATATGTATAAGATCTCAGGCGAAAAGCTTCCGGGCGTTTTCCACGTTTCCGCAAGAGCTCTCGCAGGTCACGCACTCTCTATCTTCGGAGATCATTCCGATGTTATGGCAACACGTCAGACAGGCTTCGGACTTCTCGCTTCAAACAGCGTTCAGGAAGCTATGGATATGGCAGCTGTTGCACATCTGAGTGCCATCGACACAAATATGCCGTTTTTACACTTCTTTGACGGTTTCAGAACATCTCACGAAATTCAGAAGATCGAAACCGTTGAGTATGACGATCTGAAAACACTCGTGAATTACGATTCACTCAACGAATTCAGAAAAAATGCCCTCAGTCCCGAAAGACCTTACACAAAGGGCACGGCACAGAACCCGGACATCTTCTTCCAGTCAAAGGAAGCTGCAAACAAGTTTTATGACGCACTTCCCGATACTGTAAACAGCTATATGCAGAAATATTCTGCTCTCACAGGCAGAAATTACAAGCCCTTCGATTATTACGGATGCGAAGATGCTGAATACATCATCATCGCTATGGGCTCGGTATGCGAAACTATCGAAGAAACAATTGATTATCTCATGGCAAAAGGCGAAAAAGTCGGTCTTGTGAAAGTAAGACTTTACCGTCCGTTCAGCGAAAAATATTTCTTCGACGTTCTCCCGAAGACCGTCAGAAAGATCGCCGTCCTCGACAGAACGAAAGAACCCGGCGCAACAGGCGAACCGCTTTATCTCGACGTAAGAAATCTGTTCTTTGACAAGGACAACGCACCGAAGATCGTCGGCGGCCGTTATGGTCTCGGTTCAAAAGACACCACTCCCTCACAGATCAAGGCTGTTTATGACAACTTAAAGAGCGAATGTCCGAAGAATAACTTCACTATCGGCATCACGGACGACGTGACGAATCTCTCGCTCCCCGTAAACGAAACCATCAGAACTATCCCGTCAGACACTGTAAGCTGCAAATTCTGGGGACTCGGTTCAGACGGTACAGTCGGTGCAAACAAATCTGCGATCAAGATCATCGGCGACAATACGGATATGTACGCTCAGGGATATTTTGATTATGACAGTAAAAAATCCGGCGGCGTAACGATGAGCCACCTCCGCTTCGGCAAGAGCCCCATCAAGGCTACATACCTCATCGACAAGGCGGATTTCGTATCATGCTCAATGCAGAGCTACGTAAGACAGTACAAGATCTGGGAAGACGTAAAACAGGGCGGAACACTCCTTCTCAACACGACATGGACAGCGGAAGAATTAAACGAAAACCTTCCGGCTGAAATGAAGAAATATATCGCAGAAAACGACGTAAACTTCTACATCATCAACGCAAGCGACATCGCAAGGAACATCGGTCTCGGAAGAAAGGCAAACATGATCATGCAGTCTGCATTCTTCAGACTTGCGAATGTTATTCCTTACGAAGAAGCTGAAAAGCACCTCAAGGAATCAGTCGTCACAAGCTACGGCAAAAAAGGTCAGCATATCGTTGACATGAACTATGCGGCAATCGACAACGGAGTAAATTCCCTCGTCAGAATCGAAGTTCCGGAAGACTGGAAGGATGCGGCAGACCCGATGACTCTTCAGGAAATCCATGAACCGGACTTCATCAAAAATATCCTCAGACCTGTCGTTGCCCAGCAGGGCAACAAGCTCCCCGTTTCTGCATTCACAGGACTGGAAACAGGCAAGCTCCCCGCAGGTACATCAAAATATGAAAAGAGAACCATCGCTCTTATGGTTCCCGTATGGGACAGCGAAAAATGCATCCAGTGCGGAACATGTTCACTCGTATGTCCGCATGCAGCTATCAGACCCATCGTCCTTGACAGCGAAGAAGCGGCAAATGCTCCGGAAGGATTCATCAATGTTGACGCAAAAGGCAAGGCATATGAAGGATACAAGTACCGTATTCAGGTTTCTCCGAAGGACTGTACGGGATGCCAGAGCTGTGTAAACAGTTGTCCGGAAAAAGTGCAGGCACTCAGCATGATCACCGTAGACGAAGCTCTCGAAAAAGAAGTTGCGAACTGGGATTATGCGATGACAGTAAAGGAAAAACAGCTTGACAACCGTTTCAGCGTAAAAGGAAGCCAGATCAGAAAGCCGCTTTTAGAGTTCTCAGGCGCTTGTGAAGGATGCGGAGAAACACCTTACGCAAAACTCATCACTCAGCTCTTCGGCGAAAGAATGTATATCGCAAACGCAACGGGATGTTCTTCAATCTGGGGCGCAAGCTCACCGTCTTCACCGTATACATGCAACGACAAGGGTCAGGGTCCCGCATGGGCTAACTCACTCTTCGAAGACAACGCAGAATACGGTTACGGTATGCATCTTGCAGTCAAGAAGCAGAGAAATACAATCAAGGAAAAACTCACAGCCATCATCGGAAAGACTACAAACGATGACGTAAAAACAGCAGCTCAGAACTGGATCGACAACATGAACGATGCTGAATCAAGCATCACTGCATCAGAAAAGCTCGTTGAAGTTCTCGAAAAGGTAAACTGCGGATGTGAAGAATCAAAATACGTTCTTGAAAACAAAGAACACCTCACGAAGAAATCAATGTGGATCTTCGGCGGCGACGGCTGGGCATATGACATCGGATACGGCGGACTCGACCACGTTCTCGCAAGCGGCGAAAATGTAAACGTAATGGTATTCGACACGGAAGTATACTCCAACACAGGCGGACAGTCATCCAAATCCACACCGACAGCGGCAGTTGCGAAATTCGCCGCACAGGGCAAGAAGGTCAAGAAGAAAGACCTGGGAATGATGGCTGCGGCTTATGGATATGTATATGTAGCACAGGTAGCAATGGGTGCTGACCGCAATCAGCTCATCAAGGCTCTCAGGGAAGCTGAAAGCTATGACGGACCGTCACTCATCATCGCATACGCTCCCTGCATCAACCACGGCATCAAGGGCGGTCTTGCGAAACCGATGGATCAGATGAAGAAAGCGGTTCAGTCAGGATACTGGCATCTTTACCGCTACAATCCGGCACTTGCTGACGAAGGCAAGAATCCGTTCATCTTGGACAGCGGCGAACCGACAATGTCATTCAGGGATTTCATCAACACAGAATCACGTTACACATCACTTTCCATCACAGTCCCCGAAATCGCAGAAGAACTCTTCGCGAAGACGGAAAATGACGCTAAGGAAAGATATGAAAAATATCTCAGGATGAGTAAGGGTGAATAATTAATAATTATGGAACGGGCATTTGCCCGTTCTTTTTTAATGATGTTGCTTTGTGCCGTGGCACAAAGCTTTTTTTTATATTCCCGCCCGCCGCCCCCGCCGCCGTGCTCAGCGCTTCGCGCTGAGCCGCCGAAGGCTCTGCCTTCGGCAAAATCCGCATCCGCGGATTTTCCGGCGGCGGCCGCGCCGCGCGGGCCGCCTTGCGGCACGCCGCCCGTGGCGGAGCC
>JAFXKY010000017.1 GCA_017531485.1 Eubacteriaceae bacterium | reverse complement strand
GCTTTCGCGCGGCGGCGGCCGCGCCGCGCGGGTCGCGAAGCGACCCGCAGCCCGTGGCTTCGCCACGGGCAAGCGATGCCAGCATCGCTTGCGGCGCGGGGGCGGGTGGGCGGGGGCGGGATACATAAATGCGGAAGCATTTATTCATTTTAATTTGTAATTATATTCACGGGAAGCTTTTCAAAATGTACTTTTTCTGCTAAAATATCTGCAAGGAGGATATTATGTACAAAACAGCACTTATTACAGGCGCATCAAGCGGACTCGGAAGAGAATTTGCTGACATTCTCGCCGGAGAAGGCTACAATGTCATTCTGGTTGCGAGAAGCAAAGACAAGCTCGACGATCTTGCTGCGGCTATTGAAAAATATTACGGAGTGGATACATACGTTCTTGCGGCAGACCTGACAAGGAAGGATGCGGCAAAATACGTATACGAATTCACAAAACACAACGACATCACAGTAGATGTTCTCATCAACAACGCAGGTTTCGGTGATTACGGACACTTCATCGATTCCGACTGGAACAGACAGGAAGACATGATCAATCTCAACGTCACTTCCCTCGCCCATCTTTGTCATCTTTACGGTGGCGATATGGCAGACAGAGGTTTCGGAAGGATCATGAACATATCTTCCATCGCAGGATTTATGCCGGGTCCGATGATGGCGAATTACTATGCTACGAAAAATTATGTCCTCGCATTGTCCGAAGCTCTCGCCGTTGAAATGCGTCCTTTGGGCGTTACGGTCACAGCCCTTTGTCCCGGTCCCACAGATACAAATTTCGAAGAGAACGCTAATGCCAAGTCATCAGGTCTTTTCGAAGGAATGTATGTCATGGATGCGCGGACCGTTGCTGAATACGGATACGCAAAGATGCTTGCGGGAAAAGCAGTTGCAGTTCCGGGAGTAACGAACAAGGCTCTCGTCACCACAGCAAAGCTGGCTCCGGGATCGTTTGTGAGAAATATGGTATACCTCATTCAGAAAGGAAGAAGAGGTTAAATAAAAAGCACTTTTCGGAAGGAAAGTGCTTTTTTAATACAAATTATAAGCAAAAAGACAGCCCGAAAAGGCTGTCTTTGAAATTGGGTTATTTCATCTTTTCGATATTTGCAATAATATCGGCCATGAGAGCTTCGTATTTTGCAAGTTTTTCTCTTTCTCCCGCAACAACTTCCGGTTTAGCCTTTGCTACGAAGTTTTCGTTTGAAAGTTTTTTGTTCAGGCGGTCAATTTCGTCCTGTGTTTTCTTTCTTTCGTTTTCAAGGCGGTCAAGTTCCTTCTGTTTGTCAATGAGTTCATCGAGAGGCATCTTGTAAGAAGCTGTATTTGTTACTACAGAGAGTGCGTTTTCAATATCATTTTCGCCGATGATAACTTCTTCTGCGCTTGCGAGTTTCATAAAAATCTCTTCGTTGCCTTCATAGATATCGCTGCATCCTTCTTTCGGAGAGATGTAGAGCGTAGCTTTCTTTGACGGCGGGATGTTCATTGTAGCACGAACGTTACGGATCGCACGGATTCCTTCGATAATTTCAGATACTTCGTTCTGTTCTTTCGGGAAGTTCTTGCTTTCGTCATAGAACGGCCATCTTGCGATGATAAGCGGATCTTCGCCTTCGTTCATTGATGAGTAGATCTCTTCCGTAATGAACGGCATGAACGGGTGGAGCATCTTAAGGATATCGTTGAATGTATTGAAGAGAGTGTGCTGTGCTGCAAATCTTGCAACAGGATCATCGCCGTTAAGACGTGTTTTAACGAATTCGATATACCAGTCGCAGAATTCTGTCCAGATGAAGTTATATGCCTTTTCAAGTGCGATACCGAGTTCATACTTATCAAGGTTAGCTGTGATCTGTCCTGCAACTTCGTTTGTTCTTGAAATGATCCATTTGTCAATGTTTGTGAGTGTTGACGGGTCAAGTTCTTTCTTCGGATCAAAGTCTTCAAGGTTCATCATAAGGAATCTTGCGGCGTTGTTGATTTTGTTTGCGAAGTTACGGCTTGCCTGTACCTTTTCATCTCTGAAACGTGTGTCGTTACCTGCTGAGTTACCTGTGATAAGAGCATAGCGGAGTGCGTCTGCGCCGTATTCGTCGATAACTTCAAGAGGATCGATGCCGTTGCCGAGTGATTTACTCATCTTTCTTCCGAGGTGGTCACGTACAAGACCGTGCATATATACGTGGTGGAACGGTGTTTCGCCCATATATTCGATACCTGAGAAGATCATTCTTGCTACCCAGAAGAAGATAATATCAAATCCTGTTACGAGAACGTCGTTGGGGTAGAATTTTTCGAGGTCAGGTGTCTTTTCCGGCCAGCCGAGAGTTGAGAACGGCCAGAGAGCTGAAGAGAACCATGTATCGAGAACGTCTTCGTCCTGATGCATCTTGCCGCCGCATTTCGGGCATGTTTCAGGCATATCTTTGGCTACGATCATTTCACCGCAGTCGTCGCAGTAATAAGCCGGGATCTGATGTCCCCACCAGAGCTGACGTGAGATACACCAGTCTTTGATATTTTCCATCCAGTTGAAGTAGATCTTCTTGAAACGGTCGGGAACGAAAGCTGTTGTTGAATCCTTTACTACGTTGATAGCCGGTTCTGCGAGAACATCCATCTTAACGAACCACTGAAGTGATGTGATAGGTTCGATATCTGTTGAGCAACGGTAGCATTTGCCTACGTTGTGGTTGATGTCTTCGATGCCGTCTAAAAGACCCATTGCATCGAGGTCTGCTACGATAGCTTTTCTTGCTTCGTAACGATCCATACCACAATATTTTCCTCCGAGTTCGTTGATTGTTGCGTCGTCGTTCATGACTCTGATCTGTTCGAGTCTGTGGCGGAGACCAACTTCGAAGTCGTTGGGGTCGTGGGACGGTGTCATCTTAACGCAACCTGTACCAAAGTCCATTTCTACGTATTCATCTGCGATAATGGGGATCTCTCTGTCCATTAACGGGAGCATTACCGTTGCGCCAACGAGGTGAGAATATCTTTCATCTTCCGGATGAACTGCAACGCCGCTGTCGCCGAGCATTGTTTCCGGACGTGTCGTTGCAACGATCATGTATTCGCCGTCTCTTCCTTTGATGGGGTATTTAAGTCTCCAGAGATGTCCCGGAGCTTCTTCGTATTCTACTTCTGCGTCAGAAAGAGCTGTCTTGCAGTTCGGACACCAGTTGATGATGCGGTTTGCACGGTAGATAAGTCCTTTGTCATAAAGGCGCATGAAAGCTTCTTTAACAGCATTTGAGCAACCTTCGTCCATTGTGAATCTTTCTCTTGACCAGTCGCATGAAGATCCGAGTCTGCGGAGCTGAGTTGCGATGCGGTTACGGTAGAATGTTGACCATTCCTGCGCTCTTTCGAGGAAAGCTTCTCTTCCGAGGTCCTGTTTTGTAAGGCCTTCGTCTTTACGGATCTTTTCAAGAACCTTTACTTCCGTTGCGATACTTGCATGGTCTTCGCCGGGAAGCCATAAAGCGGCTTTTCCGCACATTCTCTGATAACGTGTGAGGATATCCTGCATTGTCATGGTAAATGCATGACCGATATGAAGCTGACCTGTGATGTTCGGTGGCGGCATCATGATAGTATATGCTTCACCGTCAGGGTTAACTTCAGGACGGAAATATCCGCCTTTTTCCCACATTTCGTAGATGCGGGATTCAACCTTACTCGGTTCGTAAATTTTGTCGAGTTGTTTCATTGTAGTACCTCCATAAAATGATTACTGCTTAAAAAGCAGTCAGACCTTCAAATCCAGATCAATCGTCAAAGTCAAAGAAGATATTTATTTCACGGACTGAGCGTACTGTACGCTACATGACGGCCGGGAAGTAAATATCCGTCGAAGAAAGTAAAATAACAGATGCCTGTCATTTGTCATTTTACGCTTCGGCGATTCAGGCGGATTTGAGAAAAAAAAAGCTGCGAAGAAGCCGGGACGACAGAATATGCCGTGGTACCACCCGTATTATTCGAAGCGAATCACTCAATTTGCTTTAACGCAGCTATACGTCATATAAATGATGCTCAAAAGCAACCTTCCCTTAGTTTTATAAGCACTCTCTCACCGACGGTGCCTCTCTGGGTATAAAATGATAAGGTACTCCTCTTTCTCATTGCATTTTATCATTTAATGTAGTATACTTAAAAAAAACGGAATTGTCAACAGTTTTTGCGGATTCTTCCGCAAATTCAAGGTATTATTTTAATCAGAATTTAATGAGGATTTAATGAGAATTTAATCTTTTCGCAGTAATATATACATGAAAAGGAAAAGACACGACTTATTATTCAAGGAGAAACAGAATATGCAGAAAAAATTATATAAAGACCGTTCAACAGGTATGCTTTGCGGAGTTTTAAGCGGAATGGCTCAGTTTTTTAAAGTCGATCCGACGATACTGAGGGTTGCGTATGTAATACTCTCCTTTGTTTCCGCAAGTTTTCCGGGACTCATCGCCTATCTGATCATGGCAGCGATCATGCCGGACAAAAACGACGTGGGACATGATGATTATACGGTAGAATAATTAAGTAAATTCAACAAAAAGTTATTTTTATTAAGACAGGAAAAACCTGTCTTATTTTTTTGAATTTTCTATTGACAAGAAGCTTTCATGGTTGTATAATCCACTTATCAGACCTTGCCGCGTGAAGTTTGCAGGAAACAGCGATGCTATGGGATAGGGTGAGGCATTGCGACCGAAGGAGTAACACTCTCAGGTAAATGGACTGCAGATGGATGGCGCTTTGGAGAAGCCCGTAATTCGGGGGCCGAAGGTGCAAGTGCGAAAGCACGAATCTCTCAGGCAAAAGGACAAAGAAGGTTTTGAGCGTATCATATGTATATTCATTTGTATTTATTTCGCTCGTTCTTTGTTTGCAGGGTGCTGTAAGGCAGTCTGTATTTTTTATTTTTCTCACCCGCGAAAGGAATCATCATGGAAAAAATCTTACAAGTAATCTCAGATGTCAACTCGGCAATCAACAGTGTCGTATGGGGAGTCCCGATGCTTATGCTCATCGGCGGAACGGGTATTTTAGTTACCGTACTCACAAAATGTTTCCAGATCACAAAAATTAAGCTCTGGTATCAGGAAACTATCGGCGGACTCTTCAAAAAATCAGACATTACAGACAAATCAGACAAAAACGCAATCTCTCAGTTCCAGGCTCTCTGCACAGCCCTTGCCGCAACTATCGGCGTAGGTAATATCGCAGGTGTTGCAACGGCTATCGTTTCAGGTGGTCCGGGCGCCGTATTCTGGATGTGGGTTTCCGCATTCTTCGGCACAATGACGAACTACGCAGAAAACGTTCTCGGTATCTACTACAGAAGAAAGAATGAAAAAGGCGAATGGTCCGGCGGCGCGATGTATTACCTCCGCGACGGTCTCGGCGCAAAGAAGGACATGAGAGGAATAGGCAAATTCCTTGCAATAATATTCTCCATCTTCTGCATCGGCGCAAGCTTCGGTATCGGTAATATGAGCCAGGTAAACAACATTGCAACGAATATGAAATCAGCATTCGGTGTTTCACCTGTCGTTACAGGTATCGTACTTATGTTCCTCGTCGGTCTTGTAGTAATCGGCGGTATCAAGAGAATCGCAGCTGTAACGGAAAAGTTCGTTCCGTTCATGGCTATCGCATACATCGTAGGCTCATTCGCGATCGTAATCGCAAATGCTAAAAACATCCTCCCCGCTTTCGGAGCTATTTTCTCCTTCGCATTCGGCTTCAAGGCTATCGGCGGCGCTGTTGCAGGTGTGGCAGTAAAAAATGCTATCACATGGGGTTACAAAAGAGGTATCTTCTCAAACGAAGCAGGCCTCGGTTCTTCAGTAATGGTGCACTCAGCATCAAACGTAAAGGAACCGGTCGTTCAGGGTATGTGGGGTATCTTTGAAGTATTCGCTGATACGATGATCGTATGCACACTTACAGCACTCGTAATCCTCACATCAGGAATCATCGACCTCAATACGGGAGCTCTCATCATGGATGTTACAGCAGATGCGGCACTCGTTACAAAAGCATTTGAAATGCAGTTCGGTTCCCTCGGCGCAGGCTTCATCGCCCTTGCTATTCTTCTGTTCGCTTCATCAACGGTTCTCGGATGGTCATTCTACGGAACAAAAGCATGGGAATACCTTTTCGGAACAAAATCAACGATTATATACAAAGTTGTGTTCGTAGTATTCGTAGTATTCGGTGCAACAATGGACCTCGGTCTTGCATGGGACATTTCTGATACACTCAACGGTCTTATGGCTCTCCCGAACCTTATCGGTGTTCTTTATCTCTCAGGTCTTGTAGTTAAGATCACAAAGAACTACATCGAACGTCACGTTCAGGGCAAAGATGTTGAACCTATGCTCTCAGCTTTCCCTGAAATCCAGAGAGAACAGGCAAAAGCTATCAAAAACGAAAAAAGAGAAGCTATGCTTAAAGAAAAAGCAGGCAAAAAAGCTTAAAAAAGATAATAACTAATTTCTCCTATATATAATTTTTCCATTCTTCCGAAGCCGCAATATGCGGCTTCTGTACTTTTTAAGCATATTGATAAAATATTTATGGAGGTACGGGCATATGCAAGAGAAAGCAGGGGCAAGTGAATTAATGTACAGAGATGCTTCATCCCGTCTTGAGGGAAAGGATCCGTCTGTTATCGCCATGCGTTCCGGCGTTACATTTGATTACGAATCAAATTGTTTTACATTCACCACATTCGGAAAAGAAGTCCGGCTGTCGTATCCGGATTATATATTTACGCCGGATCTTCCTTCATGGCACGCGCTGTGCATACTTCATTATCTTGATCTGGCTGACGGCACTCCGCTTACGGGCGAATACATTTCATTTTCGCAGATAAAGGACGGAATGGTACGCGGAGGAGGTTTCGACAGGCGGTTTGAGAGTGTATGCAGTGAGATATTTTCATCTTTTGATAATGATGAAATAATCCGTCGCATCGAAGCTTTTGCTAGTAATCGCATAGACACAAACGCCGACTATTCAGCGGTCATTTCTTTCATGCCGTATTATCCGTTATTATTGAAAGTATGGTTCAGTGACGATGAATTCCCACCGTCGGGAAAATTAATGGTGGATCGGAATGATACATATTTATCAATAGAAGATGCGGTCACTGTCGGAGAGATCGTCATTGAGAAGATAAAGGAGCAATGACAGGCTTATGTCTGTCATTCTTTTTTTACATATTTTATTCATCCATTAGCTCACTTCGTTCGCCCCACCCGCCTCCCCCGCCGCCGTGAGCCGTGCCGGCACGGCTCGCAAAGTGGCTTCGCCACTTTGCCGCGAAAGCTTCGCTTTCGCGCGGCGGCGGCAGCGCCGCGCGGGTCGCGGAGCGACACGCAGCCCGAGGCTTTGCCTCGGGCAAGCGCTGCGAAGCAGCGCTTGCGGCGCGGGAGGGGGTGGGCGGGCGGGGACATAAAAAAATCGCGGTACCGCGATTTTTTTACACTATCTACATATTATCAATTACAGCCTTTGCAAAATCACTGCACGTCGATTTGCCGCCAATATCCACAGTAGTGTATATTCCTTCTTCAATGGTCCTTTCAACCGCAGTCTGAATTTTAACTGCTGCATCAGGCTGTTCGATATGATAAAGCATCTGTACCGCCGCCATGAGAAGCGCTGTGGGATTTGCCTTATTCTGACCGGCAATATCCGGTGCTGAACCGTGAACAGCCTCGAAGATCGCCGCATCAGTACCGATGTTCGAACCACACGTAAGCCCTAAACCGCCGATAAGACCGCTCGTAAGGTCGGAGATGATATCCCCGAAAAGATTGGAAGTAACGATGACGTCAAACTTCTGAGGATCCGTCACAAGCTTCATACAAGCCGCATCAATGATAAGATAATCACACATAATATCCGGATAATCCTTTGCGATCTCTTCCGCAACGGATGTAAAAAGTCCGTCCGTGATCTTCATGATGTTTGATTTATGAAAAACAGATACTTTCTTCCTTCCCTGACTTCTCGCGAGATCGAAAGCGTATTTAATTACTCTTTCCGTCGCCTGACGTGTGATGACACGGACTGCCTGAGTGACGTCTTTGTTGACTTCGTATTCTATTCCCGTGTAAAGCCCTTCTGTATTTTCCCTGACAGTTATGAGATCGACTCCGTCAAACGGCGTCTTTATTCCTTTGAAGTTCTTCGCAGGGCGCACGTTTGCGTAAAGGTCGAATATTTTACGGAGCTGTACGTTCACACTTCTGAAACCGCCGCCGAGAGGAGTCGTAAGCGGCCCTTTGAGGGCTACTGAATTCTTTCCGATACTGTCAACAGTTGCCGCAGGAAGGATATCCCCACATTTTTCAAGTGCAGTCACCCCTGCATATGTTTCTTCAAATTCTATGTCTGCGCCGCTTGCGTTTATAATACTTAATGCCGCGGCAGTAATTTCGGGACCGATGCCGTCACCGGGAATGAGTGTAACTTTTGTCATATATTCACCTATATCGTCTTTAAGTAATTAATAAGCCCGCCGTGTGAAAGAAGAACTCTTTCACGGTCGTTTGCGATGAGTTTCGCGTTATATGTTTCGTTTTTGGTTGTATTTTCAATTATGATATCTTCGCAGTTGATGGCATTTTTGAGATCAGATATACGAAGGATGTCGCCATGACCAACCTTGTCGTAATCACCGCAGTCTGCAAACACCACGGGAAGTATTCCGTTATTGATGAGATTACTCTTATGGATTCTCGCGAAGCTCTTTGCAAGAACCATCCTGACTCCGAGATAAAGCGGCGCAAGGGCAGCGTGTTCACGGCTTGAGCCCTGACCATAGTTTTCTCCTGCGAGGATTATGGAGCCGTTTTCTTCATTAAGTGCCTTTTTCGGGAAGTTTTCGTCCACGGGAGTGAGGCAATAATTGCTGAGGTACTCAATATTGGAACGGTACGGCAGGAGCTTTGCATTTGACGGCATGATGTCGTCGGTAGTGATGTTGTCAGCAAGCTTCGTGATAACGGGGCAGAGAAGCTCTTCTTTCGGAGAATATGCCTTCGGGAATGGTTTGATGTTGGGTCCTTTGATGACGGGAGTGTTTTTATCTTTTGACGGATAAATAAACATATTGTCATTTACGGGATAAGTTCTGGGTTCATCAACAACAAAATCTACTTTTCCCATGGGGCAAGTGAGGTATCCTTCAATAGCACTGACCGCCGCAACTTCCGGACTTACGAGGTAAACATCGGCATCAACCGTTCCGCTTCTTCCTTTGAAGTTACGGTTGAATGTTCTGAGGGAAACGCCTTTGGAGTTTGGTGATTGTCCCATTCCGATGCAAGGACCGCATCCGCATTCGAGAATTCTCGCGCCACCGTCGATAAGGATAGAAAGATATCCTTCATCTGCAAGCATTTTCAGCACCTGCTTGCTTCCGGGAGCGATAGCGAAGCTGACGTCGTTATGAACAGTCTTTCCTTCGAGGATCTTCGCTACTGTAACGAGATCTTCGTAAGATGAGTTTGTACAGCTTCCGATAATGACCTGATTGAGTTTCACGCCCTTTATTTCGCTTACTTTCTTTACGTTATCCGGGCTGTGGGGAGCTGCCGCAAGAGGTTCGAGGGATGACATATCTATCGTAATGATCTTTTCGTATTCACATCCTTCATCAGCCGCGAGGAATCTGAAATCGTCTTCCCTTCCCTGAGCGATGAAAAACGCTTTTGTCCGTTCATCTGCCGGGAATACGCTCGTCGTTGCTCCAAGCTCTGCCCCCATGTTTGCAATCGTCGCTCTCTGAGATACGGAAAGGTTCTTTACACCTTCTCCGAAATATTCGATCACTTTGCCGACTCCGCCTTTTACGGATAAAATTCTGAGTACTTCCAGAATGACGTCTTTTGCGCTTACTCCGCATCTGAGAGAACCTTTAAGTTCAACTCCGATGACAGAAGGCATATTCAGGAAATACGCACCGCCTGCCATTGCCGCCGCAACGTCAAGTCCACCTGCACCGATGGCTATCATCGCAACAGCGCCGCAAGTGGGGGTATGACTGTCTGAGCCAAGGAGAGTCTTTCCGACTGCGGAAAATCTGTCGAGGTTCAGTCTGTGACAGATGCCGTTTCCGGGGCGGGAGAATATAACACCGCTTTTGTCGGCGATAGACTGAATATAAATATGGTCGTCCATATTTTCAGGACCGCTCTGAAGCATATTGTGGTCTATGTAAGCAACGGAACATTCAGTTTTTACTGCCTCTTCGCTGATAGCTTCATACTGAAGGTATGCCATTGTTCCCGTTGAGTCCTGAGTAAGGGTGCGGTCGATCTTTATTGAAATTCCGCTTCCGGGGATCATTTCTCCCGATACGATATGGTCTTTTATTATCTTCTGTGTGAGGTTAAGTTTCATATTGTTTCCTTCCTAAATGCCTATTGCCGAGCCTGCCATTTCTTCATGCGGATGTCTGGGTTCAAGTTCGGGGATATATTCTTCTACGAGTTTTCTTAATTCTTCGTTAGTAATGTTTGATGTGCGGCCGCTTTCGTATTCATTCGTCACCCACGTTCTGATCTTGTCGATGCGGGGATCGCGCTTGTCGAGCTTTTCGGAATCGGAGAGATTATAATAATTATTGATCCATCCTGCAATGCCTGCAGAGCCGCTTGCCTGATTTATCATGATGACGATGGGGCGGGAGAATATTTTCTTCGTATCGAAG
The DNA here is from genome assembly GCA_017531485.1 of Eubacteriaceae bacterium. Taxonomy (GTDB): domain Bacteria; phylum Bacillota; class Clostridia; order Eubacteriales; family Anaerofustaceae; genus SVCP01. The sequence goes on along the minus strand of JAFXKY010000017.1, from coordinate 10,836 downwards.
GAATTATATATCTCCGGATCTTTCAGAAGACCGTCTGCGTGGATGCCTGCCTTCGTGGTGTTGAAATCTGCACCCATGAGGGGGTATTTTTCGTGGATATGGTAATCAAGTTCTTTTGCGAAGAAGTCACTTACATCATTGAGGACTTCAAGTCTGAGGTTATGGTCTCTTCTGAACTGACCGTACTGGAAAAGCATTCCTTCAAGCGGTGTGTTTCCACATCTTTCGCCGATTCCGAGGAGTGTGGAGTTTACGCTTGCGCATCCGTACATCCATGCGGCAACGGAGTTTGCGACGGAATAATGAAAGTCATTATGTCCGTGCCACTCGATCTGTTCCGGAAGAAGTCCGCATTCGTTTCTGAGAATACTCATCAGCTTGCATACGCTTCTCGGAATACTTCCGTTCGGGAACGGGTTCGCAATTCCGAGGGTGTCGCAGGCACGGATCTTCAGTTTCACACCATAGCTTTCGCAGAGATCATTGAGGTTTTTGACGAGAGGAACGACGAAGCCGTAAATATCGGCTCTTGTCATATCTTCCAGGTGACAACGGGGACGGATCCCGTTTTTAAGAGCCGCTTCCGCTACTTTTAAATATCCCGCCATTGTCTGGCTGCGGGTCTTGCCGAGCTTTTTGAAGATATGATAATCCGAGCAGCTCATCAGCATCCCCGTTTCTTTGACGCCGACAGATCTGACGATCTCGAAATCCCTTTCGTCTGCCCTGATCCATGTTGTGATCTCGGGAAATTCATATCCGAGCTTCATGGCCTTTTCGATAGCCTTTCTGTCGTTGTCGTTATAGACGAAAAACTCGGCCTGATGAATTATCCCGCTTCCGTTATCTATCTCATGGAGAAATTCATATAACCTTACGGACTGATCTGTGGAAAACGCTCTCATGGACTGTTGTCCATCGCGGAGAGTTGTGTCGGAAATGAGCAGATCGTGATCCAGATCTACTGCGGGAATCTCGCTGTCGAATGTATATATGGGAAGTTCCTCGTAAGGAAACAGGTCTTTATAAAGATTGGGCTGGGGTATGTCTGTGCAGTCATATTTAAACATTTATTACCTCCGAATTTTTATAATGCATGATAACATACACACAGGCATTTTGCAAGTATTTTTGGATATTTTTTATAAAAAATTTTCATTTTCATCCTGATTCTACGCACATACCACCAAAATTAAGGATAAAAAACTAAGAAATTATTCACAGAGGCACAAAGCTGCCTTTGTGTTCATTTTTGATATTGGATATATAAAATGAAAAAATGCGGTTTGAAAATTTTACATACGTTATATTTCAGAACGGTTATAATAAAAAAAAGGAGATCTCTCTCCTTTTAATCGAACAGTTCTTTATAGATATCCTGCATCTTTCTGTCCACTTCGTTTATTTCATCCGCACATTCCGTCAGGAGCTTTTTTATCCTATCGCTTGATTTTGCGGTGGATTTATATTTAAGCTGATGCTCGAGGCTTGCCCAGAAGTCCATGGCGATAGTGCGGATCTGAATTTCCACGTTTACGCTTTCCTTACCCGTTGAGAGGAATACGGGTATCTTCACTACCATATGCAGGCTGCGGTATCCGTTTTCCTTCGGGTTCTTTATATAATCCCTGATGCGGACGACCTCGATGTCGTCCTGCAGGGTGAGAAAATCCACGATCTTATAGATATCGTCAATATAATTACAAATGACCCTTACTCCCGCAACGTCATATAAGTTCTCTCGGACGGATGCGACGCTTACGGGGTGGTTCTTTCTTTGTAATTTCTCAATGATGCTCTTGGGGGATTTCAGGCGGTATTCGATATGGTGCACAGGGTTATGATCATATCTCACACTGAACTCGTCGTCAAGGATCTCGAGCTTCGTCTTGATCTCCTTTATTCCGGAATTATAAAGCTGTTGCAAAAACATAAACTCCCTCATAAATCCTTCAACTTCTTCCCTTCCCACTGCTTTTGCAATTTCAGAAAGGGCGTTTTGTTTTGTATCGTCGTTAAACTGCATTTGTCTTCTCCTGATATTATGTAAGGGTATTATAATATATTCCACAAAAACTTCCAAGAAAGATCGGGAAAACTAATCTGATTTTAATAATACGGAATTTACAAAACACTTTCCTGCTGATATAATCAAAAAGAGGTGATAATATGAAAAAGATATATTTCTGCGCTTCCGTAACGGGAGGAAGGGAAAATGCGGATATTTACGCAAAGATAGTAAAAAGATTAAAAGAGAATTACATCGTCCTCACAGAGCATCTTGCGGACCCGAATCTGTCTTCAATGGGCGAAGGGCTCTCACAGGAAGAGATATACAGACGTGACGTCGATTATCTCGAAAATGCAGACATCGTCATCGCGGAATGTTCAACAGCTTCTTTGGGAGTCGGATATGAGCTTTGTTATGCGGAAAAGCTCGGGCTTCCCACGTACGTGCTGTTCAAAAATCAGGACGGAAAACGCCTTTCGGCAATGATCGGCGGAGATAAGTACTTCACGGTCATATATTACGATGATCTTTATAGGGCGATTGAGGAAGTAATAAAAATTATGGAAAAATAAAATACAGAAATCCCTGCGTTGCAGGGATTTCTCATCTCCATTCAAATCCGTTTTTGTCACCCATTTTCAATTTCAGAACATCATGCAGATAATCATATACTTTTTCCCTGTACGGAATATATCGCACAATGCCGAAAGGTAACGAATCAAGGTTGTTTTTTTCATATTCTGTCAGTTCCCTTACAGCAAAATAAATTTTACAGACACCTATGCGGGCATCAACTTTTCCGCACCCGATCTCAACCACTTTCGGGAAATGAATAATTTTCACGGGTATAAACGGAAAAAGAAGATGTACAATATATTTTTCGCTTATCAGATAATAAGCGAATGATACAACGCACTGTATCAAGGAAACAACTGTATACACGTTTATACATACCCAGCTCAGCCTGCTGAGTTCCGATTCCCAAAGAGGAAAAACAACCCCCGGCGAAAAAAAGCGAACGACGTTAAATACCAGGATTGAAAAGAACATGCCATGTAGAAATTCCCTTTTCCGGAATTCAGAATCAAGAAAGTATTTTTTCTTCATATTTTACTCCCTTCTTTCTATCAACTTCCCCTTCAGTTCTATGCCGAGGTTATCGGCAAGGTATGTATGGATCTTTTTATTGTATGGCAATCTTTTTATATCCCTCCGGTCGGAAAAGCGTATATTCATACGTTCATCTTCCGAAAGAATACGCGGGGAAAAATAGAAATAATCCTTGTAACGATCCTCCATGTATCCGCTTCGGCCAAGTTCTTTGGATTTGACTGTAAACACGCCGATCTCCGCATAATCAGAAAACTTTATACTCCTCATGGGAACGAACGGGATGATATATTCGATTATCTCATCTTTTGTCACAGCATAATACCCTATACTGTAAAGAAAAAAAGACAACATTCCGGCAATCATGGAAAAATCAAGGATCTTTTCCCAAATGCCGTCGTCTTTGCCGAATCCGATAAACATCATAATTACAGCCATGATGAGCCACCAGACGCCCATTACCGGCAGCAGAACAGAGCGAATGAACTTCCTGCTTTTCACATATTTATCCCCCTGTGGGGTGGTCGTAATGCGGTAGAGGGATTTTTCTTCTACGACGCTTCTGAGATTATTTATCTCACTGTATTCATAATATTCCTTCAATGCGGACAGAAGGTCTTCGGAGAGGAAGAGCGTAATGGCGTTTTCATCATCAGTGATGACATAATTATCGTCAATGGGATAATTCGATAATATGATGTATGTATCACCTATCTTTGCGCCGTCAATTCCGAAAGTGTGGGTGATATAAAGAATGTCGTCTATTGCAAGACGGTGGTTTTTATTCTTACCGAGAGTTCTGTCACCTCCGAAAATATACGCAAATGGGCTTCTGATGAGCTTTATTTCGTCTTCTCGGAGAATTGTGATGTTATAAGCTTTGAATATCTTATCCACCGCAAGCATCCACAAGACAACAGATATTATCACTGCCGTCAGTTTAAGAATAAAGCCGTTGGAAATAATTTCTCCGGCATACTTTCCTCCGGCAAAGATGAAAAATCCGGATACAAAACAAATTGCAGAAACTGCCATGTTCTTTAAATAATTGTGGGGGTTGAGAATTATTCGTGAATTCCTCATTTTACTTCTTCCTCTCCATCAGGCTTCCCTTCAGTTCTATTCCGAGGTTATCACGAAGGTATGCATGAAGTGTCTCATTATAAATGATCTTTTTATATTCTTTTTCTGAAAGGGCGGTTATATTCTCACGCTCCTCGTCTGTAAGCGGACGTGGGGAGAAGTAGAAATAGTCGCTGTAATAATCTCTCATACGACCATGTTTGTTGGGCTTTCTTTCTTTGACAGTAAATAGTCCCACTTCAGCATAATCTTCAAACATTGTCTTGCTGAACGGGATACACGGGAATATTTTTTCTGTTATAGAATCTTTAGTCACGGCAAAATAGCCCATACCATACAAAAGATATAAACACGAAAAAACAAATATTGCAATATACATTCCCACACTCCATATATCTTCATTTCTGCCCCAATACACCACTAAACCAAAAGAAACAAACAAAAAGAATGAGAGTGAAAGATGAGCATCTGAACGAACTATTTTTTTCGTTTCTTTATATCGGTCCCCCTGCGGGGTAGTCGTAATGCGGTAGAGGGACTTTTCTTCTACGATGCTTCTGAGATTGTTTATCTCACTGTATTCATAATATTCCTTCAATGCGGACAGAAGGTCTTCGGAGAGGAGGAGCGTAATAGCGTTTTTATCATTGGTGATGACATAATTATCGTCAATGGGATAATTCGTCAGGATGAGGTATGTATCCCCTATCTTTGCGCCGTCAATTCCGAAAGTGTGGGTGATATAAAGAATGTCATCTATTGCAAGGCGATGGTTTTTATTCTTACCGAGAGTTCTGTCACCTCCGAAAATATACGCAAACGGGCTTCTGATGAGCTTTATTTCGTCTTCGCGGAGAACTGTGATGTTATAAGCTTTGAATATCTTATCCACCGCAAGCATCCACAAGACAACAGATATTATCACTGCCGTCAGTTTAAGAATAAAGCCGTTGGAAACAATATCTCCGGCATACTTTCCTCCGGCAAAGATGAAAAATCCGGATACAAAACAAGTTGCAGAAACTGCCATGTTCTTTAAATAATTGTGGGGGTTGAGAATTATTCGTGAATTCCTCATTTTACTTCTTCCTCTCCATCAGGCTTCCCTTCAGTTCTATTCCGAGGTTATCACGAAGGTATGCATGAAGGGTCTCATTATAAATGATCTTTTTATATTCTTTTTCTGAAAGGGCGGTTATATTCTCACGCTCCTCGTCTGTAAGCAGACGTGGGGAGAAGTAGAAATAATTCACACAATATTTTCCGCCTCTACCGCTTTCTTTCTCTACCGAAAAAAGTCCGATCTCCGCACAGTCGGAAAAATATATTCTTTTTATTGGGATATATGGAAAATATATCTCGGATATATAATCTTCAGTCACAATGTTATAAGCACAACCGTAAATAATAAATGTAACTACTATCCCAATCATTACGGTTACGATAAAATAATCCATTTCTTCTTCCGGCATGAAATATAACAGGACACCCGGTAAACTCATCACCAGGAACACAGAAAAATCTTCCGGAGAACGGAGCATTACTCTCCTTACGGAGTATCCTTCCTTTTGCGGAATTGTCCTGATCCTGTACAGATTTTTGTCTTCAACGACACTTCTCAGCTCATTTATTTCACAGCAGTCAAAATTTTCTTTCAGCGCTTCGATGATAGCGTCAGAGTGATAAATTATAACTGCGTTTTCATCTTCACGGATATCATATTCTTTCGGTTCATAGTTTGATAATATGAGGTACGTATCCCCTATCTTTGCGCCGCTGACTCCGAAAGTGTGGGTAATGTAAAGAGTGTCGGTGATCTCAACAGATTTATTTTTGTTTCTCTTGATGGTCATATCTCCGTCGTACATATATAAAAACGGGCTTCTGACGGTACGGATGTTCTCTTCATCGATAATAATGACATTATACGCATTATACAGACAATGAACGGCATACACCCACATAAAAAGGCAGAAAAATGCTCCGATGTACTCGAGAACAAACCCGTTCGTTATGATTTCACTGAAGTATACTCCCATGCAAAGAACAGCGACTCCGGTTCCGAAGCTGACAGCAGCAATGATCTTCATGCGCCTTGTCATGCTGTTTTCGTCTGTTATCTTCATATTTCTCCTTTCAAAAAAAGCACGCAAAGAAAGCGTGCTGTGTCGGTTATTCTGTTACTGTGTTGTCTGTCGCCGGATCGGTACTGTCCGCGTTATCTGTACTGTCTGTGCTGTCCGTATTGTCAAGATCGGGGACATGGTCCGGATCCTGAGCCGATTTAAAGAGGACAGAAGAGAGGATCGCGTTTGTATCGGCAGTATTTTCTTCAGCGTATGTATTGAGGTTGAAGATATAAAGGGTGGTATCTTTTACGTACATCGCCTGAGTAACGAACGCTTCGACGTTTTCCACAGTTGTTTTTGCTGTATAGATAACGACCTGTTCACCGCCGAGGTTATAATACCCGAAGTCCGTTATTTCATATGCGTTTCCCGTTTCCGTCGTCATGTCTTCAAGGAGAGATTCGACGTATTCCTTTTTAATGTCTGTCGTTTCGATCTTCTGATTTTTCGCCATTACGATAAGGAAGCTTGCGGGATAGCCGCTTGAGCCGTGGGGCGAGAAGATGCCGAAGATCGTGCCGAAGTCGGTAATACCGGCGGGGTCGTTTTCGATCTCAACGCTCCACTCTGCAGGATACTGGAAAGTGAATTCCTCGAAGACCTTGGTATGGAGCTCGTTTGCTTCGAACTGAGTAACGGGCAGGTCATAAAAGACAGCCTCCTGCTGAGAGCAGGAAAAAAGTGAAAGGGATATTAAAATACATAATAAAAGCGGGATGGCTTTTTTCATAATCTTCTCCGTTGTGTTAATAAATTAATGTATATATTTTAATGCATTCTTATAATAATTGCAAGCATTCTGCCGTAAGTAAAGAAAAAACCACCGATAACCGGTGGTAAGATACTAATACATACTTGACACGGCGCGGATTACAGACATACTGTCGATTACCTTGAAAGACGTTATCTTCATTTCGTTTTTCTTGCTTACTGATACAGTTCCGTGCTGTTCCACGTTATTGTCGTTTCCGTTTGTGTCTGTTACGATCACCGTCACATCGAAGTCATAAGTATATGATCTTTCGGACGTGTCGGAAGATACTTTTTCGAGAGTTATTTCCCCGATGCGGGAAGTGCAGTTCATGGAATAAACCATTTCTTCGAAAATCTGCTGAACTCCGTCGGAAATGAATTCATCCATACCATCTTCTGTAAAGTATGACGAATAATTTTCTCTTGCGAGGCGGTCTGCCGTATATACGTTGGCGTATGGGTTTGCCCTTGCGTATGAGTATGTTTCGTAGTCTGTAATAGTATAGAATTCTTCAATAAATTCAGCCGCATAGTCCTTTGATTCTCTTGAAAGTTTGCCTGCGCCCATAATAACGAGGACAGATGCAAGAAGGATACCTATTGCGGAAATTATTCTCTTTTTTGACATTACCTAACTCCATTAACATTTTTATGTGTTACAAGTTGGTTACATTTTACCACACTACACCGTTCACGTCAATAACTTTCAACGATTTTGTAACAAAATTTCAACATAATTGTAACATTTGGAAATATTTGCCTGCCGTCACTGCTGCGTGGAGTTTATTTATTAAAATTCCATTAAATTACTTGCCAATATATGCAGGGGCTGATTATAAAAAAGATTTTTCACACCGTTGATCTTGGCGCAGCGATCTGCTACACCACGGGAACAATTTCGCTTATTATTCTTCTTTCGTTCCTGATCGGCGTTTTAACAGGATTTGTCACATTCGGATAACAGTTAAAAAGGAAGGTTTCGCAACCTTCCCTTTTTTATGATATAGTTAATTTCCTAAAATCCGAGAACTTCGTTCATTACCGCAACGAGGTCTTTCATATCATCCATTGTCATATCAGCCATATGTGCGATACGGAAAGTCTTTCCTTTAAGGTCGCCGTAGCCGTCAGAGATCTCATAGCCTTTTTCGTTGAGGGCTTTACGGAATGCTGCGACGTCGATATTTCTCGTATTCTTCACGCAGGTTACCGTATTTGAAGCGTATTCCGGTGCAGGGAACACTTCGAAGTATTCATTAGCCCATGCGCGGATATAATCAGCCATTTCCTTATGTCTTGCAAAGCGGTTATCAAGGCCTTCTTCGAGAATGCAGTCAAGCTGATAATCAAGGGCGAACATATGAGAGAGTGTCGGTGTTGACGGATACTGATAATTTTTCTTCTGGATCGTATTGTAAAGAGAGAGCAGGTCGAGGTAGTATCCTCTGTTCTTCACCTGTTTAGCTCTTTCAACAGCCTTCGGGCTGAATGTGCAGATTGCGAGTCCCGGCGGAAGTCCGAGGGCTTTCTGAGAAGATGTGATGCACACGTCAATGCCCCATTTGTCAACTTCGATCTTTACGCCTGCGGCAGAAGAAACGGCGTCAACGCAATAAAGGACGTCAGGGTATTTTTTAATCACTTCACCGATTGCGGCACAGTCGTTTGTAAGGCCGGCAGATGTTTCGTTATGAGTAATGGTTACGAGGTCATATTTGCCTGTTGCGAGGACTCTGTCAACTTCCGCAGGATCTGTGGGCTGACCATCGGGAACTTCAAAGAGGTCTGCTTCGACATTATTGTTTATTGCGAGTTCATACCATCTCTTTCCGAAAGAACCTACTGAAAATACAGCGGCTCTTTTCGCAGTTCCGCAGCGGATAGCGCCTTCCATAAGGCCTGTACCTGAAGATGTGGAGAGAAGGATCTCGTTCTGAGTATAGAAAAGCTGTCTTAATTTATCACTGATACCTTTCTGAAGGGCACTTGCGTCTTTTGTACGGTGTCCGATAAGGGGTGTTGCCATTTTTTCAAGGACTTCGGGTCTTACTTCAACGGGGCCGGGGATGAATAATTTTATATGCTGTTTAGTCATTTTTATATCTCCTTAAATCTTTCTTATTATAAATACGTTTCTGTGCGGCAAATATGTCATCCTGCCGCATAAGTTCATCAGTCATCAAGCATATGCAGGAACAGTCCGCTTCTGAGTTTCGGTTCGAACCATGTGGATTTCGGCGGCATTACCAGTCCTGCGTCCGCAACGCTGAGGAGATCTTTTACCTCAACGGGATAAACGGCGATGGCGCATACTGCCTTGTCTGCGTCAACCTGCTCTTTTAAGTATTCATATCCTCTGATTCCGCCGACAAATTTAAGTCTGTCGGTAGTCTTCGGATCTTTGATCCCGAGGATCTTATCGAAGACAAGTTTCTGAAGTATCTGCGCGTCGATCCTTTCCACAGGGTCGTTTTCATCAAATGTCCCGTCTTTCGGGATCATTGAATACCATATGCCGCCTATATACATTGCAAATTCATGGGTTTTTGATGCTGTATAAATATCACAATTTTTTTCTTCGACTGTAAAGTCTGTTTTGAGTTTATTTATAAATTCTTCGTTCGTATAATCGCCGAGGTCGAGAACAAGGCGGTTATAGTCCATTATCTTCACCTGATCTTCCGGGAAGATGACTGCCATAATGTATCCTGCGTCCTTACCGCCCACCATCTCACTCACTTTTGCGGAGGAGGCTGTACGGTGATGTCCGTCGGCGATATAAACTTCAGGCATTGCTTCGAAATGCTTTGTTATATCCGAAATAACCGAGTCATCATCCACCACCCAGAAACGGTGTCTTATGCCGTCGTCGCTGACGAAGTCGTATACAGGATCTTTCTTTTTCCATTCGCTTACGATGAGGTCGATGGAGTTATTTTCTTTATGTATAAAAAAAACAGGCTCCGTGTGTGCCCTGCAATAAAGAAAATTATTAATCCTGTCAACTTCTTTTTTGGGTAGCGTAAACTCGTGGCGTTTTATAATACCGTTATTATAATCCTCCACGCTGCAAAGTGCGCATATTCCCGTCTGGGTACGGCCGAGCATAGTTTCCTCGTATATATAGAAACACTCCTTCTCGTCCCTTACAAGAATCCCGTCGTTTATGAAATTGTCCAGATTTTCCTTTGCTTTTTGGTACACACACTCATCGTAGGCAGAAATGTCATCCGATAAGTCTATCTCCGATCGCACGATCCTCAGGTACGAACACGAGTTACCCGAAGCCATCATCTTAGCTTCTTCTCTGTCCATAACGTCGTACGGCAGGCACGAGAGCATCTGTACCGATTCTTCAGTTGGTCTTACAGCTTTGAATGCTTTTACGGTTGTCATAACTTCCTCCTTCTTTGGTGAGATGTGCATCTCAATATTTTTGCAAATCTTAACATATTACGGAAAAAAATGCAACACTTTTTTGATAATTTTATTTTATATTCTTTTAAAACGCCACATGGCCTACACAAAATGAAATTTACGTGCGAAATTTTTCCGATTCTCCGTACATAGTAAAGTGCCGGCATTCATATATTCATCTTCCGTTTCCCCGCCCGCCTCCCCCGCCGCGTGCTCAGCGCATTGCGCAGAGCGCAAAGAGGCGAAGCCTCTTTGCCGCGAAAGCGGAGCTTTCGCGCGCGGAGGCCGCGACGCGCAGGTCGCAAGCGACCTGCAGCCCGAGGCGAAGCCTCG
>JAFXKY010000003.1 GCA_017531485.1 Eubacteriaceae bacterium | reverse complement strand
GAAAAGCTCCGCTTTTCGCGCGGTGCCTTTCAGGCACCGCAGCCGCCGATCCGCCCGCCGACCCGCCCGCCGCCGCGCTCAGCGCAGAGCGCTGAGCCGCCTGAGGCGAAGCCTCAGGCAAAATCCGCAAAGCGGATTTTGCGGCGGCGGGGGAGGTGGGCGGGAATGACAAAAAAAGAAAAGTGCAACGCACTTTTCATCCTCACCATTTATCCCGCTATGGCGGGATAAATGATAAACTATTTTATTTTTGCCTTTGCAGCCTGAACAATCAACTCTGCGCATTTGTCAAGACCGAGGGCAGAATCGAGAGATATGTCGTAATTGCGGTAATCACCCCACTCTGTAAGCGTGTATTTCTCATGATATGCCGCACGGGATTTGTCTACGGACTTTAAAAGATCCTTTGCATCTTCCATATTTGCTGTTTCATACTGCTCGACGATCCTTTTGATGCGGTTTTCGTCTGCAGAGTGAATGAATACTCTCAGCACCGACGGATCATTCTTCAAAAGATATCCTCCGCATCTTCCGACAATGACGCAGGAACCTTTGTCTGCAAGATCTTTGATTATCTTGCTCTGGGCTTCGTACATTTTCAGCTCGTTTGAGTAATATCCTCCGCGCATGGAGTTCGGAATGAAACTCGTAAGCGTCGCATCAAGCCCCCACAGTACGGGACTGGAAACTTTCTCTTCCCACTGGGATATGTAATCCTTGTCAAGACCGCTTTCATGGGCGATCATGTCGATGAGATTGTGATTGTAAAAGGGAATGTTGAGGATCTCCGCGACTTTCTCTCCGATGAGCCTTCCTCCGCTTCCGTATTCACGGCTGATTGTAACGATGATCTTTTGCATATTCTTTCTCCTTTCGTCATTTAGCATCATATGATGCTTTATAATACTATACTATATTTTTTATCCGTCCGCAATATATCTGATAACGTTTTTGAAATGAACATCTTTTATTTTTCACAGTATCATGCCAAAAATTATTTTTTTATGTTGACATTTTGTTTTTGGTGATTTAAAATAAAAATACAATTCATATGTTTACAAAGGAGAATAAAGTATGGGAAAATACGTTGTTAAAGAAACAAACACAGGCTTCATGTTCAACCTCAAAGCTGCAAACGGCGAAGTTATTGCAACAAGCGAAGTTTACAGCGACAAAGATAACTGCCTCGGCGGAATCGAAAGCGTAAAAAAAGCTGCTCCCGTTGCAAACATCGAAGACCAGACAGTAGAAAATTACGAAGAAGCGAAGCACCCGAAATTTGAAGTTTACCTCGACAAAGCAGGTGAATTCCGTTTCAGACTCAAAGCTTCAAACGGACAGAACATCGCACGCAGCGAAGGATACAAAGCTAAGGCAAGCTGCCTTAACGGAATCGAAAGCGTAAAGAAAAACGCTGACTCAGACGTAGTTGTTGAATAATTAAAGAGCGAGGTGACTCGCTCTTTTTTTGAGTATAAATTTCTTCATCCGACTTGGGCGGAAACAGCGGTATATACTCGGCAATTCATGCAAAAAAAGTTAATTTTTTTTATCAAAAACTCTTTTCATATCGCTCTGAATGTGCTACAATTAGACAATTTGTGCAGTAGTCGGCCGCGCGGAAAAATCCGTAAAAAAATATTGCATTTATAGTGATATAGATGTATAATTATGCAAAAGCTGCCTGACGGCACTTAATAAATATATAAGGAGTTAAAATGAGCAAAGCATATCTTATTTTAGAAAATGGACAAGTCTTCGAAGCCGAAAGTTTCGGTTATGAAAAAGAAGTCATTGCAGAACTGGTATTTTCCACATCCATGGCAGGATATATGGAACTTCTCACCGATCCGGGCTATTACGGACAGATGGTCGTTCAGTCATTCCCGCTTATCGGCAACGTCGGATATATCGGACAGGACATGGAAAGCGATAAGATCCACCTCTCTGCATACATCGTTCGTGAATGTGCGGAAGTTCCTTCGAATTTCCGTTGCGAAGGAGATCTGCGCTCATTTTTAATAGAAAACAAGATCCCCGCTGTCAGTGGTGTCGACACGAGAGCCCTTGTGAAGATCATCCGTGACAACGGCGTTATGAACGCAAAGATCTCATTTTCGAAGGACTATACAACAGAAGAACTCGAAGAGATCAAGGGATATGAAGTGGTAAATGCTGTTAAAAGCGTAACATCAACAGAAGTCGTAAAAAAAGATAACGGCAAGGAAAAGACTGTTGCCCTTATCAACTTCGGCATCAGGGCATCTGCGGAAAAAATGCTCGACGGATATTATAACGTAATTAAACTCCCCGCAGACGTGACTGCAGAAGAAGTTCTTTCTTACGATCCGGACGGAATCATCCTTTCGGACGGTCCCGGCAATCCGAAGGAAAACGAAGAGATCATCAGAGTAATTTCTTCACTCGTAAATAAAAAACCGATCCTCGCTTTCGGACTCGGTCATGAACTTCTCGCCCTTGCAAACGGACTTAATACCAAAAAGCTCCGTTACGGACACATCGGTTCAAACCAGCCCGTAAGGGACGAAAAGACAGGAAGAGTATACATCACTTCCCAGAATCACGGATATTTCGTTACTGATGAGATCAGCGAAGAAAAAGCTGTCATTCGTTTCAGAAACGTCAACGATTCTACATGCGAAGGAATTGAATATAAAAACGGGGACATCTCAACTCAGTTCTCCGTGGACCTTTCTGACGGACCGCAGAACACATCATTCATTCTCGGTCAGTTCAGTGAACTTATGAAATAATAGGGGAGGAAAGAATATGCCGCTTAATAAAAACATTAAAAAGACTCTCGTTATCGGTTCAGGCCCCATCATCATCGGTCAGGGTGCGGAATTTGACTATGCGGGAACTCAGGCTTGTAAGGTACTCAAAGAAGAAGGTATCGAAGTTGTTCTCATCAACTCAAACCCCGCTACGATCATGACAGACAACATGATCGCAGACAAGATCTATATCGAACCTATCACTGTAAAGACAGTAAAGAGAATAATCGAAAAAGAAAAGCCGGACAGCGTTCTTTCAACTCTCGGCGGACAGAATGCGCTTACTCTTTGCATGCAGCTTGCAAAAGACGGATTTTTGCAGGAACATAACGTCAAGATCCTCGGCGCAGACCCTGTTACTATCGACAAGGCCGAAGACAGACAGATGTTCAAGGATACTATGGAGTCCATCAACCAGCCGTGTATCCCGTCACTCGTCGTAACAGACGTTGAATCAGCCGTAAGTTTCGCAAACGAGATCGGATATCCCGTCATCGTCCGTCCTGCGTTCACACTCGGCGGTTCAGGCGGCGGCATGGCAGCAGACGAAAACGAACTCCGCAGCATCGCCCTCATCGGCATCAGAACTTCACCTATCAACCAGGTCCTCATCGAAAAGAGCGTTGCAGGCTGGAAAGAAATCGAATTTGAAGTTATCCGCGACTCTAAAGGCAATTCCATCACAGTATGCAGCATGGAAAACGTTGACCCTGTCGGAATCCACACAGGTGACTCTATCGTAGTGGCTCCGGCTGTTACCCTTGCCAGCAAGGAATATCAGATGCTCCGCAATTCAGCAATGGCGATCGTTGATGCGCTTAAAGTAGAAGGCGGATGCAACGTACAGTTCGCCCTTGATCCGGAAAGCTTTAATTATGCAGTAATCGAAGTTAACCCCCGCGTTTCCCGTTCTTCTGCTCTCGCATCAAAAGCTACGGGATATCCTATCGCGAAGGTCGCCGCAAAGATCGCTATCGGTTATAACCTCGATGAGATCAAAAATGCCGTTACGGGCACGACATACGCTTGCTTCGAACCTGCTGTTGACTATATCGTAGTCAAATTCCCGAAATGGCCTTTCGATAAATTCGTTTATGCAAAGAGAAAGCTCGGTACACAGATGAAGGCAACAGGCGAAGTTATGGCTATCGGTCAGAGCTTCGAAGAAGCCCTCCTCAAGGCTGTCAGAGGCGCTGAGATCTCTCACGACACTATGAACACATCTGTTTTCGATGAACTCTCCAATTCACAGCTCATCGAAAAGATCAATGCGACAGACGACGAAAGGATCTTCGCAGTATACGAAGCATTAAAGAGGGGATATACTATCGAAGAGCTTCACTACCTCACGCTCATCGACGAATATTTCCTTGCAAAACTCAAGAACCTCATCGACTTTGAAGAAACTCTCAGAACTCAGGAACTTACCGATGAGTTATACATAAAAGGCAAGAAAATGGGTTATCTCGACTCAACAATCGAAAAGATCTCAAAACAGAAGATCCTTAGTCCCATCAAAGCCGCATATAAGACAGTTGATACTTGTGCTGCTGAATTTGAAGCAAACACAC
This sequence comes from Eubacteriaceae bacterium, assembly GCA_017531485.1. Lineage (GTDB taxonomy): Bacteria > Bacillota > Clostridia > Eubacteriales > Anaerofustaceae > SVCP01. The sequence goes on along the minus strand of JAFXKY010000003.1, from coordinate 9,829 downwards.
CGTACTTCTACAGCGCATACGAAACAGACAACGAAGCGGAAGCTTTCAAGGAAAACAAGGCTGACAAAGAAAAACAGACAGTCATCGTTTTCGGCTCAGGTCCGATCCGCGTCGGTCAGGGTATCGAATTCGACTACGCATCTGTTCACTGCGTATGGGCACTCAAAGAGCTCGGTTATGACGTTGTTATAATGAACAACAACCCGGAAACCGTATCAACAGACTTCGACACAGCAGACAGACTTTACTTCGAACCGGTCACTCCGGAAGATGCCATGAACGTCATCAACACGGAAAAACCCTACGGTGTAGTAGTTCAGTTCGGCGGACAGACATCCATCAAGCTCACAAAAGCCCTTTCCGAAAACGGAATCAACATCCTCGGCACATCTGCTGACGGAATCGACATGGCGGAAGACAGAGAACGTTTTGACGCACTTCTGGAAGAACTCGACATCGCACGTCCTGCAGGACATACGGTAATGAATACGGAAGAAGCCCTCAAGGCAGCGGAAATGCTCGGTTATCCGGTTCTCATGCGTCCGAGCTACGTTCTCGGCGGACAGAACATGATCATCGCTTATGATGCAAGCGACATCGTGGAATACATGAAGATAATCCTCTCTCACAACATCGAAAACCCCGTTCTCATTGACAAGTACTTAATGGGTAAGGAAATCGAAGTTGACGCGATCTGCGACGGCGAAAACATTCTCATTCCGGGAATCATGGAACACGTTGAACGTGCAGGCATCCACTCAGGCGACTCAATCGCAGTTTATCCCGCATGGAGCCTTGATGAGAAGATGACGGATTATATCGTTCATTGTTCAAAACAGCTCGCAGTAAGCCTCGGAACGAAGGGTCTTGTTAATATCCAGTATGTAGTATATCAGGGCAAGCTTTACGTAATCGAAGTTAACCCCCGTGCGTCAAGAACAGTTCCTTATATGTCCAAGGTAACGGGAATCCCGATGGTTAAGCTTGCAGTAAGGGCAATGCTCGGCGAAAAGGTAACGGATATGGGATACGGCACAGGTCTTTACCGCAACAGCGAATATATCGCAGTCAAAGTCCCCGTATTCTCATTCGAAAAACTTCAGGACCTCGACACAATGCTCGGACCGGAAATGAAGTCAACAGGCGAAGTTCTCGGCATCGCAAAGACGAGAGAAGAAGCTATCTATAAAGGTCTTGTAGGCCGCGGATGCAAGATGAACAAAGACGGCGGAGTTATGTTCACAGTCAAAGACGCTGACAAACCGGAAATCGCAGGTGTTGCGGCTAAATTTGCCAAGATGGGATTCACTCTCTACGCAACGGAAGGCACAGCTGAAGTCCTTAAAAATGCGGGCCTTGATGTAAACGTCGTAGCTAAGATCCACGAAGGCAAGATCCCCGATACGGAAAACACAGCTTCCCTCATCGAAAGCGGAAAACTCAGCTACATCCTTTCAACAAGCTCCAAAGGCAGAATCCCCACACGCGACAGCGTAATCATCCGCAGAAAAGCTATTGAAAGAAGCGTTCCGTGCCTCACAGCTATTGACACGGCTGATGCGGTTGCTGAATGTTTACTTGCGGGATATACTCAGGACAACACTACTTTAGTAGATGTTTCAACGCTTAATAAATAGAAGGGCTTGCCTGAAAGTCCGGACCGCAAAACCTTTTGGAAGGAAAGACGGTGAAGGTTTTGCTTCCTGCGTTGGATCGTAATTTCCGCGCCATCACGTAGCTTCAAGTACGCTCAGTCCCGAAAATTCCGATCCGCCTTGGCTTCGGCCTTTGATGCGAAGCCCGGGTTTATACGTGGTATGTTCTGGACGTTTCAACGCTTAATAAATAGAAGGGCTTGCCCGGAAAGTGTGAAAGATGATTCTTTTGAAGGATTTATCAGCAAAATGTAAATAATAAATATACAAAATCCTCTGTTTATGGTAAAATAAACCGAGGATTTTGTTTTTTACAAAAGGAGAAAGATATGCTCAGAGATTATCAGAAGGAACTCGAGTTACGAGTAGAATACATACGCAACTGCCTTAAAAACGCGCACTCCGACGGCATCGTTTTCGGCAATTCAGGAGGCAAGGACAGCGCACTTGTGGGAATACTCTGCAAAAAAGCCTGCGACAACACCACAGGCATCATCATGCCCTGCCAGTCAAGAAGGAATTATGAAGAAGATACGGTCGATGCAAACGAAGTCGCTGACAAATACGGCATAAAGACCCTCACCGTAGATATCACACCTGCGAAAGAAGCAGTCGTCGGGGAAGTGGGAAAAGTGACGGACCTTACGACAATGGCCCTTGCGAACATCAATCCTCGCCTTAGAATGATCACCCTTTATGCATACGCCCACGCAAACAACCTTCTCGTTGCGGGAACAGGCAACAGAAGCGAAAGTTATGTTGGATATTTCACAAAGCATGGTGACGGCGGTTATGACTTCAACCCCATAAGGGATCTGACGGTTACGGAAGTTTATGAATTCCTCGAATTCCTTGATGCGCCGATGTCCGTACGCACGAAAGCGCCCAGCGCCGCCCTTTACGAAGGACAGACCGACGAGCAGGAAATGGGAATGACATACGCGCAGATAGACGAATATCTCTTCAACGGTCCGGACAATCTCCCGAATGAGATCGTGGAAAAGATCGAAAGGATGCACAGAAATTCTGCACATAAGCTTGGAAAAGCCAATGTGTATTTTGATAATGTAAGTGATAAATAGTTTTTACCCCGCGTTTTGCGGGGTTTTTATGTGTTGAATTTTGAATACTGATCTGAATTTAATTTAATTTTAATTTACTTCATGAAGTGCGTGCGTTATAATTAAGATGTAAATAAATTAAAAGGAGAGAGAACATGAACAAAAAACTACTATCGATCATCCTTGCCCTTTTCATGTGCTTTGCGTTTTTCTCATGCACAAAAGATGATGCAGAAAAACTCCCTGCTCCCACTTATCCCATGACAGCAGAATACCTGCAGGAGTCTATCGACGGACTGAAGGATGGATATGTCGTAAATGATAATACATTTTATGATAACTATACCGGTGAACTGAAAGGTATCGTTTTGGGGATCGCCGAAAAGAGCGCTCCGGAATTTGAGCAGGCAGCCGTTATTACAAACACTCTCAAAAACGAACGAGGTTTCGGACTCACCTGCATCTCCGGAACGGTCGGTGCCCTGAGCGGAGAATATTCCTATGCAGGAAAAAGCTACACTCCGGAAACATCGGAAAAGGTAATAAAGTTTGCAACGAAGCTCTTCGGTGGCTTTTCCGATGAAGAAGCTGTGTATAAGAAGTTCCAAAAGGAGTTCAGCAAGAAAAATACCGGGATCAAAGAAGTAACATCGGAAATATTGAAAGATAAAGCATATGTGAATTATGTGTGGAGGAGTGAAATAGACGGTATCGACTGTGAGATCGTATTCAAAAAAATGAGCAATCAAGATACGATGTATCTGTATTCGATCATATTTATGACCGACAGAGAAGTATTCGACGAATATTCAAATGGCGGACGGAAATAAAAAAATACGACAGACTGAAATATGTAAATACCTGCATTGCAGGTATTTTTTATATCGCCGCGCTTATCATTATCGCCCCCAGCGATACGACAAGCAGCACCGCAAGCGGGACGGCCATGAATTTCAGCCACTTGCCGTAGGAAATGCGCCCGATAGTCAGCGCACCCATAACGACGCCGCTTGTAGGCGTAATCAGGTTCACAAGTCCGCAGGCGGACTGAAACGCAGTGATGATCGTGCTTCTTGCGACTCCTGCGAAGTCCCCGAGCGGCGCGATTATTGGCATGGAAAGCGTCGCAAGGGCGGAAGTCGACGGAATGAGAAGGGACAGCGGCAGATAAAAGACGTAACATATCGCCGCAAAGATGCTTTGCCCGACGTTGGAAAGAAGATTTTCGCCGTAATTGAGGATGGTGTCGGTGATCATTGAGTTGTTCATGATGACGGTGATGGATCTTGAAAGCCCGATGATCAAAGCGACCCCGATGAGGTCCGATGCGCCGTAAATGAAATTATCCACAATGTCCTTTTCGGGCATCCTCGCCGCAAGGGCGATTATTATACCCATTATGAGAAACAACGCACTCAGTTCGGGAAACCACCACGAAAGCGTCGGGATGAATTCTATTCCGAGATCGGAAAAGGGAATGACGGAATATATCATGACTAAAAACGTCAAGGCAAACAGAATAAGAACTATCTTGTCATTTTTCGTCATCGAAACGTTTTCTTCTTCTTTTCCGACAGAGAAGTGCTTCATGTTTTCGCTTTGCTGATCATGGACGAGTGACGCAGACGGATCTTTTTTTATTTTGCCTGCGTATCTGAGGATATAATATACTGCGAATGACGTAAGTCCGATAAATAACAACAGCCTGAGGACGATCCCGTCCCCGAGAGCGATGCCTGCAAAGCCTGATGCGATGCCTGTGGCGAAGGGGTTTACGGTTGATGCAAGAACTCCGACTCCCGAACCGAACAGTATGACCGCCACCGCCGTTATTGTGTCATATCCTGCCGCAAGCACTACCGGGATCAGAAGCGGATAAAAAGCCATAGTCTCTTCCGCCATTCCGAAGGTGGTGCCTCCGAGGGCGAAAAGTACCGTCAGGATCACGAGCATCAAAGACTGTTTTCCTTTGAAGCGACGGGTGATCCTTGTGATGCCCTTGTCTATGGCGCCGGTCTTCATGACGATTCCGAGAAATCCACCTACCATGAGGATGAATGCCGCCACGTCTATTGCGTCATAAAGCCCTTCAAACGGAGAGATCACGACATCCATCACCCCTTGCGGATTCGGATCGACTTTGTGATATGTTCCGACGATGGGGGAGCCGGATTCGTCAAGTTCATATCTTCCCGCAGGGATGAAGTATGTGGAAATGGCGATGAGGATTATGAGGACAAAAAGTATGGTATACGACGAAGGAAGTTTTTTCTTCTTCATGTCAGATCATCGCAACCATCACGGCCTTGATGGTGTGCATTCTGTTTTCAGCTTCGTCGAACACCACGGAGTGCTTGCCGTAAAATACTTCGTCGTCAACTTCCCTGATGTCAAATCCTCTTTCTTTACATTCCTTCGCAAACTCAGTTTCGAAATCATGGAACGCAGGCAGGCAGTGCATGAAGATCACATCCTTGTTTTCCGTCTTTCCGATAAGTTCTGTCGTCACCTTATAGGGACTTAACAGCTTTGTTCTCTCTTCCACAAGATCTTCTTCGCCCATTGAAGCCCAGATGTCCGTATAGATAACGTCTGCGCCCTTTACGCAGGACATATCTTCGGAAAATTCGAATTTTCCGCCTGTTGTTTTGCAGATATCCTCAAGTTTTGCGAGAATATTTTTATCAAGCTCATCGGACAGGCTCTTCGGACCGAATCCCACAAAATGCATACCCATTTTTGCGGCGCCGTAAAGCCATGCGTAGCACATATTGTTTCTCAGATCTCCCGCAAATACGATCTTTACTTTGCTGAGTGGTTTGTCGAGATGTTCCTCGATAGTAAGCATATCCGCGAGGATCTGTGTCGGGTGGTCATAATCCGTAAGTCCGTTAAATACGGGCACCCCGCTGTAACGGGCGAGGTCTTCAACGAGGGACTGTTCATATCCGCGGTATTCAATGGCGTCGAACATCCTTCCGAGGACGTTTGCAGTATCCCTGACAGATTCTTTTTTGCCCATCTGTGAGCTTTTCTGTTCAAGGAACGTCACCCCTGCGCCTTCTTCCTTTGCGGCGACTTCGAATGCGCATCTCGTTCTCGTGGAAGTCTTTTCAAAGAGAAGGACGATGTTTTTGCCGGAAAGAAGCGGTGCGCGCACACCCATTTTCTTTTTTGCCTTCAGGGCATGGGAAAGATCGAGAAGATAACGGATCTCTTCAGGGGAAAAGTCCATGAGTGACAGAAAGCTTCTGCCTTTTAAGTTAAGTGCCATAATAGTACCTCTTTTCTATAATTTTACATTCTTACATTCTTACAAGCGGCATACTCATGCATCTCGGGCCGCCTCTGCCGCGGGAAAGTTCGCTGGATGGGATCTCATGCACCTTTATTCCGTTGTCCTCCAAAACGCGGTTGGTGACGTAGTTTCTTGAATATACTATGACTTCTCCCGGAGAAACGGCGAGGGTGTTTGAGCCGTCGTTCCATTGTTCCCTTGCCGCATCGACGACGCTCGTTCCACCGCAGCGGATAAGGGTGACTTCCGTCAGTCCGAGGTGTTTTTTTAAGGTGTCTTCAAGGGAAAGATGTTCTTCATGTATCTGCAGTTCATCTCCGTGAAGCGTTATGACAAACTGCGTCATTTCCCCGCGGATGTTTGGATGAACGGTGAATTTGTCTTTGTCCACCATGGTAAATACCGTATCAAGATGCATAAAGCTGCGGATCTTCGGGATATTTATTGCGATGACCTTCTCAAATCCCGCTTTTTTCAGAACTTCCCATGCGAAATGCTCAACGGCGGATGGGTGTGTTCTCTGAGAGATGCCGACGGCGATGGTCTCAGGATTCAGGATAAGCACGTCACCGCCTTCGATGGAGTGAGGGTAATTTCTGTCGTACCAGAGGGGAGTGTTTTTATAATCCGGGTGATACGTAAAGATATATTTCGCAAAGAGCGTTTCGCGGCTTCTCGTCACGGAATGCATCTTATGCAGGGATACTCCGTTTCCCACCGCCGCAAACGGGTCGCGGGTAAAATAAAGGTTGGGCATCGGGTCGATGATGAACGGGTAATCACTTTCGAGATAATCCGAAAGGGAACGTTTTGTGTAATCGGATTTTCTTATTCCTGCGATCATCGTATCGATCATCTGTACGTTTTTAAGAGAGAGAAGGTGATCAATGAGTCTTGTCTTGTCGATCTCTTCCGCAACTCTCGCGTCATCCACAAATTCCTTTACGAATTCTTCCCTTACTTCCTCATTCTTCGTCGCTTCCGCCACAAGGTCCGTAAGATATACTGCTTCTGCGCCGAGGGAAGAGAGGGTCTTTACAAACTCGTCGTGCTCCCTTCTCGCGATCTCAAGGTATGGTATATCGTCAAACAAAAGCCTTTCAAGCGCTTCGGGCATCAGGTTCTCAAGCTCTCTTCCGGGCTTATGGACGAGAACTTTCTTTAATGAACCTGTTTCGCTGAAAACATTTATCGCGTCTTTCATTTGTTCCTCCTTTTTATTATCTGGGATTATGTTTTGCAAAAGATGAGAATATATTCATCTTATTTTGACGGGGCATGAAAATCTTCACGGAATACATAAATTCTTTGACGATTATGGCATTTTATGGTATTATAATTTGCGAATTTTTAACATTGAAAGGATCATAATGAAAAAGAAAATATTATGTCTTCTTCTCGCATTTCTTCTCGCGGCCGGAATACTCCCCGTCAGTATTTTCAAGACCCGCGAAGTTTATGCGGAAAGCAACGAAATGATCATATTCAGATTTCTCAAAGAGAATGTCGGCCTTAACACGGCGGCGGCCTGCGGAGTTCTTGCAAACATCGAAAAGGAATCCGGCTTCAGACACGACATCCTTGAATATGGTTACACATGGGAAACCGGTGGCGGTTACGGAATCTGTCAGTGGACAAACTCCCCGAGGACAAACCCCGACGGAAGAAGGACGAAGCTCGTAAACTGGTGTACAAACAACGGTTATGATTACCGTACCCTTATCGGTCAGCTTAATTATCTCAAATACGAACTCAACACTTCGTATTATAAAAAGTGGGTAACAAGCAAACTCCTCGCAGTTCCCAACACAGCGGACGGCGCATACGAAGCAGGCAGGGTGTGGTGTTATTATTACGAAGTTCCTGCGGGATATAAGACAGTTTCCGTCACGAGAGGTAATGCTGCAAGGGACAAGTACTGGCCGAAATATTCAGGCATGGACGCTCTTGATCTTGGAACGGGATTTTATGCGTACATAAAGAATATGGATAACAATATGCTTGTGACTGCTGACGGCACGGGAAACGGAAGCAACATCTGTATGAGAGCCGAAACGGGACAGCAGAATCAGATATGGTATTTCGCGCGTCAGTCCGACGGAAGCTACGCGATCAAATCTGCAAAGAATGAAAGTATGTGTATGGACGTTTCCGGATACGGAACCACAAACGGCACAAACGTACATTTATGGTCATATAACGGCAACACAGCCCAGAAGTGGTACCTTTCCGGAACTCAGGTCAGATGCTCTTTCAGGGCTCAGTGTGCGCAGACCGTCCTCGATGTTTACGGAAGCAGTAACGCCGAGGGCACAAACCTGCAGATGTGGGCAAGTAATTCAAGCCGCGCACAGCATTTCGCAGTTATCAAGCTCAATTCCGGCAAGGCGAGATATTATTTAGACGTAAACGGTCTTCTCAACGGACAGGAGAATGGAACTCTCGGGAATTTCGGAACGTTTGACGTATGGATCAACGGGAAATTATATAAAGACAACGTAACGGACTTTTATGAACGCCTGCCCGAAGGAACGACGTATCAGCTTTCTGACCTCAAGGCAAAAAGCGGCTTTGGTTACAACGGAATTGCCGAAGGAAGCATCTCCGGAACGATCAGGGAAAACACATTCGTCAGACTTAAGTATGACAATATGTATAAGATCAATATCAACGGAGCGGTGGACGGAAAGGCAGTAAACAGCCTTAAAGGAATACTGACCTTTGACGTCGCCATCGACGGAAACATCAGGCACGGATATGCTTATGAATATAAGGCGACGAATCCGTATAACAGCTCTTATGAGATCCTCAATTTCCGCATGGCAGACGGATATGAGCTGAACGAGGAGGGATGCATAAACCTCATGGGCAGACTCACTTCCGACGCAACGGTGTTTCTGGATATCAGAACTGCTCTTCCCAAATTCACCTTTGACCCAAACGGCGGCACAGGCGGCCCGAAACAGCAGGAGATCAGGGACGTCATAAACTTCCTTCCGACGGGCGTTCCCACGAGGGAAGGATATGAATTCCTCGGCTGGGCGACTGTCAGCGAAAATCCGACGCAGATCTTCTCTCCGGGAGATATATATTTCACGGAAAAGAGCGTGAAGCTTTATGCGATCTGGGAAAAAATAACGGTGGAAGAGATAAGTATTTCATCCCTTCCGTCAAAGACAGAGTATGAACCCGGCGAAGATTTCGACCCGACGGGACTTGAACTGAAGGTGACACTTTCCGATGGAAGTGAAAAGATCATTGACGAAGGATTTACGGTCACGGGCTTTGATTCAGATAAGGTCGGAAATAAGGTGATAACCGTAACGTATGAAGGAGAGAGCATCTCTTTCGGAATTACGGTCAGACCCGAATATTTAAAAGGTGATGTCAACGAAGACGGCAAGATCAACGCCATTGATGCAACACAGATCCTGAGATTTGCCAACTCGAAAAACTCCGTCATCGACGGATATGACAACAAAAAAGCCATGGGGCTTTGTGACGTGAACGAAGACAGAAAGATCAATGCGGTTGATGCAACGCAGATCCTCAGATTCGCCAACTCAAAGCCGTCGGTTCTTAAAAAATAATGTGTGTTAAAGAGCGCTTTCCGGCGCTCTTTTTTCGTTGGGGGAGGTGGGAAGTAAAGGCCTTAAAGGGGCGGGCCCGAAGATTTTAGTTAAACGATATTCGTTTTAGTGTTAGTTATTATGCTTCTTCTTTTCCACCAAATTCGATTACAGAGATAAATGCGTTAGGAGTAATTTTATCCGAACCATCTATTGTTGCTCCGCCAAAGTAAATCTTTATGTCTT
>JAFXKY010000016.1 GCA_017531485.1 Eubacteriaceae bacterium | reverse complement strand
CCGTGGCAAAGCCACGGGCTGCGGCTTCGCTCCGCGAAGCCGCGCGGCGCTGCCGCCGCCGCGCGAAAGCAAGCTTTCGCGGCAAAGTGGCAAAGCCACTTTGCGAGCCGTGCCTGCACGGCTCGCGGCGGCGAGGGTGGCGGGTGGGAAAATAAAAAAAGCCTTGTGCGAAGCACAAGGCATCCTTGAACTACCAGTCTCTCCATTCTTCCGTAACATCTTCAGGAATGTCATTAAGTCCGCATAACTCCGCACACTCCTGAATGAATAATGCGATGTTTTCACGCTCCTCCGTTTCGATAAGACAATAATCCGTCTCTTCATTCAATTCGTTTAATCTGAGAACCGCTTCTTTTACCGCATCCATTATCTTTTCATCATCGGGATGCGGAAGCAATGCAAGTGCAGAGACGTAATCTGTAAGGATCTCTTCACATGAATCGATATCTTCACGTGTGTACGGAGGCTCTTCACCGTCTTCAATGTAGCTTTCCATGAAACCGACCATGGAATCAAGAACTTCTTCTCTTATTTTGCTTATAAGACTCTCTTTGTTCATATATTCTCCTTTGTATGTTTGCTTTCATATTCATCATCCTCCACCATCCTGCCTTTGCATAATTCGTATATTGCGAATACGGAAAAGACGGATATTATGTAAAATATTAAAAGTGAAGTAAATGAATTTGCCGTTTTTACAGTGCTGTAAATTATGTGCAGGATGCTCATGAGGATGTTGAATGAGATAAGTGCAATGAATATCCATTTTCCCTTTTTTCCCCAGAAAAGATCCTTCATTACTTTCCCGAACTTTCCCTTTAACTCGAAGATTCTGTACCATAATATTATGATTACTGCGAGAAGGATGCCGTTTTGGGTAAGCTCGAGGAATATGTTTCTCTGCTCCGACAGACTGTCGCATATGTGATTGGTCATAAATAATACAGCCGCCGCGATAAAAATCCTGAATATGTTTTTCTTGTTTATTATTTCGCCCAACGTCCTCTGAGGATATATTGCCTTGAACATTCCCATAAATAAAACGGAAAGCATGGCGAAGATGCCCATAAACTTTATGCCGGATAAGAGGACGGGGTGAAATAATTCACCAAAGGAAGATTCCATAATGGCAGATGACGTCAGAAGACCTGCTCCGGCAGATGATTTGGCGAGGTTTTTTCCTTTGTATGAACGCTTTTCTTCGTCTTCATCGTCATCTTCTTCGTCCTGTGACAGATCCACGGGAGCGATGTCTGCGTTCAACGCGTCCGCTGAGATTATTTCCGATGAAGAAGACTGTGCACCACCGAGATCGACAGCTTCCGCAGAAGCCGCATTTCCAAGAAGTCCGACGGTCAGGGCGACGGGTACGAGTATTTTTTTTATGTTATTATCCTTATTTTCCTGCGCTATGGGATCAGAAGATGATTTGTCTTTGCTCATTATTCTCTCCGATGTTTTTTATGATTAAATTATACATTTTTATGATGGCCGGTTTCAATACTCACGGAAAATATTTTGTCAGACAGACGAAATTTCTGTTACTCAAAAATAAACTAAGTTACGGAATTTTCAGTATTTAAGGAGTATCTTATTGACAACAGATGTTGAATAATATATAATTTAAAGGAAATAAACCTTAATAAGTTTAAGACGGAGGAGAATACAATGGCAACATTAAATCAAAAAGAAAACTTCCTTAAAGTGCTCAAAGGTGAAACACCGGAATACGTTCCCGTATCAGCATTCGGTCCGGGCAGAAAACCGCTTTACACAATGGCAGACCCGTCAGTAATCGGTAACTTCCGTGGCCCGCAGGGTGGTCTTGACCCGTGGGGTGTTCCGTTTATCACAAATGAAGAAACAGGCTATGCAGCTATCCCGAGAACACACGACTTCATTCTTGAAGACGTTTCAAACTGGAGAAACATCATCAAAATGCCGCAGATGGAAGACATCGACTGGGAACTCGCAGCTCAGAGAGATATCGAAAGAATCAAGCCGGATCCTGAACAGACATTATTCACAATCAGCGGATATGCAGATCTTTTCCAGCAGTTCATCGGTATGATGGGCTTCACAGAAGGCCTTTGCGCTCTCTTTGATGATCCGGAAGAATGTGAAGAACTCTTCGACTTCATGAACACATACTGCAAATACATCACAAAGAACGTTCTTGATTACTACAAACCGGAAGGATATTACCTCCTTGATGACTCAGCTACAAAGCTTCAGCCGTTCATCTCTGTAGAAATGTTCAACCGTTTCTTCGTTCCGAGATATAAAGAATGCCTCGATATGGCAAACGAAAGAGGCGTTACGATCTTCTATCACAACTGCGGAAGATGCGAAGACTTCATCCCGCCGATGGTAGAACTCGGTGTAAGAGCATGGGACCCGGCACAGGTAGAAAACGACCTCGTTGGCCTCAAAAAACGCTTTGGCAACAACCTCACGATCATTGGTGGATTTGAATACACAATGCCGTCAACATGGCCGAACGTTGACGAAGAAGAAGTTCGTCAGAAAGTACGTGACACATTCAATAACCTCGCTGTTAACGGTGGATACGTATTCAGCGGCGGTATGACATCTATGGACAGAATGAATCCGGATGTACAGAAAGTTAACGGCTGGATCAAAGACGAAGCTGAAAAACTTTCAGTAGTAATGTACAAATAATAAAAATACATACCGTATTTTCACGGAGCTGCCGCAGGGCAGCTCCTGATTTGTGCGGGAATTTAAAATTTTTCACTTTAACTCTTTAAAAATGTTCCAATAAAGTATATACTGTAAGTTACAGAAATAAAAAAATACATACCCCGAGGTGAATAATGGGAAAAATCAATTTTGATGAACAGATTATCAGACGCGGCACAGGAAGTGCTAAATGGGACGGCCTTGAAGGAATGTTCGGCATCGAAGATGCAAGCGATGTAATTCCTATGTGGGTTGCTGACGCTGACTTCAAAGTAGCTCCGGAAATCGGCGAAGCTGTTAAAAAAGCAGTTGAACTTGAAATCTACGGTTACAAATTCGGCGTTCCCGGAACAATGGAAGCAATCGTTGACTGGCAGTCAAGAAGATACGCTTTCGAAGCTAAAACAGAATGGATCACAACGATCACAGGCGTAGTTGCAGCAGTAACAGCAGCAGTTCAGGCTTACACAAACGAAGGCGACGGCGTTATCATCCAGAGCCCGGTTTACTATCCGTTCGCAAACACAATCAAAGCTAACAACCGTGTCGTAATGGAAGCTCCGCTTAAAGAAACAGAAAATGACGGCATCCTCCACTACGAAATCGACTTCGATGTATTCGAAGAAGTTTGCGCTAAAGAAGAAGCTAAAATGCTCATCCTCTGCTCACCGCACAACCCGCTCGGAAGAGTATGGACAGAAGAAGAACTCAAGAAGATCGGCGAAATCACAAGAAAACACGGTGTATTCGTAGTATCTGACGAAATCCACAGCGATATCGTAATGGGCGATACAAAATTCGTTTCATTCCTCGCTGTGAACCCGGAAAGCTACGACTCAGCAATGATGTGCTCTTCAGCAAGTAAATCATTCAACATCGCAGGTCTCCACTATGCATACGCAATCATCCCGAACGAAGAAAACCTCGCTAAATACAAAGGCGTAACAGGCCGCAACAGTGCTTCTTCAGGCAGCTACGTAGGCGCAGAAGCTCTCAGCGCAGCTTACACAAAGGCTGAATACTATGTTGACGAATTCAACGCATATGTTGGCGAAAACATCAACTACATGGTTAACTTCGTTAAAGAAAACCTCCCGAAGGTAAGAATAGTAAAACCGGAAGGCACATACCTTGTATGGGTTGACATCACACAGATGATCGAAGAAGGAACAGACGTTAACAGATTCATGGCTGATGAAGTTAAAGTTGCTTGCGACCCGGGTTACTGGTTCGGCGAAAGCTATAAAGGCTATGTTCGTATGAACGCTGCTACAACAAAAGCTAACATCGTAGAAGCTATGAACAGATTCAAAGCAGCTCTTGAAAAATAATTTAGTATACCAGATTCAAGGCACGGAAACGTGCCTTTTGTTTTTTTCGCTGTAAAAATGGCTTTGGTATGCTGTTTTTTTATTTTGTCAACCGTTCGTTGACAAAAAGCAACCGCCGGTTGGTAGACAATTTTGATCCAAAATGCTATATTTATTTCACCGCCGGGGCATTTGCAGAGAACAAATGAAGAATTGAAAGAGAAAAATATTTTGTTATGAAGGAGTGATGTGTTATGAGGGAATGTAAAGTATGAATTAGATAAATGTTTGTTATGAAAAATCCGAAGAAAGAGTGTTCTTTGAAAATTCGTACAAGGCGGAAAATGATTCAGGAGATAAACCTTGAGTAAGGGCATCTCAGGAGGATCTTTATGTCTATAGAGAAAATCAATTTAAAATTCAAGAAAAATACACTGATATTAATCTTTATAATAGTATTGACGTTGCTGTCTTCATGTTCCTATGGTGGTGATGTTTCCGGCATTATGAACCAACATAATATTGCGGACATTACGTTTTCCGATAAACTTTTTGGTACGGAAGAAATCGGTATAAGTGGTGAAGAGTTGTTAAGGCAAAGGCCGCAAATAGGGAATAAATTTGTCAGCAACGAGCTTATTGACGGGGAGAATCTGTATATCTATTCTGAATTGTGTTCTGACTCATCGGGGTTTGATATGGTATACAGCTATTACGTCTATAAAGATGTGCTTGTTGGAGTTGCAACGGATTATATTCTCAGAAAAACATCGGCTGACCTTACTGAAGATGAACTCTTTAAAACAGCGAATGAGTGCATAGTGAGTTTCAGAAATGCGGTGGAAGAAAGATACGGTCTTGAGGGAACATTTGAAGGAATCCATTATAAGTACGACGGTGATATGCTGAAAAGTAAACCGACGATTAACGGTATGTGGAAGAATGAAAGTACCGAAATGTATATCGCAACATCTCTTAAAGAGTACGATGATGTGATTTTCACCGTTCACCTCACATACGGAACTGTAACAACAGACAAAATAGCACAAGGGCAGGAAACTGCCCTTGTGGGCGTTGCGGCAGAGAGCGAGATATATGAAGAAGACAGGTTTGTTACTTTTACATTTGCTCCCGACGGAGAAACTGAGGTGGTCTGCAGTTTTAAAGTTACGGTATATAAAGAAAAAATAAATGGTATTGAAGAAACGTTTGTCAGAAATATCAGATATGAAGGTCAGGAGGCTGTTTCATCTGCGTTGAACGTGAAAAATGATACCTGTTACTGTACATATGAGGACGAAAAAATATGGGCAGAGCTCAGCGGAATACTATACACGGGAGTCCTGCATCGCAATGATCTCCGGCGATTTGAAGAAATGCATTATGATATTTTACCGGAAGGTATAGGAAAGTTTGAGTACAGCTTCTTTGCGATGATGGAGTTATAATGGTCAAGAAAGAGAATTATTTTGGGGAATTTCCCCACAGATGACGAAAAAAGTGCTATAATATATTCACTAATATTATTTGAGGTGAAATATGGGTAAAATGAATTTCGATGAAATGATCAAAAGACGTGGCACAGGCTGTGCAAAATGGGACGGCATGGAAGGCGTTTTCGGAGTTGAAAATGCTGATGATATGATCGCTATGTGGATCGCTGATGCTGACTTCTTTGTTGCTCCGGAAATCGAAGCAGCAGTAAAGAAAGCTGATGAATTCCCCATCTACGGCTATAAATTCGGCGTTGACGGACTTCATGATGCTATCATCGGCTGGCAGTCAAGAAGATTCGGCTTTGAAGCTAAAAAAGAATGGATAACAACTCTCACAGGCGTTGTTGCCGCAGTAACGACAGCAGTTCAGACATTCACAAAGGAAGGCGACGGCGTTATCATCCAGACACCGGTATACCACCCGTTTGCAAATACAATCAAGGCTAACAACCGTAACGTCATCGAAGTTCCCCTTACGGAAAACTGCACTGACAACATTCTTCACTATGACCTCGACTTCGACCTTTTCGAAGAAGCTTGTAAGAGAGAAGATGCGAAGATGTTCGTTCTCTGCTCACCGCACAACCCCCTCGGCAGACTCTGGACAGAAGAAGAACTCAAGAAGATGGGTAAGATCGCAAGAGAAAACGGCGTTTTTGTTGTAGCTGACGAAATCCACTGCGATATCGTTGCAACGGGCAACAAATTCACTTCATTCCTCGCTGCAAACCCGGAAAGCTACTCTTCAGCTCTTATGTCTTCTTCAGCAAGTAAATCATTCAACATCGCAGGTCTCCACGCTGCATACGTGATCATTCCTGATGAAGAAAACTACAAAGCTTTCACAGCAACTTCTTCACGCAACAGCGCTCCGTCAATGGGTTACACTGGCGGCGAAGCTCTCAGAGCAGCTTACACAGAAGCAGAATATTACGTTGACGAATTCAACGCTTACATTACTGAAAACATGAACTACATGGCTAAATTCGTACAGGAAAACCTTCCGAAAGTAAGAATAACAAATCCGGAAGCTACATACCTCGTATGGATGGACCTCACAGATGCTCTTCCGGAAGGAACAGACGTTAAAGACTTCCTCGCTAAGAAAGCAGGCGTAGGCCTTAACGCAGGCGGACAGTTCGGCGCTAAATATACAGCATATGTCCGTATAAATGCTGCAACACAGAAGGCAAACATCGTAGAAGCTATGAACAGAATCAAAGCTGCACTTGACAATCAGTAATATACATATATACATATATCGCCGGGTTCATCCCGGCTTTTTTAATTGATCTGATATTTAAGGCTGTCTTTCAGTTCTTTGTATTTTATCGGAACAATAATGTACTCATTATGATCACGGACAATGCTGTCCGGCGGAAAGAACAGTATCATCTCTTCGGATGTGAGGAAAAAATCCGTGATTTTATAATGTATGAGAAAGTCTTCAAATGAGCATTTTCCCGAAACGACAGATGATGAAGATATTATCCTCTCCCACAATATTTCCTTTACACCCGCTACGCGGAACAGCATTTCGAGAGTGACTCGTTTTGCGGAAGATGTTTTGTATGTCTTCGCGCCGTATGTTATTCCCACTTTCCCCGTATTGGTGGTGGCGATGATCTCCATCAGAAATGACACGAACAGATTTCCGACATATGTCGGGCGCATCTCGAAAGAATAATCGGAGATGTATTCGGAAGGAATGTTCTCATGAGCTTCTGCATCCCTTATTGAATTTCTGATAAATGACCTTCCCGAAAGGGCGAGTGAAATGAATTCATCGTTGATCCTTCCTTCGGATTCTGTGCGGATGGGGTACTCACACCGCGGATATATTATGCGGTAGTGCACCTTCCCGTATGCCGTAGTTATATTTTCCTCAAATGATTCGCTGTATATTTTAATATTCATAAGCTCTCCTTTTTTCTTTTATTATGCGATAATACAAAAAAATATGAGCCGTGAAGAAAATATTGTTGCCGTCAAGGAATTTTACTTGAAATCAAGTATTTTTGCTTGACAACGGCTCTTCAATGTGTTATTATAGCTCAGCGACTCAGAGGTAAGAATGGAAAAACATATAAAAGGCGCATATCTTCTGGACATTTATGAAAAGCTCCTTACGGAAAAACAGGCTCTTGCGATGAATCTGTTTTATAACGAGGATCTCAGCATGAGCGAGATCGCAGACGAGCTTTCGGTTTCAAGACAGGCGGCCTTCGACCTTATAAAACGGACACAAAAGATCCTGGAGGATTATGACAGCAAGCTGAACCTGCTTGACAAATACCTCCGCTGTATGGAAATTCTCGACGAGATATCCGGAGAAGTAACGGATATTGAAGGCGGCGGGAAGATAGAGGAATTGATCGATAAAATCAGAAATATCTTGTAGGTGACAGTATGTTTAATTCACTTGGCGATAAAATTCAGGATACTTTCAAAAAGCTCACCGGTAAAGGTAAGCTTTCTGAGAAAGATATAGATTCTGCCCTCAGGGAGATAAGAATGGCGCTTTTAGAAGCGGATGTAAACTATAAAGTCGTAAAAAGCTTTCTCGCATCCGTAAAGGAAAGGGCGCTCGGAGAAGAAGTTCTCGGTTCCCTCACTCCCGGACAGAT
This sequence comes from Eubacteriaceae bacterium, assembly GCA_017531485.1. GTDB lineage: Bacteria > Bacillota > Clostridia > Eubacteriales > Anaerofustaceae > SVCP01. The sequence continues at coordinate 39,875 of JAFXKY010000016.1, read as the reverse complement.
GGTAATAAAAATAGTTCATTCCGCCCTTTCCGAACTTATCGGTTCGACGGCAAAGGAGATCACTTTTTCCCCGCAGCCGCCGACAGTAATAATGATGGCAGGGGTTCAGGGTTCAGGTAAGACCACGTCTGCCGGCAAACTCGCGAACTATTTAAAAAAGAAAAGCAGAAGAATCCTCATCGCTGCCTGCGATACTCAGCGTGCCGCGGCAGTAAGCCAGATCAGGATCCTGGCGGAAAAGATCGGCGTTGACGTATTCCACACGGAAGGCGAAGAGCCGGAAGTTATCGCTTCCCAGGCTCTCAAACATGCGAAAATGCATGGATATGACGTTCTCATCGTGGATACTGCAGGCCGTCAGCACGTAGATGATGACCTTATGGAGCAGATCGGAAGAATTCACGACGCGGTAAACCCGAATGAAGTGTTCTTCGTAGTCGACTGCATGATGGGTCAGCAGGCTGTTGATGCCGCAACGGCATTCAATGAGAAAGTCAACATCACGGGCTTTATCCTTTCAAAAGCGGATTCCGACGCAAGAGGCGGTGCGGCGCTTTCAGTAAGCTACATTACGGGAAGACCCATCAAATTTGCCGGAACAGGCGAAAAAATAACGGACTTCGAACTTTTCCACCCGGACAGAGTTGCGTCCCGCATCCTCGGCATGGGGGATATGATGAGCTTCATCGAAAAGGCTTCGGAAGTTGTTGACGAAGAAAAGTCAAAGAAGATGGCTGAAAAACTCGTCAAGAACACCTTCACCCTTCAGGACTATCTCGATCAGATGGAACAGATGGCGCAGATGGGCGGAATGGAAGAACTTCTCGGAGCACTTCCCGGTGCAGGCAAGATGAAGGGGCTTGAAGTCAACCAGAAAGAAATGAACCGCACAAAGGCGATAATTCAGTCAATGACGCCGAAGGAAAGAAACAATCCGAAGATCATCAACGCGTCAAGAAAAAGACGAATCGCCGCAGGAAGCGGAACGACGGTAACGGAAGTCAACAGACTTCTCAACGGCTTTGAACAGAGCAAGAAGCTTATCAAACAAATGAGTTCACAAAAGCGGAAATTCTCAAAGATGAAATTCCCTTTTATGTAAATAAATAATAAAATAATATTCAGGAGTAATAACCATGGCTGTAAAAATCAGACTTAAAAGAATGGGCGCTAAAAAGAACCCGTACTACAGAATCGTAGTAGCAGATGTAAACACAAAGAGAGACGGTAAAGCAATCGAATATATCGGTTCTTACAAACCGGTTGGCGAAAAAGAAGTAAAAATCAACGCAGAAGCAGCTCAGAGATGGCTTGCTAACGGCGCACAGCCCACAGATACAGTAAAAGCTCTCTTAGTAAAAGAAGGCATCATTAAATAAGTGAGGTCGTGATGAAAGATCTCGTTGAAGTAATCGTCAGGGCATTGGTGGATAACCCCGATGATGTAAGAATTACGGAAAATGTAAACGGAAACAAGATCCGCCTTACACTCAACGTAAACCCGGATGATATGGGTAAGGTCATCGGAAGACACGGCAAGATCGCTAAATCCATCAGAACAGTCCTTAAAGCATACGCAACGAAAGAAGATGTGTATGTGGACCTTGATATCGAATAATTTTTTAAGGCACCCCAAGGGTGCTTTTTTATTTGGTTTATATAGACAACTGCGCGCGCTTAAAAATGACGCTGATAAATTTTGTCATAAAAAAGTGGACGAATAAGGCAAATTTTCCTTGCATTTGGAAGGAGTATGTTGTATCATGTTGTATGTACGCACATGCGTATATTTTTATGCGCCCGAATCGGAGCCCTTCATCCTGCGGTCGGATAAAAATAAAAACAAAAATAATTTTCAGGAGGAAATATGAAGGAAAACGATTTTAAAAAGCGCGCGCTGGCCTTTTTGCTCGTTCTGCTCATGGTGCTCGGTAACGTGCCGGTGTTTGGGGCGGAAGTAAGTGTTGGAAATGACATTACAACGGGTTATGAAAATGGCGTGCTGAGCGTGCACAATTCGGAAAAAATATCTATACGTGAGCTTTCCGATTTTTTCGGCGATTTCGAATATGTTAAGATCGTAAAAACCGGAACCACCGATAATGCGTTTGAGTATAGTGATACTGCACATGCTTTAAGAACGTTCACACCGGAAAATAACAAACAGTACAGTTTGTATAAAGGTAAAAAGACTGGTGGTTTTTTGGGTTTTGGCGGGACATTATCGTGGGAATCCACGTCAACAGATTTTGTTTCAAAGATCTACGACAGGGCAACTATTAGCATAACAATAGATGGAATCGCTGGTAGTTCCGAAACAGTAAATGTATATCGTGGTGAAAGCGTAAACTTTACTGTTGCCGATAAAGATGGTTATAATGTTACAGTTACGGGAGCCGTAAAAAACAATGATGGTTCATACAAGATAAGTGGTTTAGAAGGGGATGCCACAGTTACAGTTGCATATCAGGGTGCAAACGATATCGAAACAGCAATCAAATGGTCTGATCTTGTCAAAGAAGGAGAAGACGTTGTTGTATCATATATCGGTGAAACAGCTACAACATCAGAATACATTGTAAATCAGCTTTATGACTCTGTAGTTACAGTTGACGGTGATGAAGTTGAAGATGCTGATATTACTACGAAGCTTGAATGTAACGTAAACTACGATCTTAATTTAGGTATTTTAGGTACATATCATATTGGTTGGGTTACGCTTGGAGATAAAATTGATACATCAAGCATTATTTCAGCGACATTATCTCAGTATAATCTTACCGGTCGTTTAGCAGATGCTGCTGTAGGACTCTTGGATAACTATATCACAGACGAAACAGCATACGAATACAAGCTTACTGTAAGTTATGCAGGCGAAAAAGGCAAGTATGTAAATGTCACAGATGATGTAACATTTAAACTCGAAGACAAACGTCCGACACCTGTAATTACATTTGCGAATGCAGTTGACGGTGTTGTTACTTACGTTGTGACAGATACATCAAAACTTCCGCTTGATAACAATGCGATCATTGAAGCTATCGGAGTTTCTGTAAAAGACGCAGATAAGAGCGAGATCAAAATCGAAGCTAAGAAAGGCATTCTTGGTGGAGATTCAGTTTCTCAGATCGGAGAAACTTATGAAATTACGGTATCAGTACCGTTAACAGATGATCATTTCGGTGCTTCTGAAAAAGTTAATCTTCTTCTTAAAGAAGGTCGTCCGACAGCAAAAATCTCAGCTTCAAACGGCAACATCAACGTCAATGCTTACGAGTTCACTATTTCAAGAGATGAAATTCTTACAGCTCTCGGCGTTACAACAGAAGTTATCTCCAAAGATGACATCGTGATGACGATTGGCGGAGAAGCTAAAGACACAATCACAGCAACAGGTACATATACTGTCAGCCTTTCATATGCTGATACAAATACTGTGATCGGTACATCTGTTGAAAATCTTACACTCACAGTTGTTGATGACCGCAAACAGCCGGTTGTAAACCTCAATACTGCGGAACTCGAACTCAACGCAAATGATGTTGACGGTATTTCAGAAGAAGAAGTATACAACGCAGTATTTGAAAGCGTTAAAGTTGGTGACGATGACGTTACATACTCAACAGAATACAACGCATCATATGTAACTATTGAAGGATTAGATGAAAACGCAGCTATCAAGCAGGCGGATAAATCATATACTGTAACAGTTGCTTTCCCTGCAACAAACGAATATAAGAGTGCTACAGGCACGATTACAGTTTATGTTAAGGGAACGAAAAACGCGACAGTCATTGAACTGAACAATAGTGGTACAATCAATTATTATGAAAACGCTGAAAAAGGTGTTACTGAAGAAGAAGTTAAAGAACTCATTACCTCTTTCAAAGACACAACAGCAAGCAAAGAGCTTGACAAATCAGCTCTTACAGTAGTTGTTAAACAGGGTGATAACGAAATCACAGATTATACAGCTATCGTTCCGAGCGAAACTCCGTATACTTTATACGTAGAATTCGCAGGAAATGAAACTCATGGTGCATATAACGCATCAGCAGAATTTAAAGTTTACGACGGCAGAAAAGATGCTGCGTTCAAGTTCTGGAACAACAATTTCCCGCAGACAAACTTAAACTTCGCAATCGAAGAAAATAGTATTGCATCAAGCCTTAATGGTGGTTCTGTCTGGGATAAAGATGATTTGAATCACTATGCAGGAAGTGCATATATCGTAACGATAACAAAAGACGGACAGCCGCTTGAAAAAGTAGAAGGTGCTTATGTTATCACAGAATTCGGTGCTTACGAAGCAACATTCAAGTTCGACGGAAACAACGAATATAAAGAATGTACGGGTTCAGCTACTTTTGAAGTTACAGACAAACGTACAAAAGCTGAAATCCCCACAACAGGAGTTACATCAGTAAACTACAACGGTGTTGCAATCACAACAGATGAACTCATCGCTCTCCTCGTTGGCGAAGGATTCACAGCTGACGCAACAAAACTTTACAGAACGGGACTTCCTGTTGTAGGCGATCTTCCGACAACTTCTGTAAGTTCATTGGAAATTTTCGGAGTTGGTCTTATTCCCGCAACAGGAACATACAGACTTGAAGTTACTGTAAACGAAACAAACACAAGCCTTGGAAACAAAGTAAATATCGAATTCACAGTAGTCGAAGGCAGAAAATCAACATCCATCAGCGTAAATGAAAATGCTGTTATCAACGTTGAAAAACTTTCTGATCTTCCGGTAAATGCTGACAGAATTATCGAAGACATGGGCGTTGTCGTAAAAGACAGCGACGGAAACGTTGTTGAAAATGCTGTAATTTCAATTACATTAATCACACAGAATTCTACACCGATCTGGCCAACGCTTTCTCAGGAACCGGCTCAGATCAAGACGGAAGGAACATATTCAGTTACATTTACATACTCTGTAGATACAACTAAATACACTGTTTCTTCAGCTCTCGTTACAGGTACTGTAACAGTAAACGACGCACGTGAAGCAGTTACATTCAATATCCCGGAAACAGTTGAAGTTGTTTACGGTGAATATACTCTCGCTGATGTCCTCTCAGCTCTCACTACAGGTGAATACACAGGCGTTGCTGAAGTAGAAAACGAAGAACTTACATTCAGCAAGGTTGAAGGACTCAACGCAGGTGAACATACTGTAACTGTTACATACGCAGGAAACGACGAATACAAAGCTTCATCAGCTACATTTGTTCTCAAAGTGGCAAAAGCTGACACAGACATCGATGTAAAATCACAGACAGTTGATTACGGCACAGCAATCAGCGAAAGCACAGTGATCACAGTCGGCAAACCGGCTGAGTACATCTCATTCATCATCGGTCTTGATGCCGGCGAAGGAAAGAGCGTGCTCCACCTCAATCTTCCGGAACTCATCGACAGCGAATTTGTTGAAAAACTTCCGGAAGCAGTAAAACCGTATGTTCAGGGCATCATCGATAAGCTCGAAAACGACGGTCTTGCAGGCGATCTTACGGTTGCTGAACTCAGAACAGCTCTCGAAGGACTCCTCAGTGGCCTTGACAAGGTTGAAGGCATCGAAGGAATCGGTCAGTATGTAAATATTGACAGAACTTCTATCGAAAAGATCATTTCAGTTCTTTCACAGATTGAAAATCTTGAAGGTATCGGCGACCTCGCTATCAAGGTTACTGTCGACGGAAACATCATTTCCGAAAACATGAACAGCGGCGCTTATCTCATTGGCGCTATGGTTGCGGACAGCAACTACAATTCATCAATGGATATCGGTTACCTCCTTATCAAACCGCAGACGAAGGAAGTAACACTCGACTTTAACGTTAAAGACGAAAACGGCTTCATCACAAGCCAGGCAATCGCAACGGGAATTTATGATATGGGTTCTCACGTTGTGAAGACAGAAGATCTGACAGAAGATGACGTTAAATACGCATCAGAAAAGATCAGAAACATCTATGTCGGCCTTGATATCGATGGCGAAGTATATATCGCAAACGAACCGGGCGTTCAGGTGGGTGCATACACACAGATGGCTTACATCGCTGACCTCGGAAACGTAATTTACTACGCAGTTCCGATCGTAAGGGCGTATGTGGTTGTTGCAGACGTCGTTGACGTTAAATTTGTCGATGTAAACGACAACAACAGATTCTATTTTGAATATGACACAACACAGAAAGGCGTTGAAGTCGTAGTTTACGAAAAAGACAGCGACAAGATCGTTGAAGATTACAACTCATCACTCACAGTTCGTTACATCGGACTTGAAAACGACGTTGAAGTTTATAACTCAACAACAGCTCCGACACAGGCAGGTACATACAGCGTTATCGCAACTTACGTTGAAAGCAACGAAGAATATGTAAGCCGCGTTGGCATGAACGTTGCAGTTATGGTCATCGCTCCTGCGAAGGCTGAAGTAGGCGTTGAAAACCTCATTCATACATATGACGGTACACAGGTAGATGTAAGTGAACTCATCACTGTTATTGACGACCTTGAAAACGATACTCCGAAAGTAACTGTAATTACTGCAGCAGTTGACGTAGAAGGCGACTTCTCTGAAAACGGCTGGAATGCAGTTGAAGGTGTAATGAATATCGACTTCCCCGAAAGATTCGATGCTATCCTTTCTCAGCACTTCCCGGATGCATATAAGAACGGTATCGGTGCGGAAAATATCATCTCACGTCTTGGCGAAGTTGCATCTTCAGCAGAAGAATTCGGATTCAGTGCAGACATTTTTGCAAACATCACAGAAATCCTCTCTCAGATCCCTGAAGAAATCAGAGTGACATTCAAGGAACAGAAGGATGTAGATACTAAAGATATCGGCGCATACATTATCGGTGCTGTAATCACAGACCCGAACTTCATGCCTGAAGTCGGCGCAGGTATCGTAATGATCGTTCCGAAGGTAACAGAAGCGGAACTCAAGTGGATCTACGATGACGAAAACGGAATCATTACAGTTCCGTCACTTTCAATCGAAGGCCTCCTCGACGCTGAAGCTGTTTACGCAGGAACAGAAGAAATTTTTGACAAAGCAAACGGCGAAGTTGAATATCTCTTTGTCGGAGTAACAAACGAAGGCAAGATCAGCTTCTTCACAGCACAGTCAGAACTCAGAATCGGTGCATACACTCAGATCGCTTACATCTTAGAAGATATCAGCGCTGACATCATCGTTGCAAAACCGATCATGAGAAACCTCGTGGTAACACCGAGAATCGCAAATGTTGAATTTACTGATGAAAACGGTAATGAAAACTATGACAGAATCTTCACATATGACAACACAGAAAAAGAAATGAGCGCTGTTGCATATGATGAAAACGGAAACGTACTTGACGGCGAAATGACATACTTCTATGCAGGTATGGAAAGCGACGGAGAAGTATTCTACTCCGAAGAAGCTCCCACACAGACAGGTGCATACAACGTTATTGCTAAATTCGTTAAATACGACGAAAAGGGCAGAGTTGAATATGCAGGCCTTACAGCCGGAGTAATGCTCGTTAAACCGGCAGAAGCAACAATTGAAGTTGAAAACGAAATTCACGTTTATGATTCAACAGAAGTAGACGTTGAAAAACTCGTTACGATCACAGAAAACGTTGAAACAGACAACGCCCAGAAGATCATCATCACAGCAGGAATCGACGTTAACGGAGATTTCTCTGAAGATAAATGGGCAGCTGTTGAAGGTACAGTAAACGTTGATCTTCCGGAAAAAGTTGATACTGTAGTCAAAGCTGTTGCAGGTGAAGCTTACGAAAACGGCATCACACTTATCAGCCTCAGAGACAGATATGAAACAATCAGAAATATCTTCGTAAGAATGAATATTGCAGATGAAGTTATCGCAACGTTTGATGAATTCATCGCATCACTCCCGCAGGATACAGTTCTTACTTTCCACGATCAGGCTGACGCAAATCCGTCAACTATCGGAATGTACCTCATCACAGCAATGGTATTCGATCCGAACTACACATACGATTCAGATATGGGTATCGTAGTGATCATTCCGGATCATACAGTAATAGATCTTGACTGGAACTATGTTGACGAAAACGGAGTAATCACACTTCCGGCTCTCGAAAACATCGACCTCGGTGCTTCAGCATACGTTGATGGCGAATATGCTGCTCAGTACACAGAAAAGATCGCTTACATCATCACAGGTGTAACAGCAGACGGTAAGTTCGTTCTTACAAATGACGTAAACGACATTACAAAGAACGGTACATATACCCAGATCGCTTACATCCCCGCAGAGATCTCATCAAACCTCACATTTGACGTTGCAGAGATCAGAACATTTGCAGTTGTAACACAGACAGTTGAAGTATCATTCGTTGATGGCGCTAAACAGTTTGTTTATGACGGCGAAAGACACGGACTTGAAGTTATTGTCAAAGACCTCAGCGGAAACGTTATTGAAGGCGAAAGACTTGATAACCTCAAAGTTACTTACATCGGCATTGATTCCGAAAACCTTGCATACTATGACGAAAAACTCCCGACAGACGTTGGCGCATACTCAGTAGTTGCAACATACGCTGAATATGCTGAAAGCGGATCACTCAAATATTTCGGCATGAATACAGGTGCTATGGTAATCAAGCCGGCAACTCCGGAATTTGAAGTTGTCGATAAGACGATCACATATGACGGAAACGGTCATCTTGAAGAATTCATCAACAATACTGCAGGCCTCGAATTTATCGCAGCTTACACAGATCATGATGATCCTTCGAGACTCAACATCATTTTCCCGGAAAACTGGAACATTCCGACAAAAGACATCGTTGTTTCTGACAACATCGAAGACCTTCTCTCAGGAATCGAAAAACTTCCGGAAATGATCAAAGGAACAAAACTCGTTGAAAAATTCGAAGAACTTCTCGGCGGAGTAAGATTCACATCTTTCACTGTCAATGCTGCTGAACCGACAGACTGCGGTAAATACACAGTTGCGGCTCTCGGCTGGAAGGTAAATTACGACCTCGCAGCAACAAAGAACGTCGTTACTATCGACCATAAGACAACTCTCACAGGAGCAAAAGAAGCAACATGTGAAGAAGAAGGTCATACAGGTGATTACGTATGTGACTGCTGTAAGGAAGTTATCACTCCGGGAACAGTAATCGAAAAAGCTGAACACACAGAAGAAGTAATTCCTGCAGTTGAAGCGAAATGTACAGAAACAGGCCTTACAGAAGGCGTGAAGTGTTCAGTTTGCGGAGAAATCCTCGTTGCACAGACTGAAGTACCGGTTGTCGGCCATGCATGGACAGATTGGTCAACAGTTGAAAAGAAATGCACAGAAGATGGTTATGACATCAGAGAATGCTCTGTTTGTGGAGAATCCGAAAAACAGAATATCATTCCCGCATCTCACAGATGGAGACGTAAACACACAATAGATTTTGACTCCACATGCACAGAACCGGGTCAGATGTCTATCCACTGCTATGATTGCGATGAAGTAAAAGATATTATCGAAATCGCACCTGCGCATCAGTGGGAAGAAGATCTTGATATCGGAGATCCGATTTACACGGTAGACAAAGAGCCGACATGTACGGAACCGGGTTCAGAATCTGTTCACTGCTTAGTATGTGATGACACAAATGCGTCCACGATCAGAGAAATCCCTGCAACAGGACATGATTACGAAGCAGTCGTAACAAAACCGGATTGCGAAAACGGTGGATACACAACATACACATGCTCAGTATGTGATGACAGCTACACAGGCAATGAAACAGAAGCTCTCGGACATAAATATGAAGCAGTTGTGACAAGACCGGATTGCGAAAACGGTGGATACACAACATACACATGCTCAGTATGCGACGACAGCTACACAGGCAACGAAACAGAAGCTCTCGGACATGAATATGAAGCAGTTGTAACAGATCCGACATGTACTAAGGGTGGATACACAACATATACATGCACAGTATGTGATGACAGCTATACAGATGATGAAACAGAAGCTCTTGGACATGACACAGAAGTGGATACTCTCGAACCGTCATGCGATCATATTGGACATTACTACGAATTCTGTGTTGTGTGTTGGGAAACAATCAAATATGAAGAAATCCCTGCACTTGGCCATACATGGTCTGACTGGACAAAAGTAGATTCAACATGTACTGCTGACGGATATAATGTCAGAGAGTGTTCAGTATGCCACAGAAAAGAAACAGATCCGAATGGCGACGAAAAGGCGCACACAATGGGAGACTGGAAAGTTTCAATCGAAGCGGGATGTGAATCTTTAGGTGAAGAAAAACGTGAATGTACAAAGTGTGATTACTTTGAAACTAGAGAAATCCCCGCACTCGGTCACACAGCGGTTACTGACAAAGCTGTTGACGCGACATGTGACAAACCAGGCTTCACAGAAGGAATCCACTGCGATGTATGCGGCAAAGTTTTAGTTAAAAAGACAGAAGTTCCCGCACTCGGTCACAAGATGGGCGACTGGACAGTTGTCAAACCGGCAACATGCACGGAAGTCGGAGAAGAAACACGTAAGTGTGAAACATGCGGACACACCGAAAAGAGATTCATTTCGACAAACGGAAATCACGAAATGGGTGAGTGGACAGTAGAAACACCGTCCACATGCACTCAGCAGGGAACTGAACAGCGTAAGTGCAATAACTGTGATTACACAGAACAGAGAAAAGCAGCACTTGCACAGCATACTCATAAGACAGTAGAAGGCAAGAAAGCTACTTGCACGGAAACAGGTCTCACAGACGGTATCGTATGTGAAGTATGCGGAAAAGAAATCGTTTCACAGACAGAAGTATCGGCTCTTGGTCATAAATATGACGAAGGTAAGGTTACTGAACCGGCAACATGCCTTAAAGACGGTGAAATAACTTACACTTGCGAAAACTGCGGCGATACAAAGACTGAAACCATCAAGACTGAAGGTCATAAATATGTCGTTGAAGGTTATGTTGCTCCGTCTTGCACATATGCAGGATATACAGGCGACAAGACATGCGAAGTCTGCAAAGATTTCATCAAGGGCGAAATGATCCCGGCCGGATACGGCCTCAGAGGCGATGTAAACAACGATGGCAAGATAAACGCTGTTGACGCAACACAGATCCTCCGTTACTGCAACAACAAGGCTTCCGTACTTTCTGAGGAAATGACAGAAGAAGAACTCAGAATGCTTGAATTCATCGCTGACGTAAACTGCGACGGCAAGATCAACGCTATCGACGCAACGCAGATCCTCCGCGAATGCAACAATAAAGCATCTGTATTCGATCAGTACGAAACAGTTAAAGAAGCTGAAATTTGCCAGCTCCATAAAGACATTATGGATAAACTCGCAAAGGAAAATCAGTAATTCAAAACAAAAAGGACAGGGCAACCTGTCCTTTTTTACTGCGATAAACAATCAAAAACCGCCCTTTCAGGCGGTAAAAAACTATTTGAGTGTTTTTGAAATTGCTTTGAAGATATTGATTGAAATGTCTCCGATGATAGCTGCGTCTTCAGTAGAGAACGCGAGGGGGAAGTTATCTTCAAAGAGGATCTGTGAGTTCGGCGGGAAGTCTTCGTCCGGAGCCCAGAGGATGAATGTGAGATAGATTCCGTTGATGAATTCAAATCTGTATCCCGCATCTCCCTGATGGATGTCTTCTGCACCGAGGTGTTCCATTACTTTTCTGAATCCGTCTACATTAAAGCCGAATCCGTAAGCGAAACGTGTTTTGCAGCGTCCTGTGAACTGGCGAAGATATAAGTCACCGCTGGGAAGCTCGCTGTATGTAAGGAGTCTTCCGCTTGTAGGACCGTAAGAACCTTCGATGAGGTAACGGTAAAGAAGGATGGTGATGTTGAATTCCTGCGGTTCACTTCCGTCATCGCGTCTTACTTCGCCTGATGGATGTTCAATGTGGTAATTTGTTCCCATGAGTCTGATGGTGAAAGTTTTCTTTTCTTCATCAAACGGGATGTTACAGCGTGTTGACGCTTCGATGGGGTCTATCTGAGAGAATAACTCTTTGTAATGCTCGTATGGAAGTCCGTCTTTGTTATTTTTTTCATGTTCAAGTGCCATATTCTTTCTCCTGTGGTACCATGTTGTCGGGTATATTATATCACATAATTTTCCCTTTGAAAAGGGGCAAAAAAACATTGACAATATGTGTTTTTTATGTTAACATACCTACAGTATCCGCACACAGGCGGTTTTTTAAGTTGCGCCTTTTAAGGGGCACACCATATGTGGCGAGATTGGAAAGCGGAGGGAAATACAAAATGTATGCCATTATCAAAACAGGCGGTAAACAGTATCGCGTAAAAGAAGGCGACATCATCAACGTTGAAAAGCTTGAAGTCGCAGTGGATGAAACAATTGCACTCAAAGACGTATTATTCGTCAACGACGGAGAAACAACATATGTTGGTAAACCGGTAGTAGAAGGTGCAGAAGTAGAAGCTAAAGTCCTTGCTGAAGGAAAAAGCGAAAAAGTAATCGTGTTCAAGTACAAAGCTAAGAAAGATTACCGTAAAAAACAGGGTCATCGTCAGCCGTACACACAGCTCGAAATTACTAAGATTGCGGTAAAATAACATGATCCACGCGCACTTTACTAAAGTTGCCGACACCGATGAGTTCTTGTCGGTAAAGATAAAGGGTCATTCCGGATTTGATGATTACGGATATGACATAGTCTGCGCAAGCGTTTCGACACTCGTCATTGCGACGGTAAATGCATTGGAAGAATATGTGGGACTTGATACTTCATACGAAGTGGAAAGCGGATATACTTCTTTCAACATCGTCCCCATTGATGAATACACAAACATTCAGGCGCAGGCCATCGCAAATACTCTTTATATGGCAATTATGGGTATGAGCGAGGAATATGAAGATTTTATCAGAGTAACGATTCAGGAGGAGTAGAAATGATTAAATACACTTTAGCTAATTTACAGCTTTTCGCACACAAAAAAGGTGTTGGTTCTTCAAAGAACGGTCGTGACAGCGAAGCTAAACGTCTTGGCGTTAAGAGAGCTGACGGACAGTTTGTTCTTGCAGGAAATATCCTTGTAAGACAGAGAGGAACAAAAATTCATCCGGGCGCTAACGTAGGCAAAGGTAAAGATGACACACTCTTTGCTAAAGCTGACGGCATCGTTCGTTTCGAACGTCTCGGCAGAGATAAAAAACAGGTTAGCATTTACCCGAGAGAACAGGCTTAATGACGTTAGCCGTAAGGCAAACGGATTTTGTTCATGATCCAAAAAATAAGACCACCGCATAGCGGTGGTTTTGTTTATTTCCAAAGTTTTTTCATCAGTGATTTGAAATCTTCTTTGTTTATGAAATACATCCCAATCCCCATTATTACCATAAGCCAGAACATAGCTGTAAGAAATTCGAGGTTGTGTTCTTTGATAAAGTAAATGTAGCTGTAGTCAGTATGTCCGGAAGAGTATGTGTACAGTTTTTGACCGGATTCTTTGTTGTATGTCACGATGGGGACCATGACGTCTATAAACCTTGACATTATGTAAAATATAAAGTTTCCGAGAAGTCCTGTTAAGCCTGTGACAACGCCCCAAAGCTTCTGCATTTTCTGTTTTGAATGTTTTTTCTCGGCCTTGATTACGGGGATGTCATCATCACTTTCATATTCATCATTTAACAGAAAGTCCGCAGTAACATTAAACAGCTTTGATAACTGAAGGATATTTAACGCATCGGGAAGGGCAGAACCGACCTCCCAACGTGATACTGCCTGACGGGAAACATTCAGCTTTTCTGCCAGCTCTTCCTGAGAGAGTCCGTTTACCTTTCGGAGTTTGATTATTTTATCGGATAGTTTCATATTTTCCTCCTTGTTGTGACATTATGATACCCAAAAACAGCGCAACTTGCCACCAACAACTCTTTACATTTCTGCAACAAAGCTTTACATCTTACTCCGTCAGGAATTCATATACCCTTTTATTGAAATCCTTCGCTTCTTCGTAAGCAGCATGACCGTAATCCTCATACATATGAATTTTACATCTGATTTTTTCAGCTATCTCCACCGATCCTGCCGCCGTCGTTATTTTGTCCTGCATTCCGCCGATGACCATAACGGGACAATTTATATCACCGAGCCTGTCATATACCCCTACAGTCAGACAGCTTGCGGCAATGCGTGAAAACCTTCTGAGATCCGTTTTCTTAATCATCTTTGCCATTAGCGGAATAAACAACCTGTATTTTCTTATGTATCCTTCTGAATACATCTTATAAACCATATCCTCCGCCAGAGATCTATGATCGTTATCTTCTGCCATTTTTATCCATGATGATATGCACTCTTTTATCGTATCATTAACCCTTGCGGCGCTTACGGCCACAACGAGTTTTATCACTACTTCAGGATGATCGGCAGCGAGTGTCATTGCAATCATCCCACCCAGAGAGACTCCGAAAATATGTGCATCGGTTATTGAAAGTGCCTGCATCAGACGATATATGTCATCTGCATGATCCAGAACGGTAAAAGCTTCGGGCACATCATTTCTCTTGTCGATAATATATACTTTATATTCCTTCGCAAATATCCTGTACATATACGCAAGCATCAGCCCGTTTCCCTTTACGCGGTTAAATGACAGTCCGGGAATTATTATAAGATTTTTGTTTCCCGAACCGAAGGTTACATAGTCAACGGACGCATCGCCTGTGTGAAAAGTATGTTCCTTTACATTCAAAAACATATTTTCTCCTTTTATCGGCCATATTAATACTTACGCCCACAGTTTTCTGCAGGCGCAAAAGTTACAGATATTTTACCATATCTTCATCTTCGCGGTATGAACTGTGCATCGGTGACGGTGCGGAACCTTCCGCAGGATATCCTACCGGAAGGATTGCGGAAACCACTACATTTTCGGGAAGGGAGAGAGCTTTCTTGACTTCGTCCGAATTGAACCAGCCTACCCAGCATGAGCCGATTCCAAGTTCCCATGCCTGCAGCATCATGTGTGTCGTCACGATCGCCGCATCTGTTTCACCTGATGAATATCCCGGCATGAGGTTGTTTTTCCAGTCCTTTTCCGTGTTGTAGCATATTATGAATATTACAGGGGCTCCGAAGGTGAATTTACATACTTCAGAGAGCTTCTGTTTTGCCTCTTCGCTTTCAAGTACATATATTTCCTGAGGCTGTTTGTTTGCGGCCGTAGGAGCGACCTTTGCCGCTTCGAGGATAAGAGCAGTCTTTTCTCTTTCAATGGGCGCGGGGCTGAATTTGCGTACTGAATAACGGTCTTTTATGAGTTCTGAAAATGACATCATAATATTCTCCTTTTTTATTTTATTATATCACGCATAACAATATCTGCATATACCGGCAAATAAAAAAGCTTACATTTGCGTGTTTTTGCAAATGTAAGCCATATGAACTAATATACCGATACGGATACTGTTACGGATTTACCGCTTTTCTTGAATGTTATCGTCGTTGAACCCGGTGAGAGACCTACGATCTCGCTTCCCTGGACCGTTGCTATGGACGGATCTGCGACGATGAATGAGCAACTTGAAACAGAGTGCTTTCTGTCTTTTCCGTCAGCATGCTGTCCCTTGAGGGATACGCTTGCGGTTCCTCCGACGGATACCGAAACGCTCGAAGGTGTCGCCGTGAGTTTCTGAAGCTTGTCGCTTGTCGGGTCCTGTGTTCTTACAGGGAGACTTACTCCGTACCACTTCTTGGCGAAGCTGCGAAGCTGCGACTGATTGATGATCCAGTATGAGATCTTGTTGAGGTTTCCGAATGTTCCCGGAAGTGTGTCTGTTTCAATGTTCGTGGACGAGAAGTCCATGAGAGTGAATGCAAGGCCTGTTGCCTGCTCGAAGGTAATGTTTGTGATTACCATATCAAACGCCTGCTGAACGAGCTTCGGGAGCTTTGTGATGTTTGATGTACTTGTTACTGTCTTGAAAAGAGCCTTCAGAAGTTTCTGCTGAACGTCAACCCTTCCGATGTCACCCATTGCGTAGTTACGGCTTCTTGCGTATGCGAGGAACTGTTTGCCGTTTAATACCTGATGTCCTTTTTTGACGAGGAGATTTTCTTTGATGTAAACGTCTGTATGTACGTCCACTTCAACGCCGCCGAGAATGTCGATGATGTCCGTTACACCTTCCATATCAACGCCTGCGTAATAATTGATAGGCACTCCAAGAAGATCGCTGACTGTGCCCATGAGACACTTGATGCCGCCTTCGAAGGAGTCTTCATCACTCTTTCCTATGGATCCGTAATAGAAGCATGCATTGATCTTGTCCTTGCCGTTACGACCATGGATGGGGACGTATGTATCTCTCGGAAGCGAGAGAAGTTTTATTGACAGGTCGTCCATATTGACCGTTGCGAGGATAATAGTATCCGGACGGAAGTTTGCATATCTGTTTTCGCGTCTTGCGTTTCTGTCCATACCGAAGACGAGGAAGTTTACAGTGTTTCCTTCACCGACCGTGATCTCTTCATCGAAGTTTTCGTAAAGCGTAGCTTTTGCGGAGAGAAGCTCGAATTTTTTGTTGTCGATGATGGTCTGCGTCATTGTCTGAGATGATTTGTCAAGCCCGAATGCTCCGAGGATCTCTTTGCGGAAGGATACTCCCAGCGCGAGGATCACAAGGACGAATGAGATCATGATGATGCTCAATGCGAGGCTTTTGCCTGAACGTTTCTTTGTTGTTTTGCTCATAATACTTTCCTTTTCCTATTCATTTCCTGCCTGTACTATAACCGGCAAAAGTTCATCGAACGAGTCGATAATATAATCCGGAGAATGTTTCTTCAGAAGTTCTTTTCCTGTCCATCCCCACGTTACGGCGACGGAGCGGACGCCAGCCTTTCTCGCTGAGTCCACATCTCTCGTTTCATCCCCCACATACAATACATCACTCGCAAAGAACCTGTATTTACTCATTATAGTCTTGATCTTCGTTTCTTTTGTGAAAAGAGGAGATGAGATGACGAAATCCATGCAGTCGATCCCTCTTTGTTCGAGGAATATTCTGATGTTCTTTTTCGTATTGGAAGATATTATTCCCACCGTGCCGCAGAGCTCTTTGATTTTTCTGAGAATATCTGCGAGATTGTCTGTGAAGCTGTCTACTTCGTGAACATAATTTTTAAATATCTTCTGTCCTTCCTTTATGAGGGACGGCATTTTCTTTATCGGGATATCGACGAGCTGCATTGCCGTTGACAGATTCATCTGCTTGAGAAGGTGAAAATCATCCATATCACGCTTTTCGTATCCGTACTTTTCGGCGATGATGTTGTAAACATCCATAATCTGTCTTGCCGTATCGGCGAGTGTCCCGTCGAAGTCAAATATTACACACTTTATCATATATTCTTTTCTTTCATTTCTTCCTTGGCTTAAATTGCAATACATATTATACATCATAAACTATTGTTTGTAGCAAAAAATATGATATAATTATATAAAAAAGTTGGAATATGCGATAATTTGCATGGTGAAGTAAAATATGAAAAATTTCTTTGAGGAAAAAGGCTTCTCGCCATCGAAAAAGATTCTTATTTTTGATATGAAACAGCTTACCGCGCTTTTGCTTTGCGGTGCGTTCAGTGCTGTGATGATATTTATATCTTCCAGACTTAATGACAAGGATACGTACAGCCTTATACTTATATTATCTTCACTTAATCTGTTTATGATAACCCTGAGGATAATCAACTATAAGTACATCATCAAAAATTTTGATCCGTCTTCGGGACTGCCGCTTCATTTTTGCAGTTTCAACGTCATTTTGTGCTTTATAGGCGTCGTTTTCAGGCTTGATGCGGTACTTGATTTCGTATTTTCCGTTTCCCCCGTCATGGCGCTTATAGCGCTTGTCATGCCGGAAGGTGAAGCAGGAAGATATCCGCACTTTAAGTGCTTCAGGTGTTATGAATACTATTTTTCTCACACCTGCCTTATTCTTGTGCCGTTTCTGGCAGCAAAGTATCTTGACTTCACTCCGTCACTTGATTATATGCTCCCGTGTGCATTTATCTTTGGGATAATGCTTACTGTAGGTGCTGTGGCAAATTATTTCACAAAGGGAAATTATATGTACATCTCCCGTGCCCCGCACATCAGCGTTGTCGTTGCGGTTGAAAAGGCTGTAGGGACAGTGGTGTACCGAGCGATCCTCATCGGCGCGATCATGCTTTTGTATTTCGTTTCGCACCTTCTCATACCGTTTATGGGAATTTAACATGTTAAAATCAAAGCAGTGTCTTCAGACACTGCTTTTTTATGTTTTATGCTTCTGCGTTTTTGGATCTGCTCTTATGCATAAAGTAATCTTCATGCTTTAAGATTATTGACATGATCTCTTTTCCCGGAGGAGTCATTCTCGGGTCGTTGAGATATTTTGTAATGGTGAAGCGGTTAAGTTCTTCAATAAGGAGCGTTCCTTCTTCGCATGCCTTGAAAAATTTCGTGAGACCCTGAAGGGTGTTCGTTCCAAAGAACTGCTCGTTGTCATAAAGATCCATGTCGATAATAATACTCGTCAGAACCTCGCATTTAGTGTTGAGCGGCTCAATACCTATTCCAAGAAACTGAATGTCCCAGTTGAGTTTGTTGTCCTGTTTGTAGTTTTCGACGTTTAAGTAAGTGATCTCTTTCTTGCCGAGAAGCTCCTGGGCAAATTCAGAATATACCGTGTTTTTCATATCCGTATTGATAGATGCCTGATTTTCTGCGGAAAGACCGACAATAGGCTGATATGAACCTGCCGGTACGACATGAACGGCGCCGCGGCCTTCAACGACGTTCTTCGTACGGTTGTGAAAAAGTATATAAGATTTTTTCACTCCGTTTTCGTCGAGGAGATTATGAAATATTGTCGCGCTGTTGATTCCGATGCCTGCGAAGCGGTTTGAGAAATCAAATATATCCCTTACCTTCGCCCTGCAAGGCAGATCCGAAAGAAAATGAATCTTCGGAAGAGCTTTCGGGAAAGCTTTATGTTTTATTTCACAGGTGCTGTAAACTTCATTCAGAAGGCACTCGCATGTGTTGAGAAAGTCGAAATATCCACCGATCTTGACGTTAAGAGTAAAGGGCTTTTCGTATTGCTCTCTTATTGAATTCGCTGTTTCGCAGTATTTTACATCCCCGTCTGCATTTTCCAGCGCAAGAAGGGCGCCGTTGAAGAGCGTGACGTTTCTGTCTGCTGCGTATTTTAAGTTGAGAGCATAACCGTCTTTCGGATAGGGAAGGAATTTTGCCCTCGGAGGAGTTTTGTCCCACGCATCATTTACAATTTTGTTGTATACATTATTCTGGTCTTCATCATCCGAATCGTTCTTGAAATTGAGATTTACCTTTACCTTGTCAAGGCTTACAAAGTCATTCAGCCTTTCGTCCCACCCAAGCCAGTTTCGCATATAGATAAGGTTGTTAAAGACCATATCTTCATATTTCCGTCCGTTGAGCCCTTTTTTGTATTGCCTTTTGTAAAGCTCCACGCATTTTTTTGCGTATGAGTTTCTGTCCGTAGGGGACTGTTCGCCGAGCATCTTGAAGTTACGGATCTTTTTCTCCATAGCTTCTTCGCTCACCTGCCTGTAAGTAATTACTGCGCCGGCAATAGGAATGATTGCCGAAGTGATAAAATCTATTATTCCGTCGAGTATGTTCCAGAGTGTTTCCATTGGTCGTTTCCTTGAATATGTATTGCCTTAAAATTATATAACTATTACCCGGAAATTGCAACAAAAAGGACGCTTCCGCGTCCTGAGCTTATTGATAATCTGTGATTACAGTTCTTCCGCAATATCAAGTATGAGTTTTTCCGTGTCCTCCCAGCCAAGACACGCATCCGTGATTGACTGTCCGAAAACTCCGCCGCCGACTTTCTGACAACCTTCCACGAGGTAACTTTCGATCATCAGCCCCTTTACAAGCTTTCTGATGTCGGGATTTTTTCTTATGGAGTGAAGTACGTCTTTTGCTATTCTCGGCTGTTCGTAATACTTCTTGCCGGAGTTTGCGTGATTGCAGTCAACGATGACGGACGGGTTCAGAAGCTCACGTTTTGCGTACATATCATTCACTTCCAGCAAGTCTTCATAATGATAATTGGAAACGTATTTACCTGCGAAATCCGTGTATCCCCTTAAAATAGCGTGAGAGTATTTGTTTCCCGTAGAATGAACTTCCCAGCCTCTGTAAAGGAATGTGTGGGGATGCTGTGCGGCAGTAATGGCGTTGAACATTACTGACTTGTCGCCGCCTGTGGGATTTTTCATTCCGACGGGAATGTCAAGACCGCTTGCCACAAGACGATGCTGCTGATTTTCGACGGAACGTGCGCCAACAGCCACATATGCGAGAATATCGGAAATGTAGCGGTGATTTTCCGGATAAAGAAGCTCGTCTGCACACGTGAAGCCGTAATCACTCAGCGCACTGAAATGGAGCTGCCTGATGGAGATGATCCCCTGAAGCATATCGGGTCGGTCTTCAGGATTCGGCTGATGAAGCATCCCCTTATATCCTTCGCCGGTGGTGCGCGGCTTGTTTGTGTATATTCTCGGAATGATGAAGATCTTGTCCTTTACCTTTTCGCTGATAACAGCAAGACGTGAGAGGTATTCAAGTACAGGCTCGTGGCTGTCTGCGCTGCACGGGCCGATAATAAGAATAAAACGGTCATCTTTGCCTTCAAAAATATCTGCGATCTCTTTTCTTCTCTGCCAGAAGGTGCCGGTCATGTTTGCGGTAAGGGGGATCTTCTCCTTGATATCCATAGGAATGGGAAGCTTCCTCGTAAACTCCATGTTCATAAATTAACCTCTTATAATTCGTCTGCGATGTCTAAAATAAGTTTCTTTGTGTCATCCCAACCGAGGCACGGGTCTGTGATGGACTGTCCGAAGACGTGATTTCCGATCTTCTGACAACCTTCTTCAATGTAGCTTTCGATCATAAGTCCTTTGACAAGACCCCTGATGTCCGCATTTTTTCTTCTTGAGTGGATGACGTCTTTTGCGATACGAGGCTGTTCGAAAAATTTCTTGCCTGAGTTCGCGTGGTTGCAGTCAACGATGACTGACGGATTGCGAAGTTCTTTCTTTGCATATATATCATGCACTTCCAGAAGGTCTTCGTAATGATAATTGGAAACGTATTTTCCTGCAAAATCAGTATAACCTCTTAATATGGAATGTGCAAGATCATTTCCTGTGGAATGTACTTCCCAGCCCCTGTAAAGGAACGTATGGGGGTGTTGTGCGGCAGTTACCGCGTTGAACATTACCGAAAGATCCCCGCCTGTGGGATTCTTCATTCCGACAGGAATGTCAAGTCCGCTTGAAACGAGGCGGTGCTGCTGATTTTCTACGCTTCTTGCGCCGACTGCGACGTAAGCGAGAAGGTCTGAAAGGTAATGATAATTTTCCGGATAAAGCATTTCGTCAGCGCATGTAAAGCCGTAATCACGAAGCGCTGATAAGTGAAGATCACGAATGGCGATTATTCCCTGAAGCATATCAGGTCTGTCTTCCGGATTCGGCTGATGGAGCATTCCTTTGTATCCGTCGCCGGTGGTTCGCGGCTTGTTTGTGTAAATTCTCGGGATGATGAAGAGCTTGTCTTTTACTTCATCCTGAAGTACTGCAAGGCGTGAAATGTATTCAAGGACAGGTTCTTTGCTGTCCGCGCTGCAAGGACCGATGACAAGGATGAAACGGTCATCCCTTCCTTCAAAGATAGCCCTTATTTCAGCGCCTCTTCTTTCGTATATTTCTTCCATCTTCGCGGATATCGGGTACTGTGCCTTGATATCCATCGGAATGGGCAGTTGTCTTCTGAAATCCATATTCATGGTTTTTTATTACCTCTGTTTCTTGTCGAATAATGATCTTCTCTCTGTTGAGAGCCTCATCATCTTTCTCATTTCTTCTCTGTCTTCATTTATGAGCGTTTCTTCGAGTGCATCAAATGCCTCGCGGAATTTCTGCATCTGTGAGAGAAGTGTCTCTTTGTTTATGAGGAAAAGTTCGCTCCACATTTCGTCGTTTATCTTCGCGATCCTGGTAAGGTCACGGAACGAGTCACCTGTGTATTTTTCCAATGACGGATCGTCCGTCGCACACATGAGTGCTACTGCGATGACGTGGGTGAGCTGAGATAAAAATGCGATCATCGTGTCGTGAGTTTTTGCATCAAGCTCACTTATCTTGCAAAATCCCAAAGCTTCACCGAGCTCTTTGCAAAGCTGGATCGCCTCCGGAGTGTTTTTGTCTGTGGGAACGACGATATAGTTTGCTCCGTTGAATACGCTGTCGTCGCTATGCATGATTCCGCTTGCTTCCCTGCCTGCCATGGGGTGAGCGGAGATGAATTCCACGTCATCCCTTAACATCCCCTGAACCTTGTCAACGACGGCTTCCTTGACGCCTGTGATGTCCGTAAGGATCGAGCCGCTTTTGAGAAGATGCTGATTTTTTCCGATCCAGTCGATGAATACTGTCGGATAAAGCGCGCATATGGTAATGTCCGCATTTCCGAGCATCTCTGCATCAGGTTCTGTGGTCCCTTTTTCGATCCACCCTTTTTCAAGAGCATAATCAATAGATTCCTGATCGAGGGTTATTGCATTTACTTTGTATCCTTTTTTGCTCAGGGCTGATGCGTAGGAGCCGCCCATAAGCCCGAGACCGATAATGAGTATATTTAAATCTTTACTGAATTTCATCACTGACCTCTATTCCAAGTTTTCTTATTTCATCGAAAAATCCCGGCCAGCTCTTTCTGACGGCGTTTGTGCCTTCGATGGTTCCTCCGAGTTTTGAGAGAAGAACGCTCATCGCCATTACGATCCTGTGGTCATTATGTCCGCTTATTATCTCTTCCGGTGCATGAAGCCCGACAGGAGATATTATAACATCATTTTCGCCATCAATCAAATCTATGCCGCATTTTTTCAGTTCCTGCTTCATCGCTTCCACACGGTCACTCTCTTTGAGTCGAAGGCGCTTTGTGCCGGTGAATTTTCCGCCGTATATACCGGCGAGCGCGAAGAGGACCGGCGCCAGATCGGGACAATCGGAAAGATCGATGGTTTCGTCTGTGCCTAATTTTTTAAATAATTCCTTATATACTTTATCTCCCTGAGTTGAATCTTCTCTCAGTCCCGTAACGACGATATTTCCGCCTGTCATATTAAACGCATCGGGAAAAGCTGCGTTGGAATAATCGCCTTCGATAACAAAATCTCTGCCTGCATATTTCTGAGAGCCTTCAAAAGAGAATGTGAGGGCATTTCTTCTGACAGAGATCCCGAAATCTCTTATTATCTGCTCTGTCAGGTCGATGTAAGAAATGCTCTGCGCATCTCCGGTAACTTCAAGGGTACTTTTTTTGTCAAGAATCGGAAGGGTATACATCATTCCCGTAATGAACTGACTGCTTCTTTCCCCTGACATCTTATATTCACCGCCTTCAAGCTTTCCGCAGACGGTGAGGGAATCTTCTTTTAATATAAAATCAAAGCCATTGTCCCTGCAAAGATCCGCGTATTCCGTGAGCGGACGACTGAGGAGCTTTTTTGTTCCCGTGAGGGTTATGGGATTTCCGCTTAAAAGACAAAGTGGGACGAAAAAACGGAGAGTGGATCCGCTTTCGTTGCAGTTAATGGTGCATGAAGGAGTGTTCTTAGGATCAAGTCCGCCGATGACGAGTCCTTCTTCGGTAAATTCCGCCTGCGCCCCCATTATTTTCAGACACGAAAGCGTCGCATCAATATCTGCGCTTGAACCGAGATTTTTTATCACACTTCTCTCACTCAACGCTCCTGCAATAAGAGCCCGGTGAGAAGCGCTTTTTGACGGAGGAGCGATAATGGTACCGCATCCGGCAGACGGACTGATCTTACGCCTCATTTTTTTCCTCGTGATGCTTTATAAGTTCATCCATAGCTTCGAGATATCCGTCTGTGCCATGACCGGAGATGGTCTTTATGCATGCTGCCCTTACATAACTGATCTGTCTGAAATCTTCCCTGACGCTTACATCGGAGATATGAACTTCAACAGTCGGAATGCATACACTTTTCAGCGCGTCCAGAAGCGCAACGCTCGTGTGAGTGTAAGCCGCGGGATTGAAAACGATGCCGTCAACTTTGCCGTAGCTTTCCTGAATCTTGTCTACGAGGAAGCCTTCGTGGTTTGACTGATAAAATTCTACATTTACGTTTGTTTTCTCTGCGTGTTTTCTTATCTTTTCGCAAAGAGAATTATAATCTTCTTTGCCGTAAATTCCCGGTTCCCTGATTCCGAGCATATTGATGTTCGGTCCGTTTAAGATGAGTATGTTCATTTTGTCCATGCCTCCAGAACTTCCTTTGCTGTGTTTTCGATTCCTTCCGGAACATTTATTATAATGTCTGCGGAAGAAACATATATGTCGTATCGTTCGTTGTATCTCTTTGTCAGGTCGTCCCTGTTTGATGAAAGCGGCCTGTCGTCTGTTGCGAGGAGTTTTTCAAGGGCTCTGTCGAGGAAGACTATCCTGCCGTTCTTTCTGAGCTGATCCACATTTTCCTTTCGGAGAACTGCTCCGCCGCCTGTTGAGATGATCATTCCCTGCATTTTTGAGATATCTTTTATTACTTCACTTTCAAGATCCCTGAAATGTTTTTCGCCGTATTCTGCGAAGATGTCCGTGATCGGCATTCCCGTTTTTTCGACGATGAGGCTGTCTGTATCTATGACGGTCTTTCCCGTCATTTTTTCAAGTGCTTCACTTACGCTCGTTTTGCCGCATGAAGGCATTCCGATGAGGACAATGTTTTCTTTGTCGTGAAGAAGCTCTTTGTATACTTTCTCAACGTCTTCTTCCCTCGGAGCCTTTCCGATAAAGTATTCAGATGCTTTTGCCGCCTGCGCTACGAGCATATAAAGCCCGCCGGAAGATGGGATATTCATGTTTTTCGCCTGAACGACGAGCTGAGGACAAAGCGGGTTGTATATCGCATCAATGACTCCGCTGAGGTTCGGGAAATTCTTGAGATCGATGGCCTGATTGTGGATCTCAGGATACATTCCCGAAGGTGTCGTGTTGATTATGATATCCGCATCGCTGTGATTTGTGATTGCGTCTTCGTACGTAATGCAGTCTTCCTTAGCCGTTCTTGAAAGGCGGTATATCTCCCTTGCTCCCATGTTGAGTGCTGCGACCTTTGCTGTCTTTGAAGTTCCGCCTGAACCGAGAATGAGGACTTTTTTTCCTTTGACGGTGATGCCGTTTCTTTCGATAAGGGAAATGAGTCCGTAATAATCCGTGTTGTATCCGTAAAGAACGCCGTCTTTGTTTACTATCGTGTTGACAGCTCCGATAGTAAGCGCCGCTTCGTCCACATGATCAAGATACGGTATGACCGTCTGCTTGTAAGGGATCGTTACGTTTATTGCCTTAAAAGGTTTATTTTTCATGAAGTCGTCAATGTCTTCTTTTGCCACTTCTATGAGAGAATATTTATAATCCGCCAATGCGTGATGTATCTGTGGGGAGAAGCTGTGAGAAAGTTTTTCTCCTAAAAGTCCGTATGTCATTTTTCTGCCATCCAATCTGTACCGAAACGGCCTGTGAGTATGTCTGCGAGGGTGAGTGCGATGACGCTGTCGATCACGACTCTCGCCCTCTGCACGATGCAGGGATCGTGCCTGCCTTTTCCCTGAAGGGTAGTGTTTTCAAGGTCAGGGATATTTATGGTATTCTGATTTTTTCCGATGGTGGGTGTGGGCTTTATTGCCGTCCTTATGAGAATGTTTTCACCGACGGTGATTCCGCCGTAAATTCCGCCGCTGTGGAGCGAGGAAAGAGCGATCTTTCCGTCAACATTTGCCATTGCGTCATTAGCCGCGCTTCCGCGCATCTTCGCGATGTCGAATCCGTCGCCGAATTCAACGCCTTTTACTGCCGGCACGGAGAATATTGCATGGGCAAGGAGTGATTCCACCGAATCGAAATACGGTTCCCCGAGTCCTCCCGGAAGCCCCGTTATTATGCTCTCCAATACTCCGCCGACGCTGTCGCCGTCTGCTTTTGCTTTTAAGATCTCTTCACGCATGAGAGAAGCTTTCTCTTCGTCAAGCGCCGCAAAGACTTTTGTGGAAAGAATGTCTATGTCACGGGATATATCATCAAAATCTCTGTCATAAATCCCTGCTATATGCTTTATGTGTGTTGCTATATATACGCCTTTTTTTCTGAGTGCATATATTATTATCGCCGCCGCCGCAACGATTGCGGAGGTTATCCTGCCGCTGAAATGACCGCCGCCGCGATAATCCTCAAAACCGTGATATTTTAAATGTGCCGCATAATCCGCGTGTGAAGGTCTTGCGGCGCGTGGTTCATAATCATCTGATCGCGTATCCCCGTTCGGAATGATTATCGTAAGGGGAGTCCCTGTCGTGAATCCTTTGAATACTCCGCTTGCGATCTCAAAAGGGTCCTTTTCGACTCTTGATGTTGAGATGTTTCCTTCAGGGCGGCGAAGAGTGAGCTGATGCGAAATAAATTCTTCATTGACTTCAAGCCCGGGCGCGAGGCCGTCGAGAACTGCTCCGACATATTTGCCGTGGCTTTCCCCGAAGAGCGTAAGGGTCAGGTGATTGCCGAGTATATTTTTCATATTTCCGATACCCCTTTGATGTAATCTGCGAACTGAGAGAAAGTTATCTTTCTGAGTTCGAACGAACCGATCTTGTCTACGTATACTATCGTGATGTCATCTCCACTGCATTTTTTGTCATGCCTGCATATGTCAATAAGACTGTCCGGTGAAACAGGAAATTCTGACGGAAGAGAAAGTTTGTCAAATATCTTCTCAAGCCTCGTTCTTACTTCGCCGCTGCACATTACCTTCATCCCGAGAGAGACGCACTCACCGTGATATAATTCATCAAACGCCAGTGTGCTTTCGAGGGCATGAGCGAGAGTGTGTCCGAAATTCAGAGCTTTTCTTTCACCAAGCTCTTTTTCATCCCTCTGAACGACTTCTCTTTTGATGTTGACGGCGTCCCGGAGAAGGGATTCTATCTGAGCCATGTCTTCATAATCCGCATTTTCAAACCTTTTGAAAAGCTCTTCGTCATGAGTTGCCGCCATTTTAACCGCTTCCGCAAGCCCGTTTGAGATCTGCCTTTTGGGAAGTGTCTTTATTGTGTCAGCGTCAATAAGGACGCCGCTTGGCTGATGAAACGCGCCGATGATGTTTTTGTATCCTTCAAAATCTATTGCCGTCTTTCCGCCGACGGAAGAATCCACCTGGGAAAGGACTGTGGTGGGGATGTTGTAAAACTTTATCCCTCTCATATACGTCGCCGCCGCAAGCCCTGCTATGTCGCCGACAACTCCGCCGCCGACGGCAATAATGCGGTCTGTGCGTGTGAGAGAATATTCACACATCTTCTGCCATATCTCAAGAAGATACTTTATCTCTTTTGATGCTTCTCCCTGAGGAATGGTGTGAATGTAAGCATCCTTGCAACATGACGCGACTTTACGCGAATATATTTCCGGAACTCCGCTGTCTGTGAGGATGAATGTTTTTTCACCCTTTCCCCAATATGCGTCAATATGTCCGATTCCGCTTCTTTCGAATATGATGTCATAAGAGGCATTTGTCAGATTTACCGTGAGATTCATTTTATCACCGTTTCTTTTTCGAAACTGCCGATGATCTTTACTTCATTGCAGCATTCGTTTAATTCTTCGATCATCTTTCTGCCTTTGTCGGAATGGATGTTGCCTTCGCCTTCAACAAAGAAATAATATTCCCAGCTCAGGGCCTTTGTCGGACGGCTCTTGAGGGCGCGGAGGTTGAAACCGTATTTACCGATAACGCTGACTGCCCTTCCGAGAGAACCGGCTTCGTTGTTTACCGTGAATGACATTACAAATCTTGAGTCACTTGCCGAAGGAGATTTTGCGCTCTTTGAGAAAATCGCAAAACGGGTCGTGTTGTCGGAATCTGCCTGAATGTGCGGCTCAAGGACAATAAGTCCGTAACGCTCTGCCGCATCTGCGCTTCCGATGGCCGCGATGTCATTTCTTCCGCTTTCCGCAACCATTTTTGCCGCAACGGCTGTGTTGACGCACTGGATTTCTTTCCAGCCATGACGGGCAATGTATTCGCTGCACTGACCAAGCGCCTGCGGATGAGAGATGACTTCCTTGATGGTGGAGATGTCGGCTGTTGGGAGGGTAAGGAGATTCTGCGTTACGGGAAGCTCATACATCCCGTTTACGTGCAGACTTCCGAAGAAAGAAAGATCCATTACCTGTCCCACATCGCCGTTGTTGCTGTTTTCAACGGGAAGCATCGCGCAATCACATTCACCGTCTTCAACAGCGCGGTATGCACTTGCAAAATCGGCATATGCAACAGCCGTCGCATCGGGAAATGCTTTCTTTGCGGCGATTTCCGCAAACGCTCCGGGAACTCCGCTGTAAGCAACTCTCATTCCTTCCATAAGGCGGTGCTGATACTGCTTCGAAACGTCCATTGTATGCTGAAGGAAGCTTACGTAATATGATCTTAAAGCTTCGTTCTGAATATACGCCGTATTTTTTTCTATTACCTGCTTTTCTCTTGCTCCGTCAAAGATCGGAAGACCTCTTTCCTGTTTATATTCCGCAACCATCTTTGCAGCGAACATTCTTCTCTCGAAAAGTTCCGCCATCTGTTTGTCTACTTCGTTGATAATCTGTCTTGCATCGTCAAGCTTTGTCATGTTTTCTCCTTGTAACAATAAAAAAGCCCGCCTTCTGTTTTAGCTTCATGAGTAAAACAAAAATACGGGCTGTCTGTGCTGTTTTAAACGGAAAGTTTCAATTCGCATACAGGCAGTCCTTGTTAATAAAGTAGTAAAAAGCGAAATATTTTTTCATTGCCTGCAGCTCCTTTCTTCCGATAATTTGATTTAGATAATGATACACCACCGTTTAACCATTGTCAAGAATGTTTTTACAATATTTTGAATTTTTCTTTCACTCAATCAGCTGTCTTCTGATATTCAAGTGTATATCCGTCAGGATCCGATAAAAAGAATGAATAGACAGGGAACTGAGGATGCTTCTTCGGAGGCTCTTTAAGACCGATAACGTCCCTGCCGCGAAGAATATCATACATATCATCCACATCTTCTTTAGTCGGAAGATTGAATGATATGCACATTCCGCTTGCGGGCGGTCTTTTGGGGGAATACTCCACAAAAGCGACGTACCCATATCCCGTATCAAACCATACGGTGTTTCCGAGGTCTTTGTATATGGGAAGTCCGAGTATATTATGATAATAATCTTTTGTTACGTTTATGTCAGCTGACGGGAAAAATACTGTTAAAGATTCGGTATTCATTGTTTTCCTCCTTTTTAATATTATATAATATATTTCACCTGTATTCAATCCGAAGGGTTTGAAAAATATATGCGGTGTGATAAAATAATTATCAAAAGATAAGTATGATCTTTTGGCTTACTTTCGCTGTTTTCTTTGTTTGTCAACCGGCAGTTGACAAAATGGAAGGTAGGGTTGGTAGACAGAAAGGAGGATTTATGTTAAATTCCGTGCATAACCAAAAGGAGGATATAAGGATGAGCGTAGGTGAAAAGATCACTCTCATAAGAAAAGACAACAACCTCTCTCAGGAAGCTATGGGCGAAGCTCTCGGAGTGTCCCGTCAGGCGATCAGCAAATGGGAAAGCGGGGTTTCACATAGTTAAAGATACCACACTACAAACCCACGCTTACGATACTTCCAATAGTTAAATTTTGGAGGTAAAACCCTATGAAACGCCTTATATCTTGTGAGTTCAACATCGACACCGCCTGCGTGGAGCTGAAATTTTCCGATGGCAGCATGATCTCCATCGACACCATCGCCGTTGAGAACGAGGTTGCCGACAATATGTATCAGCGGTCAGAACTTGACTGGCTGATATACAACGCCCCGCTGGAGTACGCCGATCTGATACTGAACGGTGATCCGGAGAAATATTTGAAAACTGTGACAGTTTATAAGCCTTTTGAGAATTGATTGACAGATAATGCACGGCGACAGAGAGTAAAATCTCTGTCGCTGTTTTTTAATATGAAAAATCCACATTTCTGAAGATGAATTTTTTCAAAATTATTGACAAACGATAATTTCTGCGCTATAATATTATCGTAAAACAATAATCGAGGTGGTACTATGAAACGAAAATCATTTATAATTCTTATGGGAGCCGTTTTTGCGGCGTTAATGGCACTTGTGCTGTTTGTTGATGGGTTGCCTGCACTATTTTCTTCTGTTATGGCATTTCCTTTTGAACAACTTGGTGTTGCGCTTCGTGCATTGGCGTTAATCGGAAATATCGGAAACGGCTTTGCTTTGGCTCTTGCCATAGCCTTGTCATCGCTTCCTATCCTTTCTGTGCTGCGTCACAAAGGCGAGAAAGAATATCTTTGGGAAAACATCGTACTTTGTTGTATTAGCATTGTCGTGTTTATTACCTTATTCAGTATGGCAAATCCTTCAAAGATTATGTCTGTTTTTCCGTATTTCACCAGCGAAGCACTTCCCGTAGTTAAAGGAGTCCTGGGCTGTACTGCATGGTCGTTTATCGTTCTTTGGATAATTTTACGATTGGTGCGGATGTTCCGCCACGGGGATACAAACAAGCTGCTTTGCTATTTGCGAGTTGCCCTTCATGCTCTGTGTATCCTTTTTGTTGCGGTCATTGCAATTTCCTGTGGCAGTACGTTGTTAGGCAGTCTTTCCGCAGCGCAAAAAGGCATGGATAATTTGATGGCTGTAATACGCTTTATAGCTTCCTCGCTGCCATATGTATTTGACATTGGCATCACGCTCTCATTGCTTACGCTTATGGATGCGTACATCGACAAAAACGAGGAAGATACCGTAAGACTTGCTGATTTGTTATCCAAGCGCTGCTGCCTTGCACTTGGCATTACAGCGGCAACTACTGCAATTTTGAATGTGCTGCAGCTATTACTCTCCCGTTTTCTTACCAACATTTCCGTCAATGTCGAAATTCCGGTTGTCAGTTTGGTTTTCATTCTTTTGGTTCTGATTCTAACACGGTTGATCGTGGAAAATCGCAAACTTCAAAATGACAACGACCTCTTTATTTAAGGAGGTATTGGAATGGCGATACGAGTACACTTAGAGGATGTTCTGAAGGATCGTGGTCTGACATCAAAGGAACTATGTGCAAAGGTAGGTATCACAGAAGCAAATCTGTCCATATTGCGAAGCGGAAAAGCTAAAGGTGTTCGCTTTGCAACAATCAATCGTATTTGCTATTTTCTCAAATGTGATGTGGGCGATATATTAAAATTCGATGGTATTTTGGAGGAAGATGATGAAGAATAAAATAGGCATAATTATACTCGCCTGTGTATTGGTTGCCTCGTTTGTTTTAGGCGCAACAGGTGCGGTAACTTTTGCAAAAGATGAACCGACAAACAACCCGGATGGTACAAGCAAGGACAGATTGATTGGTGTTTATATCACTACGGAATATTTGGACTTGTTTGATTTTGAAGGGTATTTTCAGGACAATGCAGATAAAGTCTTGTCCGGTGGTGAAATCAGCTCGTCTGACAGTGCTCCCTATGAAGGAAAACTATATGCTACACTCGTAGATGACCCATACACCAATCCAGAAACAGGAGAAACCAGGACAACAAAGAAATATGTTTTTGAAGGCATTGATGGTATCGCTTATTTCTCTGCAAGGTATACAGACGATAGTGGTATAGAATATTGGGGGGCTGGTGGTGATGATGCCATATCTGACGCACATACAGGCTTCCATAGTACCGATGCCGGTGACAGCATTGACATGAAGGGAACAATTTATGTTTCCGTTGCCAAAGGCTCCAATGTGTTCTATTACAATCCTGTATATCAAACCGCTACTGGTGAGGTATATCTAATGTCCGGTCAAGGTATGAGCCACGGAGGCGAACTCGCCACAGGAATGTCCAGCAGCCAAACACTAAAAGAGGAACAGACGGTTACTATTGATGGAAAAAGTGAAACCATTAGTTCAAGCATTGAAGTAAGTACTTGCTTTATGGATACACCTATAGGTACAAGCGTGCTTCAGTTTGACAAGGATGGTAACATTGTTTCCAAGGAAGATTATGCAGCAGGCGATTTGCCTCTCAAAATTACGACGAGTGTAGATACCGAGTATATTATTGTCGAAACGCATATGAAATCCAGAGATGGTAAGGAAACTGTTGCAAGAGAACTGTTCCAACCGGATAGCGAAAGCCTGTTTGCCTTTTCATGCAGAGAAGATGGCATTTGCATTAAGCAACATTGCAGTATAGTTTGGAATTGAGAGATTACAGCATACTGCTAAGCATACAAGCCGCTTGATTGATCTACCAAAGGTGGTATCCGAGTTTTACGGCTCAGATACCACCTTATTTTTTTACCCTCGTTAGAAGCAATAGATTTATTCACATTTTTCGTGTATAATATTTGCAATATCGTTTCTTTCGCTTCGATTCCGATGTCAATCGCAAAAAAACAAAAAATTTCAAAAAATTTTTGAGAAGTTGGAAAAAAACGAGCCTTCTCGTGCCCTCTGTTATAGAGGGGTCTGAAAATCCCTCTTAATTTTTTGCCATGGAGGATGCACGAATGATTTGGAACAGCGAATGGGAATATAACAATCAAGATTATCTGAAAAGCCTGTATGCGAAGAAAGTTTCCGGTGAGGACCCGACACTCGCAGTCAGAAAGATCTACTGTAAAGGCTGCGGGAGAGAATTTTACACACAGATTGATACCAAGAAATATTGTCTGTACGCTCTCTGCGGCAATCGGGGCTATCAAAAGGAACTGAAATGGCGGCGGGCATTTGAACGCAAAGACCGCACCTGCCAGACCTGCGGCAATCTCTTTACCCCTAAACGGGCAGATGCTAAATACTGCTGTAATGCCTGCCGCCAGAAAGCATACCGAGGAAGTGTTACGGATAAGGTAAGTGGTCAAGTTGACCACTTAGCATAAACGTAACGGAAAACGGAAAGCGTTACGGATACTGCAAAGTGCCAAGTTGACACCTTGCAATAAGCGTAACGAAAAGTTGGAAGTGTTACGATAAATGGTAGTGGTCAAAATGACCACCACCAAAACAGAAACGATACTGGTGTTACACTTACCGCAAGTGGGAATTTTTACCACTTGCTTAAACGTAACGAAAACTGTTACGGGTGATGTAAGTTCCCAAGTTGGGTACTTACAATAACCGTAACGATAATTGAAAAACAGATTGGAAGGAGATGACCATGAGCCTACGCTACAGTTTTTTCGCCGTCGTACCGGACGGCATCATCGAAATACCGCAGGGCAGCAATCTTTCGTGGTTGACGCTGTTTTATGCTTTGCCCAAGGAGCTTGTTGAGAAGTATCCCCCTGCAATGTCTTTGCCAAGAAATATCTACGACTTGCTTGAAGACACCGATAGTGTGAAAACCATCGAGGACGATATGTTCCTTCTTTTGGTGTGGGACTGCTTTGCGTGGTCTGCGTGGCAATTCTTTCAAGTGCCGAATAAGGACGGCACATACAAGGATGTTCCCGGTGATTGGAAGAACTACTCCGGTGACTTCCCCTTGTGGCGACTTTCCTATGAGATCATCAAGCATTTCCGCAAAAAGTTTGAGACGGAAATGGACTGGAGCTTCCAAAAGCTGTTCTTAATGGAACGTGGCAATGAGCTTCCGTGGCTGACCTATCAGCAGTTCAGCAATCTGATCGGCAATCTCACCGATATGATCGTTGCCGAGGAAAACTGGCAGCCGATGATCGACGAGTTCTGGAACAATCGCAACCCCGATGATTACAGCGGCTCCAGCGTCCACAAGCGGGACTTCAACCGTTCCTGGTATCACGACCGCAATCACAGACACCTCTCCATTGAGGAAATTGCCGAGACCGGAGCTATGATCGACGGCGAGATGTTGTTTGATATTCCAAATCCCGAAGCAGAATTTGAAACAAAGGTACTGCAAAAAATCGGCATCGAACAGTTTGAAAGCAGGCTGACGGAGCAGGACAAGCAAATCCTGCAGATGCGGATGGAAGGCAGCTCACTCAAAGACATCGCCGCCGCTGTTGGCTTCAAAACGCCGAGTGCGGTCAGCAAACACATTGAAAAGATTGCCGGTGCTTATGAGGATTATGTGTCCGGCGAGTACGGCAGCTTTTTAGATAAACACACAAAATAACAAATTGCTCAAGATGGCAGTCACGAAAAATCGTGGCTGCTTTTTTTGATGCCCGAAAGGAGATTTTTATGAGCAGAGAACCGTTTGAAACCATGCCCGATGTGATGGATGCAAAGCAGCTTGCAAAGGCATTACAGATTTCCAAGGCAGGAGCCTACAACCTTTTGAATGACCCGGATTTTCCAACCTTGCGGATTGGCGGACGCAAAATGGTGATGAAAAGTGAGCTGATCTTATGGCTGAAAAGCCACACAAACAGAAAAGAGTAAACCACGGTCAAGAGCCGTAAAATATCAGAATTATCGAACAGAAATGGCTCAAACAAGGAATGGTGCGATACAGCGATTTCTGTTTGAAAATCACTGATTTTATCAAGTCAAGAGCCGAGAAAAACACACGAAAAATGCCCTACTTCGTTACAGTCGGGCAGAAAGGAGCGTTTATGCGAACAGGATTGACCAAAGCGGAAAAGACCACGGATATATGTTTTGACGAGAAAGACCCCACCATCTATATCCGTACCCACAACACCGATTTGAAGAACAGGCTGAAAGCGTACAGCCACAGCTACCCCGACCATTGTAAACTGACCGACACAGACCCGGAAACGGGCTGCATGGAGTTTGCGATTGAAAAGGGACGCTTCTCTTTCCGACTGACCGCACCGTACAGCGATGATCGCCGGAAAGCCGCAAGTGAATACGCAAAATTGCATGGTTACAAAAGAGGTTAAGCCGAGTAATAACCATACGATTAAAGGACGATTTGTGTTTTTTGAACTGTTTGTAACTTTTTCTCAAAAACCATTGACTAACTCATACTATGCGAGTATAATAAGTAATGCTATTTAGCGAACCTAAATAGCATTACTAAATGCGAGGTGGAGAGTATGGATAACCGATATGTACAACAATTCAAAAAAGGCTCTCTTGAAATGATCCTCTTGTGCTTGATTGGGCGAAAAGAAACTTACGGCTACGAAATCATTACAGAGCTAAACAACAGCGCATCTGTTTTGGGCTATGCGAAAGAGGGAACGATTTATCCTATTCTGTATCGTTTGCAGGAAGCCGAGCTGATCAAATGTCGATTAGCTCCGGCTGCCGCAAATGGCGGCTCAAAGAAATTCTATTCTCTTACCCATAAGGGTCAAGAGGTATTAGGTGAGCTGATTGAATTTTGGACAAATTACGAAGACTGCGTTAATGGTTTTATCGCAACCTATCAGCAAACGGAGGTATCAGAATGAAAGAGCATTATATTCAGCAAGTGGAAAAAGAATTGTGCTTACCACGAAAGATGAAAAAGGAAATCGTGCGTGATTTGAACGAAGTGTTCACTTCTGCATTAGAACATGGTGAAACAGAGCAGCAAGTAATCGAGCGTTTAGGCACTCCCAAAGAGTTTGCAGATAATACTGCAGAACAGTTAGGATTTGACAGCACTGCACCGCAGAAACGGAAAGGAATTATCTCAAGTGTTGTCGCACTTGTTGTTGCTATCGCTGCATTTATCACCTATGCTGTTGCCAAGATACAGCAAGTGCCAGAAGGTGCAATCGGACAAGCAGATGCACAAACGAATATCCAAGTAGAGGGGGCATTGGGATTCGATGCTTCACAAATTATTTTGGTTGTTGGTATAATTGCTGCTGTTATTGCAGTAATACAGATTGCCAAAACCATTCGTAAAAATAGGAGGTAACGATGAAAAAATATGTTTCAATAATTGCGATTTTACTGGTGTTGACTTTGACTGCTTGTTCAAATCAAGAGACCCCACCATCAACGGATAATTCAGGCAATACGCAATCGGGGAGCATAACAATGCTTGACGAAGGTATATGGCCGGAAAATGAATACACAGAGGGGCTTCCTATTCCTCCTGGAACAGTCAGTTGGGCAACGCTTGATACTGAACACGGAAATTGTACCGTCAATATTGTAGATATTAGTGAGACACAGTACAACGAGTACATGGAACTTTTGAAGCAAGAGGGTTTTTCTGTCATTGAAAAAGTATCAGAAGAAATCAAGGGGCAAGATTATGTTTCCATCGGTACGCTTTTATCCAACGGAGAAAAGGGATTGAGTGTCAGTTACATACCGGATAGTTTCACGATTTACATTTCTTTTGAAGAACAATAGAATAAATGACCAAGCCAAAGGCGATCAACCGTAAAAAGTTGGTCGCTTTTGTTTTGCCCATTTTGAAAAAATGAAAGGAGGTACAGCCTATGGGAAGAAAAAAGATACCGCAGACCTTGCCGGAGCTTTACGAAGCCAAGGCAGAAGCCGAGGAGGAATTGAAGAAAGCCAAGCAAAAGGAAAAGATTTTGCAGCATCAAATCTCCAAGCTGACACGCAACGCAAGAACGCACCGACTTTGTACGAGAGCCGGTATGTTGGAGAGCTTCCTGCCGAACTCCGAATTACTGACGGACGATGAAGTGATGGCAGTCCTAAAGATTGCTTTTCATCAGCCTGCAATGAAGCCGGTATTGGAAAAACTGGCAACGGAGAGCGAAGCGAGAATGACCCTTACGGAGTAAGGGCGCAACTATACACCGTCTGAGACGATGTGTTGCGTTCTGCCGAAAGCTCCTTGCAGGAAGCCAATGCTTTTCCGTTGCTACTGCCAACTCCAAATCATTACAGGGGAAGCTACACTTCCCCTGCGTTGGCTACGCCAACTACCCCTTTGTAGACTTGCCGCCTATGAACGATTGCAGAGCAATCATTCACAGACAGCAAGTTTTTCTTTTGTCCACCCACATCTATCCCGACCAAGAAAGGAGGTCATGCCTATGCCTTGTCCGCATTTTGATATTGCGGTTGTCCAACGAAGCGAGGGACAATCTGCTGTTGCTGCCGCCGCATACCAAAGCGGCGAGAAGCTATACAGCCAATACGACAAGGAAACAAAAAGCTACGATGCAAAGGAGGGTATCACGCATACAGAAATTATGCTCCCTCCCAATGCTCCACGAGAGTATGCAGACCGCAATACTCTCTGGAACGCCGTTGAGAAAATCGAAAACCAATGGAACTCACAGCTTGCCCGAAGATTCCATCTTATCATTCCAAGGGAGATACCACCCGACCAATATGTGCAGCTCGTCCGAGATTACTGCAATGAGTTTTTCGTTTCCAAAGGGATGATAGCCGACATTGCCATTCACGACCCAGACCCTCCCGGTCATAATCCTCACGCTCATGTTTTGGTAACAATGCGAGCGATGGACGAACACGGTAAGTGGCTGCCGAAAGCAAGAAAGGTTTACGACCTTGACGAGAACGGAGAACGCATCCGTCTCCCCTCCGGCAACTGGAAAAGCCACAAGGAAAACACCGTGGACTGGAACGAACGCAAATACGGAATGGTCTGGCGTATGGGCTGGCAGGACTTTCAGAACAAGTATCTGGAAGCCAACGGCAGACCGGAGCGTGTTGACCTCCGTTCCTACGAAGCACAAGGCATTGACCAGATACCAACCGTTCACATGGGTCCTGCTGTCACCGCAATGGAACGCCGAGGGATTCAAACGGACATCGGAAATCTCAACCGAGAAATCCGAAAGACCAACAGCATCATGCAGTCCATCAAGCAGATGATCCGCAATCTCCGTGACTGGCTTGTGGAGCTGAACGAATGCCGCAAGGAACTGATTGCCGAAAAATCCGCACACGAAGCCAGTATGCTTCCGGCTCTGCTGATGAAGTATCTGGACATCCGCAAGGCAGAACGAAGCGACTGGACACCGCAGGGACGAAGCAAGGCAGCTTCGCAGGATTTGAAGAAAGTGTCGGAGGCTATTGGCTATCTGAAACGCCAAGGACTTGATACCGTGGATGATTTGGAAGCCCACATTGAGAAATCCGGCAAGGATGCCGCAGAACTCCGTAGTCAGATGCGAGCCAAAGAACAGCGGGTTAAGACGATTGACACCATCCTATTGAGCCTTGACACCTACAAGGAGTGCAAGCCGATTTACGAGCAGTATCAGAAAATCCACTTCAAGAAATCCAAGGAGAAATTCAAACAGGAGCATCCCGAAGTTGCCAAGTTTGAACGAGCAAGGGCTGTTCTGAGTAAGCACCCCGAAGCAAAGACCACTACAGCAAAGGAACTCAAAAAAGAGAGTACCAAGCTGATGGAGGAAATCACAGAGCTGCGTGTTCCCCTTGAAGCAGTCCAGGCAGATTTGCAAAGACTCAAAGATATTCGCTATTGGATACGCAAGGCAACGCCCGGTACGGAAGAAAGCAAGGAAGCTCCGCAGAAGCAATCCATTCACGAGCGACTTGCTGACAATTCCGAAAAGCAGACCAAGCAGGAACAGAAGCCCCAAAGAAAACAGAATATGGAACTCTAACACGGCACTTGCCATTTTTATTGTGAAAAGACAGGTGATTTTTTATTTTAGGAGGAATTTTATGACCAAAACCAAAAACGATGTATACGAACCTATCGACCTGTGCTCTTGCTTTGATATGGTCTTTGACCCGCCCGCATCGGTAATCCGAGCATGGGAAAAAGATTGGGAAGAGCGTTTTATGGAAAACAAGGAACGAGTCTATTACGGCACCGAGCTTGACGGTACGCTTTATTATTACAACGGCAATACCCGAACAAAGGTGACGGAGTTTTTCAATCCCAACGGGAAAACGATGGACAAGCTGATCGAAAACGTTGTCCGTTTCGCCGCAGGTGGCAGCGTGTCCACAGAAAATTCGATAAATTGTTAACAGAATCGAATTGAATTACAGCCCACGCTTATGGTATAATGTATCATAGGAAAGTATTGTAAGCGTGGGTTGTTTCACGAACAGGAGGATTTTTTTATGAAACAACCGTACAATACAGCACTATATATGAGACTCAGCCGTGATGACGAGAATTACGGCGACAGCGTTTCCATCGAGACCCAGCGCACCATTTTACAACAGTATGCCAAGGAACAGGAGCTTCATGTGGTCGGTGAGTACATCGACGACGGCTGGAGTGGGACTACGTTCGACAGACCGAATTTCAAGCGAATGATGGATGAAGTCGAAGCAGGACGTATCAACTGCATCGTCACGAAAGACCTCAGCCGCTTCGGACGTGATCACATCATGGTAGGCTACTATCTGGAATATGTGTTCCCGGATAAGCAGATACGCTACATTGCCGTATCTGAGAACGAGGACACCAAGAAAGGCTTATCCGACTTTGTTCCTTTCAAAAATCTGTTCAATGAATGGTTTGCCAAGGACACCAGCCGCAAGGTCAAGACCGCCCTTCATGCCAAGTTTGCCGCAGGAGAACGCACCTTTGCTTACGCACCTCTCGGATATATCCGACATCCCGAAATCAAGAACGCTATTGTAATTGACGTAGAAACCCGTTGGATCATTGAGAAAATCTTTGACCTTGCCGTACACGGGGCGGGTGCTGCCAAAATCGCAAGGGGGTTGGTAGAGGAAAAGGTTCCTACTGCCGGATG
>JAFXKY010000015.1 GCA_017531485.1 Eubacteriaceae bacterium | reverse complement strand
CGCCTCCCCCGCCGCCGTGCCGCAGCTGAGCTGCGGCGCAAAGATGCTTTGCATCTTTGCCGCGAAAGCCATGGCTTTCGCGGCAAAGATGCAAAGCATCTTTGCGCCGCAGCTCAGCTGCGGCACGGCGGCGGGGGAGGCGGGCGGGAATCAAAAAAAAAGAAAAGTGCCACGGCACTTTTCCTCATCAGCTAAAGTATCTTCACTCCATTTACGATAAGCTCAAACCTGCAACCTAAAAACTCCGCCGCACGCTTGCTCATGAGCATTCGTTGCAGGAATATGTCAAAGTATTCGTACATACTGCATATGCTTTCGTCAACTTCCAGATATAACGATATCCTTCCGCCTTCGTTGTCCGTTTCAAGACGATTTCCCGTTACTGCGTAATTGACCCTGTCATGAATGTCGAAGGATGACGATTCCTGAACGCGGACACGATTTCTCCTTACATCGGTCTTGTCTGCAATTATGAGCGCCGCCGAAACCGCATCAACGGCTCCTCCCGTGGACTCATCGTGATTGCCTATGGCGGACACTATGACTATCTTGTCTTCAAGATCCATCCCCATTCCCGTGAGTATCCTGTCTGCAAGAATTGCTCCGTACTCCGCATGATTTTTGCGGTTTACCGCATTCCCCATGTCATGCATGTAGCCTGCGATCCTCGCAAGAACACATTCATCCTCGCCGTACCCGAGAGCTGATAATATATCATACGCCCTTTTTCCGACAAGCGCCGTGTGGGCAGTGGAATGATCCGTGTATCCGATTACTCCGAGGTTCTCGTTTCCTTTTTTGATGTAGGATGCTATCTCCTCATTTTTTCTGATATCATTAAATGTTATTTTCATTTTATCCCTCTGAAAGGCTTTTTTTATATTTTTGCCTGAAACGCGCGGTTTACTCTTAAAGTCCTTCCGACTTTATCCTTAATTCGTAAAACTCCCTGAGCCACGCAGGCTGTGTGTCAAGAGTCATTTTTAATTCTTCAAGTGTCCGCTTTCCGACCCTGCGATCCAGAACCGCAAACATCCTTACGATCGGATTGTCGGAATATATGCTCGATTGTATGTCCTGATTTCTGTACGCCGCAAGCGCTTCACAGAATTCATCATCTGTATACTCATCTCTTGAATATATCGGTACTTCCTCCAACAGCGGCATGAATTCATCCCAATATTCACCGATCCCGACGGGAGAGGAGTTTTTTTTGTAACCCTTTTTTATGAAATACGTGTTTACAGTCTCCCACGAAAAACGCTTTGCCTGCTTTCCGTCAATATGAATGTCGAAAATGTGGCAACCGTCCATTCCCACATATCTTGTGCAACCGTACCTCACGCGCTTTTTTAATTTGTCCGCAAGCATATCCTTTTCAAGATATTTCTTCATGCCACTCCACGAACCGAGAACATGCCCTCTTCTTGATGTTATGTAATTTCCCATGATCCATGTCCTTTCATACGTTTTTATTATATATGACGATTATTTCAATGTGAAAATCATTTTTCATACCACGCAGGCGATATATACTCATCCCACGATATCTTCATGCTGTCTGCCCTGAATCTGAATTCAAAAAACGGTTGTTCGGAATGCCCTACGCAGGAAAGTTCATATGTTTTGTGGTTTTCAAGCTCTTCGACATAAAAACTGATGACCGTAAAATCGTTATTCATGGCAGTTCTGAGAAGTTCTGTTCCTTCATTATGTGTGTGATAGATTATATCTCCTTCAGGGCACAGCTTTCCGTTTTCGTCGTACTTCCACGGAGTTCCGATGGTATAGTAAATGAGTTCAAAGCCTTCAAATTCTATAAAAGCCTCTTTTATTTCCATGTGCTTGTCTGAAAGGTTTTCGGGGACAGCGTTGTGTATGTTCAGGTACTTCACAATAAAACAAAGTTTATCATCTTCAATTACGGATTTTACAACTTTGCTGTCGTGAAATTCAAATTTATCAGCCCCGTCTGTTACTGAATACCTCATATTGTCCTCCCTTAGATATAACAAATTATATCAGAAAGAATCTCCCTTATCAATAAATCCGCCGGAGAACCGGCATAAATCAGATCAGAAATTTATTGAAAATAAAACAAACTTATGATAAAATACATTTAGTTAGCTATAAGTAACTAAGGAGAAGCATCATGAAATTACTTGAAGATAAGATCCGGAATCAGCTTTCCGGAATGGGAGCAGAAATAATATCTTTCGGGAATGTGGAAGGAATTGCACTTGACGGATACAAACGGGTGATAGTTGCGGCAATTCCTCTTCCACTTCATGTCCTTGAAGTGGAAGTTCCGGAAGGTCCCACATGGGAGTATGTGGACAGATACCGTGAAATAAACAGAAAACTTGATGAAATGGCAATGAAAACCGAGGAGATGATATTATCCGAAGGTTACCGAGCATATGGTCTTTACGGCAAGAACGTTCCGTGGGACCGCGAAGCATTTACCACTCCTTTCCCGTACAAGACGGCGGCAACAAGGGCAGGTATTGGTTGGGTAGGGAAGTGCGATCTGCTCGTTACATCTGAATACGGATCCGGCATCAGGATGACGGCGATCCTCACGGATGCTCCCATAAGCTATTCTCAGCCTGTAAATGAATCTCGCTGTGGAAGCTGTACGAAATGCGTTGACATATGCCCTG
Source organism: Eubacteriaceae bacterium (assembly GCA_017531485.1). Classification (GTDB taxonomy): domain Bacteria; phylum Bacillota; class Clostridia; order Eubacteriales; family Anaerofustaceae; genus SVCP01. The sequence continues at coordinate 8,483 of JAFXKY010000015.1, read as the reverse complement.
CAAATGCCATTAAAAATAATCTCTGGGATATTACTAAGACCCGCGAAGATCTTGTGGATATTCACCGATGTGATGAGATCGCAAGAGATATTGCGGAAATAAAACTCGGTGAGAGGACGACAATGTGCGGTAAGTGCTTTGCAGTATGTCCGTATACCCAAAACTACATAAAACGAAAAAAAGAATCCGACATATAAAGAAACTCTCCCGTCATAGGAGAGTTTCTTTGTAAACCTGCTGCGCAGTTTCAGTTTTTCTTCAATTCCCATCCGTGATAAAGCATATCGAACTTTTCGTTCAGATCCCACGGATAAGCAAGTAAGTTCGGAATATATCTTGCAGGCGGTCTCGTCGCATGTCTGAGATATTCTTCAGCAACAGATGCTATTTCGTCTATGGTGAATTTTTCCGGAAGCGTACCAAGAACTTCCTGCAGTTTTTCCGCATCTTCGTCCGGAATATCAAGCCATACGTTTGTAATGGACGGTCTTATTTTTACGGGAGCTTTATCAAATTTCTCCTTGTATTTGGGATCATTTTCAAAGTATTCATTGATCATGTCTATTATTTCTCCCGTCACCGGCTTCAGGTATGCAAAATCATTCACATCAAATTCGATCCTCGGCTTCATTTTCGGGGTGAATGCCTTCTTCAGAATGGCGTGCTGACCGAGCACATCTCCCTTTTTGTAGCTGATATAAGGCGATGAATAATCTTCATGAGCGATATGCGGTTTGATGTCTATAAGCTGCCAGTATCCGGCGCTGTAACACGTTACAAAATCTCCGATCTTAATTGCCATAATTTACCTTGCTTAATATTTAGCTTTTGTTACAAGATGCGTATCGAGATCTATAGTAATATCTGCCCTGACGGATGAAGAACAGTGGAGTTTTTCATAATCGTATCTTACGCAGAACGCATCTGTAAAATCTTCTTCACCGACTGAAAGTATGAGCTCATTTAAGATTTTTCTCAGCTCAGATATTTTGATCTCTCTTCCATGAACAAACACATCTCGGTATACGGATTCTATTTCAATTATCATGAAATCATTATACTTAAAACAAATCATCGTGTCAACGGATCACTTTGTGCGCATATAAATTTTAACTTTTTCCTGCCTTTTCCCTTGCAAAAACGAAAAAACTGTGCTAATATACTTGGGTAGTGTCGGTGTGATGGAATTGGCAGACGTGACGGACTCAAAATCCGTTGGTAGCGATACCGTGTGGGTTCGACCCCCACCACCGGCACCATGTAAAGACCTCTTTTGCTTATCTTGCAAGAGAGGTCTTTTGCATATCTGAGAGATTTATATTATCGTGAAATTTTACGTGAATTTACTGCGTGAACCGCATCTTTGAATCCCGCTTTATATAACTTTTTATTACGAAAAAACACCTCTCTTCCGAGAGGTGTTTTAGTATTGTCAAATATGTTGTTACGTATTTATATCTTACCAATAATGATCGTATCTCAGTACATTCCATCTGTAAGTAACTTTTTTGATGTCGATTTCCATGTCGCATTCCCGATGGTAAGGCCTTTTTTTCATCCACACCCAACATCTGAACAGCGTTGCATGATATGCTACGTATTTCGTGATGAACTCCACTTCGTACTTTCCGCTGTTGACGTCATCAATAAATAATTTTATGTCACGTGAAGATCGGATGTATGTAAGGCTTCTTGGGATGTGCCTGAAAATATCAACTGAACAATCTTCGAGATCATCTCTTATAAGCTCAAAATCAACCCTTGAGCTTCCCGTCAGAACCATATTTTCCGATTCATTTGCAGGATGTGATGGGGTGACCCAGAATCCTTCGGGGAAGAAAAATGACAGTACTCCGTCTTTGTATTCGATTTTGTTCGCCCGACAGTCGTGCAGGCTGATCTGCTCATCATCAACGTAATTATACTTATACATCTTTCCCTCTCCCGAATTTATTTCTTCAGAAGTCCCGCAAATTCTTCCATGATAGAAGGAATGTCAATGTTCTGCGGGCAGTGTTTCAGGCATTCTCCGCAGGCTACGCAATGCTCCGCCCCTTTTGCTTTTTCAAAGTTCGGAAGCTTCCATGTTGTGCCGCTGATCTTGAATTCATTGTATCCCTGAATGAGAAGGGGGATGTTGAGTTCTTCCGGACATGTATCACAGCAGTAACGACATGCGGAACATGGAACGCCCATTTCTTCAAGAAATGCTTCTTTTGCCTTCATGAGTACTTCATATTCTTCTTCGCTGAGGGGTTTTCTTTCAGCGAAAGTCTTTGCGTTGTCTTCGACCTGAGAAACGTCATTCATTCCACTCATTACGGTCTTTACATTCTCAAGTCCCTGCAAAAATCTCATACCCCATGATGCCAGGGATGCGTCCGGATCATATTCTTTGAGTATCTTCTCAGCTTTTTCGTTGAGCGTTGCAAGTCTTCCGCCTTTAAGCGGCTCCATTACCCATACGGGGATATTGTGCTTTGTAAGCAGTTCATACTGCTCTTTTGCATGGAGAAGTGTCCAGTCAACATAATTCAACTGCATTATCGCCATGTCAAATCCGTCGAAATGATCGAGGAATCTTTCGAGGACGTCGGGAGTTGCGTGTGTTGAAAAGCCGATGAAGCTTACTCTGCCCGTTCTCTTGAGTTCGAGAAGATAATCAATGGTTTCCTGATCCATATAATCTTCGATGAAATCTTCGTCGAGAGAATGGAGAAGGTAAAAGTCGATGTGATCCGTCTGAAGTCTCTCACACTCGATCTCGAAAGCTTCTTTGATAGTTACTCCATGACGGGCATAAAATTTCGTTGAAAGATAATAGCTGTCACGGGGATATTTTTTAAGCGCCTCACCGAGGAATTTTTCCGAATCCCCTCCGAGGTATGTATAAGCCGTGTCAATAAAGTTAATGCCGCTTTTGAGTGCCGCATCAAGGATGATCTGACCTTTTTCTCTGTCGATCTTGTTTTTTTCGCCTTCAACCATCGGAAGTCTTAATGCGCCGAATCCGAGAGCTGAAATTTTGAGTCCGTTGAAATCATTGTAATACATATATCTCTCCTTAAAATTATTAAGGTGTCTTTTTCTCACAAAAAGAGAATACCATATTTTATTATTTCTGTCAATGAACTGTCTCCTTCATGCATTTGACATTATTATAATTTTGTTATATCATTATCCCGAAAGGAAGTGATATTATGGTAGATGTAGTAGCTGCTCTCGTATGGGAAGACGGAAAATTTATGATATGTCAGCGCCCCGCAAATAAAAAGAGAGGACTATTGTGGGAATTCGCAGGCGGAAAAGTAGAAAAAGGTGAAAAGAGGGAAGATGCCCTCAACAGAGAACTTACGGAAGAACTCGCCATGACAGTAATCGTCGACGATGTGTTTATGGAAGTCGTACATGAATATCCGGACATAATCGTAAATCTCATTTTATATAACTGCCGCCTTGACGGAACATACCCCACCGCCCTCGAACACAACGACATTAAGTGGATCCACCCGCGTGATATAGACAAGTATGACTTCTGCCCCGCAGATGAAGATATCCTGAAAAAGATCAAAGAGGTTTATCTGTGAAGAAAATGTAATATTTTACGAAATTTCAGGAGGATGAGATGATCGACAACTCAAAACTCCGCATATGACGGAGGATTGTGAAGGTATTTATAGTATAACACCGCAGAAAACATATCTGAAAAGCCTCCACTGATTTGCAACGGAGGCTTTTATTGTTGGCGGAGGCGAGGGGAGTCGTGTCTTAGGCTGTATTCAGCCTTGATCCGCCGCGCTCGTCGACGCTGCGCTTACTCGGAGTGCCCTCTCTGTGTTCCCCTCCCACGCCAATAAAAAAGTCGCCATACATACTCTCATCTGAGTACACATGACGACATCTCCATCCATTTGGTGGAGGCGAGGGGAGTCGAACCCCTGTCCGAAAATAACTTGGAGTGACCTTCTCCGGGTGCAGCATATTGCTCGATTTAACCCATACAAGTGCAACAGGCAAAACTTACATGAGCGATCTCCTTATACTGCCCGTAGGCGGAGCCTTCTACGAACAGTTGCCTGCATTATCTGATGCCACACAAAGCCCGGCAGGACGAACCGAGTGCGACAGCCGCAATTAAGCAGCGATTGCTAAATTTTCGTTAGCGTTTAATTTTAAGTTTCCGCTTTTAAAGATGTTCGGAGCATCTACCCGCTTATCAAACCTCACTATCCCCGTCGAAACCATTACGCCCCCGAGTGTGAGCGCCGTATATTACGGCATATTAACTGTATTTCAATGATCTCTGCGCGTCGCGCTGGGCATCTCTCTTCTGAGAAGATTCTCTCTTGTCGTAAAGCTTTTTACCCTTGCAGACGCCGAGCGTCATCTTGACGTATGAACGGTCGAAATGCAGATCAAGAGGGATGAGGGTATAACCTTCCTTCTGAGTGAACTCCCTGAGCTTTCTTATCTCCCTTTTGTTCAAAAGAAGCTTTTTGAGTCTGAGAGGATCCTTATTCATGATATTTCCCTGTTCATACGGACTGATGTGCATTCCCGCTACGAAGACTTCTCCGTCCTTTACATAAGCAAAGCTGTCTTTTAAGTTGACTCTGCCTGCGCGGATGGATTTGACCTCCGTACCGTATAAAACGAGCCCCGCTTCAAATGTTTCTTCAACATAATACTCATGGCGGGCAGCTCTGTTGGTAGCTATTGTTCTGTTGTTATCGTTTTTCATATTAAACCTACCCCGTATCTACATTATAACATATTAATCAGACTTGTCAATAAATTTAATCTTCCTCTGATTTTTGCCCACCGGAAGGGTATTATATCACAAAACCTGACCGTTTCAATGGATTTTTTCAGATTATTTTATTTTTTTATAACGTCGGTTTGTTTATTTATCTTATATCCGGCAATATACGATACATATTATTGACCGTGCAATCCTTTGTATATACAGTTGATAACGGAATCATGCTACTTTGCCATATTTCTGAGGGTCTCACCCTCAAGACGATATACCGTCCATCCGTCCATCGGCTTTGCACCGAGGGACAGATAAAACTCTATCGAAGGCTTGTTCCAGTCAAGGCAGGACCAGTCCATTCTTCCGTAACCGCGACTGACGGCGAGGGAGGCGAGGAATTTCAATAAAGCCTTGCCGTAACCGTTTCCGCGGAATCCGGGAAGAACGAACAGATCTTCAAGATACAGTCCGCTGCGGCCGAGGAACGTTGAGAAGTTCGGGAAAAACAGGGCAAAGCCGATCTCTTTTCCGTCTTTGACAGCAAAGACGACTTCCGCGCCGCCTTTGTCGAAGATCCATTCTTCCAGAAGTTCCGTCGTTGCCACGACTTCGTCTGCCATTTTTTCATATTCCGCGAGTTCATTGATAAAATATAATATTTTTTCCGTATCGCATCTTTCTGCGAAACGTATAGTGAAATTTTCCATACTTATCCCCATAAATTTTTTTCCATCGTTTCAAGGGTGCGGTGTTTTTTGTAAGTAACGAACATCGGAACAAGTATTGCGACGTGAAGCAAAAACTGCAATATTCCCGCAACGCCGATCCATAAAACCGCATCAACCGAGTATATCAACATAGATATCTTGTAGGACGGACGCTTCTTTTCAAAGAACAGTATGCCGACGGAGGTGTATACGAATGTGCCGATTATAAACGCAAACGCCGCATAAAATACTGCCGCAAAGACATAGTTTCCGACAGCCATCCTCTGATATGCAAACGAAAAAAGACTGTCGAGGACGAACATGTTGATATAATCAAAACGCATATCTATACGGAACACAAGCAGTGCACACTGCACAAGCGCCATCAGTGTCGGCAGATGATACGATATTCCGAAGAGCTTTATTGAGTGGCTTACCTCTTCTTTTATTTCCAAATACTGCTGATAATTCATTACATACTACCCAATATCTTTATTTCTCTTTCAAGCATCACTCCGAATTTTTCATACACAACATCCTGAACGTGCTTTATGAGGTTTAAAATATCATCACTTGTGGCGTTGTCATAATTGATGATAAATCCGGCGTGCTTCTCTGAAACCATAGCTCCGCCAATGCGATATCCTTTGAGGCCTGAATCTTCGATGAGCTTTCCTGCAAAGTATCCTTCCGGACGCTTGAAAACGCTTCCTGCACTTGGATAATTCAGCGGCTGTTTGTCGCGTCTTCTCTGATTGAGGTCTTTTGTATATGCTGAAATTTCTTCTTTGTCTTTTTCGTAAAGCCCGAACTCGGCGGAAACGACGACATGGTCAGATTTTGTGAAAAGACTTGTTCTGTAACCGTAACCGACTTCTGAAGCCGCAATCTCTTTTATCTCACCTTTTTTCGTAACGTAAGTAACCTTTGTGATGATATCTTTTGTTTCGTGACCGTAAGCACCTGCGTTCATTACTGCTGCGCCGCCGATGGTTCCCGGAATTCCGGATAAAAATTCCATGCCGCCGAGAGAAGCATTTTCCGCAAATCTCGCCGCTTCTGCATTTATAACGCCTGCGCCGACTGTAAGTGTATTGCCGTTTTGCGTTATTTCCCGAAGTCCCTTCGTTGAGACCACAACACCCCTGATTCCGCTGTCGGGAACGATGATGTTGGAGCCGTTGCCGATAATATAAAACGCGTAATCACTTCCCGAAAGGATCTTTATGGATTCCGCAAGAGCCTCTGTCGTCTGCGGACAGATGAAGATATCTGCGTTTCCTCCGGTCTTGAAAGTTGTGTGTCGCTTCATGGGGATGTTTTCGTGATAATCCTCACCAAGAAGTTCCTCTAATATTTTTAGTTCATCTTTTATCATTTATGTATATACCTTTTAGTTCTTAATTTGTCCACTCCGCATATAATACAGCGAAAGTGACATTTATATTATATCACAAGAAATGCGTTTTGTGCTTGTCATAGAAAAATAATATTAATTTTAGGTGCGATATGAATACAAAATTCGGGAATATAATGGCAATTTTTGACGAAAAATCCCGCAATCTCCTTGAAAGGTACGATCTTTCTGACGCCGAGGAGATAAGACTCAGAAGTCATCGGGGGATAGAGATAATGTATGCGGATAGATTTGAATACATAAAAACCGATATTTCCCCGCAGGAAATTTTTTCTGTCATCCGCCGCGCTATGCGTTTCAGCCTTTTCGCCAATGAAGATGCCATGAAGAAAGGACAGATCGTCATCGACGGGGGACACAGAGTGTCATTCGCGGGAAAAATGATCATGGTGAACGAAAAGATATCATCAATGGACAGCTTTAACTGCGTGTGTGTCAGATTGTCACGGGAAATCATAGGCTCTGCAAAATATATCATTCCCCATATTCTTACCCCTGACGGACAGCTCCGTTCAACATTGATCATATCTCCGCCGGGAATGGGAAAGACGACGGTTCTCAGGGATGCTGTGAGAATTATTGCAAGCGGTAAAAATGCCAAAAAGACAGTCATCATCGACGAAAGAGGAGAAATATGTCCGGGCACAGGCGGAAAAATCTTTACGGATGCAGGGGAGCGGAGCGATGTGCTGAGTAATATTGATAAGAAAACGGGAATAAATATCGCGGTAAGATCTCTTTCACCACAGCTTATCGCCACTGACGAGATCGGCAGCGAAGAAGACAGCATTTCCCTTGGTGATGCGGTGAGGTGCGGAGTAAAGATCATTGCAACGGCGCATTCGGACAGTATGGCAGATCTGAAAAGAAGACGGTGGATGGAGAGAATAATTTCCGAAAGAGTCTTTGAAAGATATATTTTTATCAGGCGTATCGGCGGTAAGATAACAGCAGAGAGTGTGTACGACGCATCCCTCAGGGAGGTCATGATATGAAAACTCTCGGAATGATCCTCATCATGATCGCATCATATGTCATGTCGGGACAAGTCGCCTCGCATTACTCAAATAAAATGAAATATTCCTCGATGCTTCTTTATATCATAACAGACATAAGAAGCCGCATCGAATATGCACCGGTAGATATCTATTTCATCTTCGGGAATTACTCCAATGAAAAATATCATCCTTTCGATAATATCTTTGCTGCTTGCTGTGAAAGTGGGGATTATTTTATGGATGTTCTCGGAAAGGGGCTTTCGGATATTCGTGAAATAAGTGACGAAACGTCGGAAATCATACTTTCCGCATTTGATATTCTGAGTCGTTCGGGAAGGGAAGGCGCAGGGAATCACCTGAAGCTGTGTGAAAAACGTCTGAAAGATGAAGTGGAGCGGATAAGGACGGAATCGGACATTAAAGGGAAGATGTACGAAAAACTCGCGCTTTTAATGGGGGTATTTGTGTGTATTTTGTTTGTATGAACCATTTTGCAAATTCTTCCCGTATATCACGCACCATCTCCGCCCCGGGCTCACTTCCGTTCGCCCTTTCGCGCTCCGCGCGCCCCACCCGCCCGCCCTCCGCGCCGCAAGCGATGCGTG
>JAFXKY010000014.1 GCA_017531485.1 Eubacteriaceae bacterium | reverse complement strand
TCGTCCTGAAGATACGCTACCGTTGCGCCTACTGATACCGCTGCAACCATTACAGCCGCAAGAGTAAATGCAACGATCTTCTTAAATGTTTTCATTTTTTTCCTCCATATTATTTTATAAAGATTTTACACGAATCCATTATATATATATATATATATGCAAGCCTTTTTTAATAAAAAGTGAAAATTTCTATATGTGATATGTGGTTGTAAATTTATTAATATATAAGTAATTCACTGCAAAAAAGCCAAAGGCGCGCATAATGCACGCCTCCGGCTTTCCCCAAATATATAGAAAATGAAATCCTATATCTTAAATAACCCTTACCTTCATGATGCCGCCGATTGCTTTAAGATCCGCTACGACCTCGTCGGTGATCTTGTTGTCGACGTCGATAATAGTATACGCGTATTCACCGCGGCTCTTGTTGATCATGTTGGCGATGTTGATATTGTCGTTTGCGAGGACCGTCGTGATCTGTCCCACCATGTTCGGAATGTTGAGGTGGTTAAGAGTGATGCGGTCAACTGTCGCCTTTCTGCCCATGTCGCAGTCCGGATAGTTTACGGAGTTCTTGATGTTGCCGTACTGAATATATTCCGCGATCTGATTTGCAGCCATGATCGCGCAGTTTGTTTCGGATTCCGGAGTTGATGCGCCGAGGTGCGGAATGGGAATGATGCCGTCAATGCCGAGAAGCTCGTTGTCCGGGAAGTCCGTTACGTATGCGGCGATGGTTCCGTCGTTGATACCGTCGATGATCGCTTTGTTGTCACAAAGCTCTCCCCTCGCCATATTGAGGATGCGTATGCCTTTTTTAGCTACACCGATAAGGTCTTTTCCCACAAATCCTTTTGTCGCATCTGAGAGAGGAATATGGATTGTGACGTAATCGCAGTTTTCGAATAACCACTCGGGTTTGGCAACGCGGTTGATGTCTGCCTGAAGGTGCCATGCGTTTTCGACGGAAATGAACGGGTCATATCCGTATACTTCCATTCCGAGATCAGCAAATGCGTTCGCCACGATTACCCCGATAGCTCCGAGCCCTAAGATACCAACCTTCTTGCCGAGGAGTTCCGGACCTGTGTATGCGGCTTTCTGTGCTTCCACTTCTTTTGTCACTTCCACTCCCGTGTCTTTAAGTCCCTGAACCCACTCTATTGCAGGAGCGACCTTTCTTGATGCCATGAGAGCCGCAAGGATGGTGATTTCCTTTACTGCGTTGGCATTTGCGCCGGGAGTGTTGAATACCACGACGCCGTTTTCCGCATAAAGATCAACGGGGATGTTGTTATATCCTGCGCCTGCACGGGCAACCGCAACGAGTTTGTCCGTAAGTTCCGCTTCCGTCATTTTATAGCTGCGGAGGATGATGCCGTCATAATCGTTGTCTTCCGTAATTGCGAAGTTATCATTTAATTTATTAAGGCCAGCAGGGTCGATTTTGTTGAAAGTTTTGATTTTATACATGATTTTTCTCCTTGTCGTTTATTATATTTTTTTAAAATGTAAATTATGTCATAAAATATTCCGTTTTTAAAACTTTCACGAGAGTCCTTTCGCACCGCCTCTGAGCATAAGCACCTCATAAAGAAGGGCACAAAGACCGTAATGAAAATTTTTTGGTGAAGAAATAATTATGGAAGTATGTTTTATTTTTATGGGTAAAATTTCCGTCATTCCCTGTGTCCCTCCCATCTGAGTATAAAAATAGGGTCTAAGCCGAAACTCAGACCCGTTTTTATGCGATTCATATATGTCACTACCGAATTATAAAGCTATTGCGACACTATCTCACGGTTCTCAGTTTCAACGACAAACAAGCCATGCATGAACATGACGATGATGACGATGATGAAACCGATGTGAGTGTAAGGTGTCTCATGTTTTGCCTCCTTTATAATTCTTGTATGTCATTATAGCACAAAATCCGGAAATTTCAAGTGTTATTTTTCCAAAAATGTATTTTTTTTATAAATTAAAGGGCATACCGCGCGGATATACCCCGAAAGGAGATTAATGTATTAAGGTTAAAAAGGAAAATAACCATACTTTATGGCATATGAAAGCATAAGCTCCATATACGCCATGAAAAACGCAAAACCGATCATCACCACAAGCAATATTATACTAACTCCCGAGATCGCCACAGCGGAATTCTTTCTTCCGAAAAGGAGTATCTCGCTTCCCAGCGCGATGAGAATAACGGGCCAGAAGCTGAACAGGAACATGAGCTGCTCGTAGGAATCGAAGTTCACGATCATAAACGCTGCGCCGACTAAAATGAGGCTCATTCCAAGGGTAAGAGTTCCTATCTTCTTAGGCTTCACATTCTCGTTCATCACTTTCTTCCTCCTCTTTTACTTCTTCATCTGTCACCTCTTCAACATACGTTTCTTCTTCATAGTCCGCATCCACAATCTCCGGCTCTTCGGACGGCGTTACGATAATTTCATCATCTTTTCTTTCCTCGGAAAGATCTTCCACAAAGAATCTGAAGTTGATCTCTTCTCCTTTGGGCTTGTTGCCGGAAATGAGGTATTTGCCCGTGAAAATAAGGACGGCGGAGATGATGATCCTCGGAGCATAATTAAGAATGTCGTTTATGAACCATCCAAGGCGTTCAAGATTCATTGAATATGCAAGCTGACCGACGATGGAAAGGATATTTGATGCGAGGAAGAATATTCCCACAAAGATCATTCCCTTGCCCCAGAGATTTCTTGCAGACTTAGTAATTGAGATATTCTTCATTCCCGGGAGAAGATCGAAGGTGATGTAATCATCTTTTATTTCCCTGAACATCTCTTCGTCGCAACCGTTGAGATTAAGTGTGTCAAAAAACGCATACATCCACACAGGCGGAACGAGAACGATCAGTTCTTCCATTCCAAGCGCCATGGTAACGCAGGCGATTGCCACGACGTAAAGTATAAGCGAGAGTCCGCGTTTCATAAATCCCAGATACATCTGTCCTGCGCCGGGGATAAGGGCGAACAAAAATGCGAGTATCCTATTTTTCTGTCTTGTCATTATTTCTGATTCCTTTCGTATAAAATTCCATAAACTTGTCAAAACCTTCTTCGAGGTCTTCCCTGAGTTCTTCTTTTATCCTTGAGGCAGTCGTGACTTCCTCATAATTCTTTCTGATGACGTCCTGTTTCGTTTCCGAAGGCATCGGCGCATTCAATACCATAAGGACGGCGACGATAACGCCGAAGACGACTCTCATGTTATAAGTCATCTCCCGTCTTTCCTGCTTTTTGATGGCGACTCTTTCCACCACATTCACAGCGCTGTTTACCGATGCTCTGACGGGATGCTTTTGGGATGCTGAAACAAACTTATTCATACACTCTTCGCACACACAAAGATGTTCAAGCATCTCTTCATTCATTTCCGCATTTGAAAAGACGGCTTTTTTTACTTCCTCATATGTATAATGTCTATCCATCGCCATACTCCTTTCTGAAAAGCACCTTTATTTTCTCCCTTGCCCGTCTGAGGCGGGTCTGGGCAGTCTTGGGCTTTATATTTTTATGTTTTGCATATACCGTCAGCGGAATCCCGTCGAGATAATAAGCTTTTGCGATTTCTCTGTAAGGCTCTTTGAGGGATGAGATGATGATTTTCAGTTTCATCATGATCTCGTCATTTATCGCAAGTTCCGCCGCGTTGTCTTGTGTCGAAACATCGCCTGCTTCTTCGAGGGGGACGGTAGTGTATCGTTTATTTTTCCTCAGGTAATCTCTGCTTTTGTTCATCGCAGTCGTTGCGAGATATGCCTTTATAGATTTTTCGTCAATGTTTCCTATATGTCTGTAAACAGAGAGAAAAGTTTCCTGCATGAGGTCTTCGCTTTCGAAATAGTCCTTTGTCACAGAGTAGCATATCTTAAAGACATAAGCCGAGTATTCAGATATTATCTTTTCGAAATCTCTAATACATATCCCCTCCTTTAGGCCTTACATATATACAGACGTATTTTAAAATACGTGCCTTCAAAAAAGAACATTTTTTTGCAAATAATGTATTTCACCATACTGTTTTCTTCTATAATCCCCGCCCGCCCACCCTCCGCCGCG
>JAFXKY010000013.1 GCA_017531485.1 Eubacteriaceae bacterium | reverse complement strand
CGCAGATCGTAGCAGTGACCGTAGCACAACCGGAACTGCTCCCCGCATAAACACCGCACAATGCGAGATAAACGCAGTAACGGCGGATGACTAACCGCCATCCGCCGTTACCACACCTACATACTGTCAGAAAATGTCCCTATGAACACTAACAGAACAGCATCCCGCCTTTTTATGACACCTGCAGACCGCCACCCCATAAAAAAAGGCCTTATTATGCATAAGACCAAAAAAAGAAGCGGCAGAGCCGCTTCGTATATATTATTTTTTCTTGCACATCTTGTCAACTTCGTCGTAATCACCCACGATTGAAGCATCCGGCGCTTTCGTCATAAGGCTTACTGCCACTGTGAACACAAGGGAGATGATGAACGCAGGAAGAAGTTCATAGATATTCCAGATTCCGCCTAACGGACGAACGAGATATTTCCATACGAAGACCGTAACGCCGCCTGAAATAACTCCCGCGAGAGCCCCAGCAAGGTTTGTTCTCTTCCAGAAGAGTGCGCAGAGTGTCATAGCGCCGAACGCTCCGCCGAAACCTGCCCATGCGAAGGATACGATTCCGAAAACGCTTGAGTTCGGGTCCTGAGCGAGGAAGATACCGATGATGGAGATTACGATGATAGTAATTCTCGCAACGAGGAGGGACTGCTTTTCAGAAAGCTTCACTCCCATGAACTCCTGAATGATGTTCTGGGAAACGCTTGACGCTGCCGCAAGAAGCTGGCTGTCAGCAGTTGACATAGTTGCTGCGAGGATACCTGCGAGGATAAGACCTGCGATCATTGCCGGGAAGATACCGTTCTTTGAAAGAAGGCTTGAGATCTCTACGATGACAGTTTCGCTTGCGCTGCCTTCGAGAAGCGGGAGGTTGCCTGCTTTTGTCATTCCAAGACCTACGATGCCGATGAAGATAGCTGCGCTCATGGCGATAACTACCCATACCGTACCGACTCTTCTTGAAAGGGCGAGCTTTTTGTCGTCTTCAATAGCCATGAAGCGGACGAGGATATGCGGCATTCCGAAATATCCGAGGCCCCACGCCATTGTTGAAATAATAGTAATGAAACTGTACGGAGTTTCTCCTCCCGTTACCGGGTCGTGCATCGCGAACATATCAAGGAATCCGGGAAGGGATTTTGCGTTGTCCATAACTGCTCCCACTCCGCCTGATTTTGAAAGACCGAAACCGATAACGACTACAAGCGCAATGCTCATTACGACACTCTGAACGAGGTCAGTCGTTGAAACTGCGGAGAAACCGCCCATGATAGTATATCCGATGATGATGACAGCTGAAAATACCATCGCCGTCATATAATTCACTCCGAAAAGGCTGTTGAAGAGCTTTCCGCAAGCCGCAAAGCCGCTTGCTGTGTACGGAATGAAGAATATTACGATAACGAGTGCCGCAAGGGCGCTGAGGATGTGTTTTTTATCCCCGAAGCGTTTTGAATAAAATTCCGGAACGGTGATCGCGCCGAGGTGTGAAGAATAAAGTCTTATCCTTCTGGATACGAAATACCAGTTGAGCCATGTTCCGATTCCGAGACCGATAGCTGTCCATGCCGCATCAGAGATCCCCGAAAGATACGCAACCCCCGGAAGCCCCATCAAGAGCCAGCTTGACATATCACTCGCTTCCGCACTCATCGCCGTGACGATAGGACCCATCTTTCTGCCGCCGAGATAAAAGTCTTCGCTTGAAGATTGTCTTTTGCTGAATTTAAAGCCGATAGCAAGCATACCGAGAAGGTATATTACTATGACTGCAATAATACAAAAATTAATTGTTCCTTGCATAATCTGCTCCTGTATGTAAAATATTTTTGTTTGTATATGATTTACTTATGTTACCACACCTCAGAAATATAATCAAGCATTATTTTCAGAAAATTTGAAATTCCACCGGAAAAATCATCATTTTTGCGAAATAATGAAAAGTTCATGTCATAAATTTCATTTTCAAACAAAAAGCGGCCTCAACAGACCGCTACTCTTCCATAACTTCACCGATGATCTTCACCCTTCCGCCGTCGGGGCAGGATGAAGAAAATTTTCTTGCTTTCCCTTCGCCGTAATCGAGGATTGCGCCGCTTCGGAGCGCGAATACGTACGGATATGCTTCATGCCACAGTTCCATGCACATTTCCGGACAGATGTCTTCAACGATAAACACATCCCCCTTTTTATGGTATCCGCTTCTGCAGAAACTTTCCGTCACTGTTATCTTCACTTTCATATTACTTCAACATATCCCCTATCGCCTGTTCAAGCGTCGCCGCATCAATATAATTCCCCCAGCCGACAAGCCCGCCGTCGGAGTTGATGAAGAATGATGTGGGAAGGGCAGACACTCCGTATTTTATTCCCGCTTCGAGGGTGGTGTCGTAATATATGGGGAAAGTATAATCCACCGTCGCAAGGAATTCATCTGCGGACTCTTTCGTTTCCTGAGTGCCGTCGGTAACGTTTATCATCATAAACATTACTTCGTCACCGTATTTCTCATAAGCCGCATTAAAGTCCGGCATCTCTGCCTTACATACTCCGCACCAGCTTGCCCAGAAGCTGACGATGACGGGCTTTCCCCTGAAATCACTCAGCTTCACGGGATTCATATCCTTGTCATATACCGTAAAGTCAGGCACAACCACGTCACCCGCGTCTGTCCCTGCAAGATTTTCCACATCTGCATCATCAGACAAAATGTTGTACATTACCGCCGCGCCGCCTATAAGCAGGACAAAGGCGAGAATGAGTATCAGAAGTTTCTTTTTACTGTTCATATCACGCAAGAAGGCTCACAAGCCTTCCCATACCTCCCGTCATTACGAATATTCCGATAAGGATAAGCAATATTCCGCTTACCATATTCACCGTCTTATAATTTTTCTTTATTACTTCAAACGCATCTTTAAGCCTGTCTATCAACACAGCGCTCATCACAAACGGCACTCCCAGCCCGAGGGAATAACTCAGAAGCATCAGCATTCCCTTCACGGCGCTTGCCTTCCGGGAAGCAAGAATGAGGGCCGAGCTGAGAAATACTCCCACACAGGGCGTCCACCCTACGGAAAAGACCATTCCGAGGACAGCCGCAGAAAAGAATCCTCCTGCGTTTTTCCTTCCTGCGGAGATTCCGCCTCTGAAGATATTGAAATCAAACACTCCGAGATAATTCAGCCCGAAGAATATTATCAGCGCCCCGGAGAGGATATTCACATACGTTTTGTACTTTATCAATATTCCGCCGACGCTTCCCGCAAACGCCCCGAGGGCGACGAAGACGACGGTAAATCCCGAAACGAACCCAAGAGAACCGAGGACCGTCTTTTTCAGGTCACTCTCCCCGCCTGCGAAGTACGATACGTATATCGGCAGCATCGGCAGAAGGCATGGGGATATAAAGGTTATAATTCCTTCAAGAAACGATATGATGTAATCCATTTTTCACTCCTTTTTCTTTATTATATCTCACTTTTTCATTTTATGCAACCGACAATGAAAAAACGGCATGTTATGCCGTTTAAGTCTTATAATTTATTTCCCTTAAGATTCACCCACCACATTCCGACAGCGACTCCCGCACCGCCGATGATGTTTCCGATAGTAACGGGGATGATGTTGTTCATCCACGCAGAGATGGTGCTCACCTCAGCTCCCATAAGCTGTCCCATGGGAAGGAAGAACATGTTTGCGATGCTGTGTTCATATCCGCAGAAAACGAATATCATGATCGGGAAGATTATCGCAAGGACCTTTCCGCCCATATCGGGAGAGGCGCTCTGGAACCACAACGCGAAGACGACGAGTACGTTGCAAAGGATGCCGCGCATGACTGCCGCAGTAAATCCCATACTTACCTTCGCCTGCGCAACCTTTATAATATTTTCCTTCATCGCGTCCTCTGCGAAGAGTCCGCTGAGGAAGAGGATGTAAGCAAATATGTATGAACCGACGGCATTTCCTCCGTAAACCACGAGCCAGTTTCTGATAAGCTGTTTTACCGTAATTTTCTTTTCCAATACGGCAATGGGCATAAGGCAGTTGCCCGTAAAGAGCTCAGCACCGAAGAATATTACGAGCATCAGCCCGATAGAAAAACTTGCGGCACCGACGAGCTTGCCGAAAATGGCAGTTTCCCCGGCATAATTTGCCGTCATCGTAAGAAAGCTTACACATCCGAATCCGATGAACATCCCTGCAAGGATCGCAAGAAAGAACATCTTTCCCAGGGGCAGATTTCCCTTTCTCTTTCCCGTTTCCGCCCATGTTGAAGCAATTTCTGCAGTTGAGAGAACTTTGTTCATTATTTACCTCCGAATTTTTTCCATAAAAATTTATTTGAAATGTCGATCATCTTCTCATAATCCCATGAACATTCCATAAGAAGATCTTCTTCGCATGATATTGCGTTTTCGTGACTTACCCCGTAAGAACCGGCATCCGTCCCGAGAGCCACCCTGCAGCCGATATTTATGGCATAGGTGACGTTTTCGATCTGCTTTTTTACGGTGTTTTCAAGAACATTCCTGTCTGCACCGCGCATATTCTTATTATTCACAAGATTTCCCACAGCGCATATTGTCGGCACCCATACGCACTCATGCTCCGCGAGAAGATGGATCGTTTCCTTTTCCATGAAAAAGCCGTGTTCGATGCTGTCAGCTCCGGAAAGGACAGCCGCCCTGACGGAAGCGTCGGAATTGACGTGAACCATAACGGGGAAGCTCCTCGCTTTGATCCTGCCGATATATCTTCTTATCTCATCCTCCCCGATCATTCCGCCGTCAAATGCGCCGTAATCGGAAAAGTTCATTATCCCCGAAGCCATGATCTTTACAAAATCCGCGCCGCTCTTTTCAAGCTCATCAAGGCGCTTTTCAAGGTCTTTTTCGTCTTCGAAGGACTTTCCGAGTATGTCGCCGTAATATCCTTTTTTGTGAAGCGCAAAGTCCGGAGAAAGGTAAGAGATTCCGTACTCATGGGCGATATGTTTTGCATATATGCCCACTCCCATATTGTCCCCGCCGTCACGGAGATACTTTACTCCTCTTTGCTTATATCCTTCAAAAACGCTCCTGATGTAATTCTCATCCGGACCGTTTTCATGCCTCTTTACGGCTTCCTTATAATTTTTTCCGTCTAAAATAAGATGAATGTGATTATCCTGATTTATCATACCACCAAAAAAGCCCGACGTAATGCGTCGGGGCATAATTATTCTTCTGAAATGATTGCCTCGTATTCTTCCCACGACAAAAGACCTTCCGCGTCCCCGACAATGATGATATTTGCGATACAGTTCGCATAAGCATCTTCATTGAGGAGCTCCGGACTGTCATAAAGTTCTTCGTTCTGCTCGAAAACAGTGAACCCGAAAGGAAGAGAGAGCGCCTGAGCCGTTTTTGAAGATTCGATCTCGCAGAAAATATCTCCTGCGGCATAAACCCCGCCCATTTCAGGAAGGTCAACAAAGAGGATCTCACCAAGTTCTTCCTGCGCATAATCCGTGATTCCGACAGTCGCTTCATTTCCGTCAATATCAAGCCAGATATGGTCTTTGGTATACTTTAAATCTTTCGGTAAGTTCATTTTCACACCTCGGTTGGGTTTTACAAATTCGTATATATTTCACAAAATATCATAACCCCTGTCATGGGACAATGCGCCACACGCAGTGCCATGGCACCTTATGCGACCTGAAAAGCCTGCACCCGCATGAGTACAGGCTTCTGAACATTTTTCTGAAATGCAATTTAGAACAGTCCTGAAATAAGTCCTTCTTCCGTGATGTCGATGTTTTCCGCAGCAGGAACCTTCGGAAGACCCGGCATCTTCATTACCGTACCTGTGAGGGCAACGATGAATCCTGCTCCGGCACTTACGATTACTTCACGGATCGTCATTTCAAATCCTTCCGGACGACCGAGTTTTGTTTCGTCGTCGGAGAGTGAGTACTGTGTTTTAGCCATGCAGATCGGAAGATCTCCGTAACCGAGTCTTTCGAGTTCTGCGATCTCTTTCTGAGCTGATCTTGAATATACTACGCTGCCTGCGCCGTAAATGCGTTTGCAGATAGCTTCGATCTTTTCTTTGATAGACCATTCAAGTTCGTATGTGTAGTGTACGTTGCTGGGGATGTTGCAAAGACGGACAACTTCCTGAGCGAGCTCGATGCCGCCTTCTCCGCCTTTTTCCCATACTTCGGATACTTTGACGTCAACGCCGTAAACAGAGCATTTGTTTCTGACGAGTTCGATTTCTTCGTCTGTGTCTGTGACGTATTTATTGAGAGCAACAACGCAGGGAACCTTGAATACGTTTCTTACGTTTTCTACGTGTTTGAGAAGGTTCGGAAGACCTTTTTCGAGGGCTTCGAGGTTTTCTTCCTTGACTTTGTCTTTCGGAACTCCGCCGTTGTATTTAAGAGCTTTGATCGTTGCAACGATGATGACAGCGTCCGGCTCGATGTTTTCTTCACGGCATTTGATGTCGATGAATTTTTCCGCACCGAGGTCTGCGCCGAAGCCCGCTTCCGTTACTACGTAATCAGCAAAGTGAAGCGCCATTCTTGTTGCGAGATATGAGTTGCAGCCGTGAGCGATGTTTGCGAACGGACCGCCGTGAACGAGGGCAGGTGTGCCTTCGAGTGTCTGGACGAGGTTGGGTTTGATAGCATCCTTCAGAAGAGCTGCCATAGCGCCTTCTGCCTTGAGCTGACCTGCTGTTACGGGGTTGCCTTTTCTGTCATAAGCAACAACGATCCTTGCAAGACGCTTTTTAAGGTCTGTGATGCTTCTTGCAAGACATAAGATAGCCATTACTTCGCTTGCAACAGTGATGTCAAAACCGTCTTCACGGGGAACACCTTCCGTCTTGCCGCCGATACCTGAAACGATCTTTCTGAGCTGACGGTCGTTCATGTCAACGGCTCTGCGCCATGTGATTCTTCTTGAGTCGATATCGAGTTCATTACCCTGGAAGATATGGTTGTCGATCATAGCCGCGAGAAGGTTGTTTGCTGCGCCGATAGCGTGGAAGTCACCTGTGAAGTGAAGGTTGATGTCTTCCATAGGCATTACCTGCGCGTAACCGCCGCCTGTCGCACCGCCCTTAATACCGAAGACCGGTCCGAGAGAAGGTTCGCGGAGAGCTACGATAACGTTTTTTCCGAGTTTCGCAAGAGCATCCGCAACACCGATCGTCGTTGTTGATTTACCTTCACCTGCGGGAGTCGGGTTGATTGCCGTTGTGAGGATAAGTTTTGCCCTTTTGCCTGTGCCGGGCTTTGTGTTTACGAGGTTATAATCAAGCTTTGCCTTATATTTGCCGTAAAGCTCGATGTCATCTTCCGTAAGTCCGATCTTTGCAGCGATCTCTCTGATGTCCTGTATCTTCGCTTCCTGAGCGATCTCGATATCTGTTTTATAAACCATTGGTGCCTCCTTGTAACATAAAAGAATTTTCAGCCTGCATCCAGGCGACTTCAAGTCTGCGGCGGAACGTGATAAGAACCGTCTAAATTTTTAACACCATTACTAATATAGACCAATCCGTAAATATTTTCAAGCGGATTTAAGAAAAACAATACATTTTTTTACCGATTTTGTAACCAATTTGCAAAAAGAGGCTTCATTATGCGGTGTTTCGTTTTTATTTCAAAATCATTGGTCCGATTTTGAAGTATTGATATATAATCAACTTTCGTCATTCAAAAATCATGCTCCGAAGTATATAAAAAGCCGCATCCTCCGATGTGAGATTACGGACAGGAACGGATGCGGCTGAATTATTTAAAATCTTTTAAGCTGCTTTCTGATGACAGGATAAAGCATGATTATAAGCATTGAATATACCGGGATAGTGACGAAGCTCTGCATGATCTTGATGGCATACATGATGGAAAGCTTCCATCCGTACTGAACCGCAAGGGCAGTACCTTCGACCGTGATGAATCCCAAAACGACGGAGAGAGTCGTTGATAGCAGGATCTTGGAGTTTGTTGTTCTTTCGTCAGAGGTGATATCTGCGTCTTTTTTGCGTCCCGTGATCATTCTGATGACGACCACTGAATAAAGGACGAACGCAACGATCATCGCGATAACTGCGCTCCACGGAAGAGCGATCCATTTTCCGCTTGCGGGAGAAACGACGTTGATAGCGCCTTCCGCAAATTTGATGGATCCTTCGGCGAGAAGAAGACCCGCAACAGCGATAAGGAGAATGAAGTAAGAACATACGTTGAGAAGATCGTAAAATCCTTTTTTCTTACCTTTGATCACGTGGAAAACAACTCCCGGCAGGAATCCGACAAGCATGAAAGCGGCTGTGATGATGAGGTTCATTGCAGCGCCCGATGTGTCGAAAATGAGATATCCGGCGATGTCAGCAACTGCACCTACCGCAGCGCCCCATATGGGACCGAGTGCGATTCCGGCAATAATGATGGGAACGGGGACGAAACTGAATCTTGCTACAGGAAGAAGATAAAGTGAAAACGGCTTCAAAGCCAGCGCCATTGCCGCAAACAGGCCTGAGAGAACAAGGCTTTTGAGTTTGCTGTTTGATTTAGTGCTCATTGTGTGTTCCTTTCTCAAAGTAACACTCCCGCAATTTTGGATTAAGTATAAACTTCAGCGGAAGCGGCAAGCCGTCGCAGGAATTTTTGCGGATGAACCGCCTGTCCGACGTGCCCGGAGACACCCGGACGAAGATCTTGCATGACAAAATCACCTTTTTGCCGTATGATATTTCATCGGTACAGCTTTCCTGAGTCTGTTTATGCGCAGAAGGATATCTCCGGTCTGTGCATTTAAACGAGTCAGACTGAGATTTTGCAAAGCAAAATCATCTTTGGTTAAGCGCCGTATAAATTTCCAAAGCCAGGGAAGATCCGCATTCAGACGACTGAGCGTACTCCTGCTACGTGATGGCGGGTGAAGACGGATCTGACGCAGGAAACGATGCTCCCGCATCGTGGTTCGGGAATTCAGACAAGCTTTCCTGACGATGTGTAAATGTGCAGATTCGGGCGCGGCTTTCGCTTTGACGGATGGAGCGTACTTAAGCGGTACGTGACTGACGACAAAGAGAAAACAAGCCTGAAAGGCTTTGCCGGTCTGTGCATTTAAACAAGTCAGTCTGAGATTTTGCAAAGCAAAATCATCTTTGGTTAAGCGCCGTATAAATTTCCAAAGCCAAGGAAGATCCGGATTCAGACGACTGAGCGTACTCTCTGCTACGTGATGGCGGGTGAAGACGGATCTGACGCAGGAAACGATGCTCCCGCATCGTGGTTTGGGAATTCAGACAAGCTTTCCTTTCGGCCACGGACTACCTCCCATTCCGTGTAACTTAACGCGACTTACCTACTCTGTTAGGCGTATCCATCGTTTATCCTGTCCGGGATACGCGTTTATTAAAGTAAAACTTTAATGACTAAATACTGCCAACAGGCAGACGGCGGAACCGTCATTTATATTGTACGATATATTTGACAATGCCGCAAGAGTTTTTACATCTTTGCAATTAATTTTTACATATTTTATACGCGCGATATAACCAATATGTCATACAAAATGAACAGGGCAGCAGCGTAAAACCGCCTTCCGGCATCAGTTAAGCACAACAAGGCGGTATTATTGATCATAAATTTGACAATGAGATAAAATAATACTATAATAACGAAGCTTGTGAGGAAATAAAATGAAAGAAATCAGAATTACAGATAAGACACAGAACATCACACATATCAGAGATCTTTACGAAACCGCATTCCCGGAAAACGAAAGAAGGGATCTTGAAGATCTCATCGACGAGAGTTCGGAAGGCATGGAATTTTATGCATTTTACGAAGAAGATGTATTTACGGGAATACTCAGCCTGCTTACGTATAAGGACATTACCCATATAATGTACCTTGCAATATGCGAACAGCACCGAGGCAAAGGATACGGGAGCGAGGTCCTCAGGTGGCTGAAGCAGTTCAAGAAGGGACAGAGAATAATCGCCGACCTTGAGAGGATCACTCCCACCGCCGCAAATAACTCACAGAGAGCGAGAAGGAATGAATTTTATATCAAAAACGAATTCAGACCGAGCGGAGTGTGTTACAGCTGGAGAAACGAAGATTATGAGCTGTACGTAAACGGCGGAGAACTGTTCGAACACGACTACAAGAACTTCTGGAAACACTTTTCATCAAAAAAAGAGCAGGAGAAAAATGAAAACAAAGATAAAGACTGAAAACGTCCTGATGAATATGCTCGGCGGAACGATCCTCGCGTTCGGGCTTTACAACATCCATTCCATATCTTCAATCACCGAAGGCGGCATCCTCGGACTGACAGTATGGCTTTATCACCACTTCGGGCTCTCTCCCGCATTGACGAATCTCATATTCAACATCATCTGTTATCTCCTCGGACTGAAAGTGCTCGGAGTGAGTTTTATAATATACTCCGCATTCGCAGGAGGAGCGTTTTCACTGTCTTATGCGATATTTGAAATGTTCCCGAGGGTATATCCACAGATTGCATCATACCCCATCCTTGCGGCGACGCTCGGAGCGATATTCGTCGGAGTGGGTATAGGCATCTGCGTAAAGGCAGGCGGCGCTCCCGGCGGAGATGACGCACTGGCGATGAGCATTTCGTCAATGACGAAGATGAAGATACAGTGGGCGTATCTGTTCAGCGACCTGAGCGTTCTTATGCTGTCGCTTACATACATCCCCCTCGGAAAAATCATCTACTCCCTTTACAGCGTCATCCTCTCCGGTCAGATAATCGGCTGGTGGCAGAAAATACGACCGTCACGCTCTGCGTAAAGCAGGGCTTTTTTATTTTGCGCCGCTTACGCGTTTACACCGCTTTATCATCACGCTCATATCGCAAAAGTCCCTGCAATGCACATCCCCCTTTATCCCCCTTACTGAGTAAGGGGGACGTCATCGGGCGGGAGATATACTATGTGCGAAGTCATGCATAGAGAAAAAGATGTCGCACGGAACGACCGATGACAGGGGGATAAGGGCGTCAAAGCACCGTGCATCCGCTGAGCTCTCCACTGCGCTTCGCTCTCAGCTCCATAGGTGCTCCTCCGCCCCATTCCGCGAAAATGAGATTTCCGCGGAGTTGGTTCGTGGAACATCCGCATCTTCCGCACTCTTTACATCGCACCGATCCCAATGCCCACCTCATGGCATCCATCCTCCACACTCCCTCACCAACCGTAAGCGTCAGCGTGAATTATAAATCCCTTCACGTCAGGAAGATAACCACTGTCCGCCACACCCTTACGAAGCCACCCATAATAAAAAAAAGAGAAATTAAAAAAGGCGTCGCCGCCCATGCCGCCAAGCGCAGCGTCCACTTCCACTGATTCAATACTCACGTAAAAGTGCGTAAAAGACGATGAAGCAAGTACCCCCGGTCATTCCCCCTTAAGAGTAAGGGGGCAAGGGGGATATGAATTTATAGATGAGTACATTATTAAAGATAACGCGTTCTGCGAACGCTGTGAGGGGAGAGGGGCTTCGCCCCTCCCCCCTCACCCCTTCTTTACTTGACTTTACTGTACTTTTCTTTTCTTTCCATTTCTTTACTTTACTTTTCTTTGTGGTGTTTCCGCCGATATTTTTATCTGATCTGTACATATTTCGGGAGTTATTTCTCCTGATTGATACATTAATTATCAATTTTGCGGGAGTTACAGTCAACATACCCTGACAAACGGTGACACACCATTGCTCCGAAGACCCTGCACACCTTCTCACCTCACACTCACTCATCCACGCTTCATAAAAAACAATCTCATCAAAAAGCAGAAAAAACTCCCGCAGAACATGGGTGCGAAGTATGTTTTGCGGGAGTTAAAGGAGATATAACGTTGGTCAGTGGAGTTAGTTCGTGGAACATCCGGGCGTCAGAACACCGTATATCCGCTAAGACCTCCGCGATGCTTCTGTCTTAGCTCCATAGGTGTCCCTCCGCCCTGTTCCGCGAAAATGAGATTTCCGCGGGTTTGGTTCGTGGAACATCCGTTTCTCCCCCACTCTTTACATCACACCAATCCCCCTGATGACTGCGTCATCTTTCCCCCTTACCGGGTAAAGGGGAAAATCTCTGTAAAATAAAAAAAACGATAAGCTCTACTTATCGCATCTCTACAGTTGGCAGGAGTAGCAGGACTCGAACCTACGAATGACGGAGTCAAAGTCCGTTGCCTTACCGACTTGGCTATACCCCTATGGATAAAAAAATTTTGGAAATAAAAAATGGCAGGGGTAGCAGGATTCGAACCTACAGATGACGGAGTCAGAGTCCGTTGCCTTACCGTTTGGCGATACCCCTACGTTCATTTGGTTGTAAATGGGGTGGAATATGGGATTCGAACCCATGATCTTCGGAACCACAATCCGACGCTTTAACCAGCTAAGCCAATTCCACCATATATTAAGTTTTAAAAAGTGGCGCGCCAGTAGGGATTCGAACCCCAGACACACGGCTTAGAAGGCCGTTGCTCTATCCAGCTGAGCTATGAGCCCACATCAACT